>NZ_JBIIAW010000148.1:0-5459 GCF_044239695.1 Pseudolysinimonas sp. | reverse complement strand
ACGAGGCCGATGAGCGCCACCTGGCCCGCGAGACGCGGCCAGAACGGGACCGCGGTGCGGCCGAAGCGCTCCGGGTCGCGCGCGGCGTAGGCGTTCGCCGGGAAGACCGCGACGAGGAAGACGACGAGGCAGATCCCGGCGGCGAGCCGCACACCGTCCCACGGCACGAGCAGGCCTGCGGCACCCGCGATTTCGCACACCCCGGTGATCACCACGAGTGCGGCCGGCCAGCCCGGACGCCGCAGCGGCGGCGGGATCATCGCCCGCATCCCGCGGGCGACCGGCGGCACGAAGTGCAGCACGCCCATGAACGCGAACACCGCCGCGAGGACGACTCGCAGCACGAGTTGCGCCGTATGAAGTGCGTCCATGACTCCATGGTCGCACTCGGTAAACTCGGGCCCGCGCCCCGCCTCCCTCCCGGCGCCCGACCCTGAAGGACTACTTCGTGGCCAAGCCGATCGTCCTGATCGCCGAAGAACTCTCTCCCGCCACCGTCGAAGCGCTCGGTCCCGACTTCGACGTGCGGAACGTCGACGGCACCGATCGGAAGGCGCTGCTCGCCGCGCTGGCGACGGCCGACGCCGTGCTCATCCGCTCCGCGACCCAGATCGACGCCGAGGCGCTCGCCGCCGCACCCGCGCTCAAGGTCGTCGCCCGCGCCGGCGTCGGACTCGACAACGTCGACATCAAGGCCGCGACCGAAGCCGGCGTGATGGTCGTCAACGCGCCGACATCCAACATCATCAGCGCCGCGGAACTGACGATCGGCCACATCCTGAGCCTCGCCCGGCACATCCCGGCGGCGCACGCGTCGCTCGCTGCGGGGGAGTGGAAGCGCTCCAAGTACACCGGCACCGAGCTGTTCGAGAAGACCGTCGGCATCATCGGCCTCGGCCGCATCGGCGCCCTGATCGCGGCCCGGTTGCAGGCGTTCGGCGTCGAGATCGTCGCCTACGACCCCTACATCACCGCGACCCGGGCGCAGCAGCTCGGCGCGACCCTGCTGAGCCTCGACGAGCTGCTGAGCGTTTCCGACTTCGTCACCATCCACATGCCGAAGACCGCCGAGACGACCGGCATGATCTCGACCGCGCAGCTCAAGCGCATGAAGCCGTCGGCCTACGTGGTCAACGTCGCGCGTGGCGGACTCATCGACGAAGACGCGCTCTACGACGCGCTCGTCGCGGGCGAGATCGCCGGAGCGGGACTGGATGTCTTCGTCGCCGAGCCGCCCGTCGAGAAGAAGCTGCTCAGCCTGCCCAACATCGTCGTCACGCCGCACCTCGGCGCCTCGACCGACGAGGCGCAGGAGAAGGCGGGCGTCTCGGTCGCGTTGAGCGTGAAGCAGGCGCTCGAGGGCGACCTGGTTCCGGATGCCGTCAACGTCGCGGGCGGCGTCATCGACCCGTTCGTGCGCCCGGGCATCGCCCTCGTCGAGAAGCTCGGACAGGTGCTGGCGGGCGTGGCCGGCCACGGGGCGCTCACCAGCCTCGAGGTCGAGGTGCGCGGCGAACTGGCCGCGTACGACGTCAGCGTCTACCGGCTCGCGGCGCTCAAGGGCTACTTCACCAATCAGGTCACCGAGAACGTGTCCTACGTCAACGCCCCCGTGCTCGCCGAGCAGCGCGGGATCACCTCGACGCTCACGGTGAATGAGGAGAGCGTCGACTACCGCAACACCACGACGCTGCGCGGCGTGCTCGCCGACGGCTCGGTCGTCGAGGTCGCCGGCACGCTCGCCGGCACGAAGCTCGCGCAGAAGATCATCGCGCTGAACGGCTACGACATCGAGGTGCCGCTGGCCGACCACCTCATCCTGATGACCTACGAGGACCGCCCCGGGATCGTCGCCACCTACGGTCGGGAGCTCGGCGACGCGAACGTCAACATCGCCGGCATGCAGATCGCCCGCCAGAGCGCGGGCGGCGAGGCGCTCAGCGTGCTCACCGTCGACTCGCCGGTGCCCGACGACGTGCTGGAGCGCATCGCGGTCGCGATCGAGGCGACGAGCCTGCGCGCGATCGAGATCGTCGAGGCCTGACCGGACGGGACCGGGGTACCCGGGTCCCCGGGCAGTCGTGCGCGCCGTACGCGGATGCCGCTAGGTTCGGTCCCGATCAGGCATCCCCCGGACGAGGGTCACCCGAGCTCTCGCCAGCGCCTCCGTGCCCCCGAACGGAATTCGCATGACTGTCGTCTCCCGCGTCGCATCCCGCCTTCTCCTCGCGCTTCTCGCCGTGCTGGCGCTGCTCGCCGCCCAGAGTTGGAACGCGGGGTCGGCGCAGGCGGCCGTCGCGCCGACCTACGACGGCATCACGAGCCCGCTGCCACCCTCGATGCCGAGCCTCGGCTACCAGGCGACGCAGACGGTGGAGTTCGGTGATCTCATCGAGTTGGCCGCCGGCGCTCGCGAGCTCGACAACGTCGTGATCGGACTCGTCGACTGGGCGTGCGAGACCGGGGGTGGCGCCACCTGCGTGACCACGCCGGGAGCCACCTGGACGCACCCGATCACCGTCAACGTCTATGCCGAAGGCACGGGCGGTCTCCCGGGCGCGCTGCTCGGCACGGTGACGCAGACCGTGACGATCCCGTTCCGCCCGTCGGCCGATCCGACGAACTGCAACGGCGGCACGACCTGGTTCGACGCGACCACGAGCACCTGCAGCAACGGCTTCGCGTTCACGGCGGACTTCGACTTCAGCAGCCTGATCCTGACCTTGCCCGACCGCATCATCGTCACCGTCGCGTACGACACCCAGAGCTACGGGGCCTCTCCGCGCGGTGTGACCGGACCCTACGATTCGCTCAACGTCGGGCTCGTCGCCGCTCCGACCGTCGGCACCGATGCCGACGCCACGTCGATGTACTGGAACACCGGCCACGGTGCCTTCTACAACGACCTCGGAGCCGGTGGCGCGGGGACCCTTCGCGACGACATCGGCGGCTGGACGGGCTACAGCCTCGCGGTGCAGGTCAACACCGGATTGCCGCTGCCGACCCTGTCGTTGCCCGACTCGGGCGGCGGCGCCGCAGGCGGGCTCCCGACCCTCGCAGCCACGGGCTCCGAGCCGAGTGCGATCGCCGGGGTGGCGGGTCTGCTCGCGGTGCTGCTCGGGGTGGTGCTGGTCGCGACGGCGCCGCGACGCGTGCAGGCGCATCGCGCCTGACGCGGTCTCGCGGCACAGCGCCCCCGAATAAGCTGGCGGGCGTGACCCGCGAGATCGACCTGGCCCTCATCCCCGGCGACGGAATCGGACCGGAGGTCGTCGAGCAGGCGGTCGCCGTGCTCACCGCGGCACTCGGCGACGACGCCAAGCTGCGCACGACGGAATACCCGTTCAGCGCGCGGCACTTCCTCGAAACCGGGGTCATCCTCGGCGACGACGATCTGGCCGCGCTCGCCCGCCACGAGGTCATGCTGCTGGGTGCCGTCGGCGGCGACCCGCGCGACCCGCGGCTCGCGGGCGGCATCATCGAGCGCGGCCTGCTGCTCAAGCTGCGCTTCGCCTTCGACCACTACGTCAACCTGCGCCCGACGAAGCTCTTCCCGTCGGTCACGAGCCCGCTCGCGAACCCGGGCGACGTCGACTTCGTCGTCGTGCGGGAGGGCACCGAGGGGCCGTACGTCGGCAACGGCGGGAGCATCCGGGTGGGCACCCCCGCCGAGATCGCCAACGAGGTCAGCGTCAACACGGCGTTCGGCGTCGAGCGGGTCGTGCGCTACGCGTTCGATCTCGCCGAGAAGCGCCGCCGCAAGCTCACGCTCGTGCACAAGACCAACGTGCTCGTGCACGCCGGAAGCCTGTGGGCGCGGGCCGTCGAAGCGGAGGCGGCCAATCATCCCGACGTGGTCTGGGATTACCTCCACGTCGATGCCGCGACCATCTTCCTGGTCACCGATCCTGCTAGGTTCGACGTGATCGTCACAGACAACCTCTTCGGCGACATCCTCACCGATCTGGCCGGCGCTATCAGCGGCGGGATCGGTCTGGCGGCCTCGGGCAACATCAACCCCGACGGTGCGTTCCCCTCGATGTTCGAGCCGGTACACGGTTCGGCTCCCGACATCGCGGGACAGCGGAAAGCCGATCCCACGGCGGCCATCCTCTCGACCGCCCTCCTGCTCGACCACCTCGGTCTGCCGGAGGCGGCCCGACGGGTCGACGCGGCGGTGACGGCGGATCTCGCCGAACGAGGATCGCACCCCCGCACCACGGACGAGGTCGGCTCTGCCATCCTCGCCCGACTGGGCGCAAACTAGACCTCTACCTCACGGAGCACTCATGACGATCAACCTCCTCCCCATGGCGACGCCCGACCTGCTGTGGCACGTGGTCCGCAACGACGCCGCGAAGTCGGCCGAGGCGCGGGCCGAGATCCTCGCCGACCCCGGCTTCGGCAAGTTCTTCACCGACCACATGGTCGACATCTGCTGGTCGGAGCGCGGCGGCTGGCACCGTCCGCGCGTGCAGCCGTACGGCCCGATCTCCCTCGACCCGGCCGCCGCGGTGCTGCACTACGGCCAGGAGGTCTTCGAGGGGCTCAAGGCCTATCGTCACGCCGACGGCTCGATCTGGACCTTCCGCCCGAACGCGAACGCCGCCCGCATCCGACGTTCGGCGAAGCGTCTCGCGCTGCCGGAGCTGCCCGAGGAGTACTTCCTCGACTCGCTGCGCCAGCTCATCGCCGTCGACGCCGACTGGGTGCCGACGGCTCCCGAGACGAGCCTCTACTTCCGGCCGTTCATCTTCGCCAAGGAAGCGTTCCTCGGCGTGCGTCCGGCGAACAAGGTGGAGTACTACCTCATCGCCAGCCCGGCCGGAGCGTACTTCAGCGGCGGGGTGACCCCGGTCTCGATCTGGCTCTCGACCGAGTACGCCCGCGCCGGCAAGGGCGGCACGGGGGCGGCGAAGACCGGCGGCAACTACGCGTCGAGCCTGGTCGCCCAGGCGGAGGCGTACGAGCACGGCTGTGCGCAGGTGCTCTTCCTCGACGGCGACGGCGTGTACCTCGAGGAGCTCGGCGGCATGAACGTCGTGCTCGTCACCCAGGACGGTCGGCTCATCACGCCCGAGAGCGACAGCATCCTCGAAGGGATCACCCTCGACTCGATCCTGCAGCTGGGTCGCGACCGTGGGCTCCGCACCGAGCAGCGCAAGGTCACGCTCCAGGAGTGGATCGACGGGGTCGCCTCGGGGGAGATCGTCGAGGCGTTTGCCTGCGGCACCGCGGCGGTCGTCACGCCGATCGCGGAGCTCAAGGGCGAGAGCGTGTCGGTGGTCATGCCGCCGACCGACGGTGAGAGCGTCGCGATGTCGCTGCGGCAGGAGCTGACCGACATCCAGTACGGTCGCATCCCCGACCGCCACGGCTGGAACCTCCGGCTCGACGCCTGACCTCACCGCGGGTTGAGTGCCGCCGCAGGCGGTGTATCGAAACCCACCCCGGGTTGC
>NZ_JBIIAW010000056.1:0-20293 GCF_044239695.1 Pseudolysinimonas sp. | reverse complement strand
GGGGGCCGCCGGGGGGGGGGGGGGGGGGGGGGGGGGGGGGGGGGGGGGGGGCGCGGATGCCGGAGGCGCCACGACCGGAGAGCTCGCCTCGGGCTCGGGATCGGCCACGGGAGCCGGTGCGCCGGGCGCGGGCGTCGGAGCCGCGGTGCCGCTCGACGGGATCGGCACGACGTTCCACTCCGGAGCCGGCGGCAGGGGGTTCTCGGCCGCCGCGGGCTGCGGGGCCGGAGGCTGCTCGACTCGGGCAGGGGCGGGGGCGGGCGGTCCCTCGGGTCCGACCTCGTGGCGGGCGAGGAACTTCACCCGCACCCCGAGCACCTCGTGGATCGCGCCGCGCAACTGCTCGCTGACGCTCTCCCCCGGGCCTTGCGGCTGCTTGAACGACGCCACGTCGGCCTCGGTGGCGAACGCGACGGTGAGCACGTCGCCGACGTAGGCCCGCGGGGTCGATGCGGCCAGCGCCATCCAGGCGTTGCGCTTGGAGTTCTTGACGATCTCGAGGATCTCGGGCCAGGCGTCGCGGATCTGCGCGAGGGTCACCGGCGCGGCAGGCGGCGGGTCGGCCTGGACCGGCACATCGGGCGGCGTCGGGTCTTCCGCCGGAGGCTCGTCGGGGGCCGGGGCGGGGCTCGCCTCCGACGCCGGCTCGGCCGGCTCCTCGCGGGCGCTGCGCGCACTGCGGATGTCGACGGGCTCCACGGCAGGACGATCGGGGACCGCGCGCATCGAGGGGTGCTCGTCGATGCCCATCCGACGTTCGAGACGTTCGACCCGGGCGAGCGCACCGCGCTCCGACTCGTCGGCCGCCGGCACGAGCAGGCGGGCGACCATCAGCTCCAGGTGCAGCCGCGGCGAGGTCGCCCCCGTCATCTCGGTGAGCGCCGTGTTGACGACATCCGCCGCCCTCGACAGCTCGGCCGAACCTAATGCCGACGCCTGCGCCGACATCCGATCGATCTCGTCGAGCGGCACGCCGCGCAACACCGCCGAGGCCGCGTCCCGGGTCGCGGCGACGACGATGAGGTCGCGCAGCCGCTCGAGGAGGTCTTCGACGAACCGGCGCGGGTCCTGGCCGGTCTGAACGACGCGATCGACCGCCGCGAAGACGCCGGCGGCATCGCGGGCACCGATCGCGTCGACGACCTCGTCCAGCAGCGCGCCGTGCGTGTAGCCGAGCAGGGCCACCGCCCGCTCGTACTGGATGGTGCCGCCCTCGGACCCCGCGATGAGCTGATCGAGCAGCGAGAGGGTGTCGCGCACCGAGCCTCCGCCCGCGCGGACGACCAGCGGAAGCACCCCGCCCTCCACCTCGACCTTCTCGTCGGCCGCCATCTTCTGCACGTAGTCGAGCATCTGCGCGGGCGGGACGAGGCGGAACGGATAGTGGTGGGTGCGGCTGCGGATCGTGCCGATGACCTTCTCGGGCTCGGTCGTGGCGAAGATGAACTTGATGTGCTCCGGCGGCTCCTCGACGAGCTTCAGCAGCGCGTTGAAACCCTGCGGGGTCACCATGTGCGCCTCGTCGAGGATGAAGATCTTGTAGCGATCCCGCGCCGGCGCGAACGCCGCGCGCTCGCGCAGGTCGCGGGCGTCGTCGACGCCGTTGTGGCTCGCGGCGTCGATCTCCACGACATCCAGAGACCCGCCCCCGTCGCGCGCGAGTTCGACACACGACGCGCAGGTGCCGCACGGGGTGTCGGTGGGACCCTCCGCGCAGTTGAGGCAGCGAGCCAGGATGCGCGCACTCGTGGTCTTGCCGCAGCCACGGGGGCCGGAGAAGAGGTAGGCGTGGTTGACCCGGTCGGTGCGCAATGCGGTGCGCAGCGGATCGGTCACCTGCGACTGGCCGATCAGCTCGGCGAACGTCTCCGGCCGGTAGCGGCGGTAGAGGGCGGTGACCACCAGCCCAGAGTAGCCGCCGCGACCGACGGGATCCGGATGGTCTCCCAGGCTCCAGGTGGAGGCCCTACACTGGTCGACGGCTCTCCGCGTGGCGCCATCCAGGCCAACTCCCCCAGGACGGAAACGTAGCAAGGGTAACCGGGCTCTGACGGGTGCGCGGAGGGTCCTCAGGAGGATTCGCCTAGTGGCCTATGGCGCACGCTTGGAAAGCGTGTTGGGTGAAAGCCCTCGGGGGTTCGAATCCCCCATCCTCCGCCGAGATCGCGTTACCAGCATCGCCCGCACCACCGCATCCGCAGAGTCGCCCCGCGCGGCTGTTCGACAGGGGGAGAGCACGCCCGTGACCGAGGACGCCGCCGTGCGCATCGTGCCGCGCCGCTCGCTACTCGTGTCCGCCCTCGTGTCGATCCTGGTCGTGCTGATCCCGATCTCGGCGGTGCTCTACTGGTTCGCCGTGCCGCGGGGCCAGGGCGTCTGGGTGGCCGTGACGCAGGCGATCGTCGTGGTCGTCTCCCTCGCCCTCTTGGCCCGGCAGTTGACGGTCGACGCCGTCGTCGCCGACGGCGAGCTGCGCGGACGCGGCATCTTCAGCCCGATGGAGCGCGTGCCGCTCAGCGCGATCGCCGCGGTCGACCTCGTGCCGGTCTACGTCGGCCAATCGCCGGAGACCGTGCCTCAGCTCCTGGTACGGGACGCCGTGGGCCGTCGGCTGTTCCGCCTGCGCGGCACGTTCTGGAACGCGGGCGATCTCGAGCGCATCGCGGACGCCCTCCCGGTCGCGATGCGGGTCGCCCCGGAGCCGATGTCCCACGCCGAGTTCTTCGCGGCCTACCCGGGCAGTGCCTACTGGTTCGAGAACCGACCCTGGCTCGTCGCCGGGTTGCTCCTCGTCGTCATCGCGGCCTGCATCAGTATCGCCGTCGGGGTCATGACCCTGCTCGGCATGCCGATCATGGCCTGAGCCTCGGCTCACCCGGACGGGTCAGCGCGCGCGTCCGAACAGGCGGTCGACGATCACCCGGGCGACCCGCACGCCGACGTTGACGGTCTCCCGGCGCACCCGGTCGGATCGGCGTTCGGCCTCGCGCCGCCGACGTGCCTCGGCCGTCGCCTGAGCCTTCTCCTCGCTCCGCCTGCGGCGTTCGGCGTCGGCATCCCGGGTCCGCTGCGCCTCGGCCGACCGCGCCTCGGCGGCGGCCGAGACGGCTGCCTCGCTCACCGCAGCGGCGGACCGGCGCACGCGCTCGGCGAGCATCTCCTGGGCCGACTCCGGATCCGCCGGGGTGCCGTACCGCGTCAGCAACGGAGAGGCCTCCACCGCGGCCGCGATCGCCGCCGCGGGAGCCGGGGCCATCGACCCCTGCGGGGCGCGGAGCCTCGTCCAGGCCACGGGCGTCGGCGCCCCATCCTCGTTCATGACGGTGACGATCGCCTCCCCGGTCGCCAGCGTGGTGAGCACTTCGGCGAGGTCGTAGCCCGACGTCGGGTAGGTGGTCACCGTCGCCTTCAAGGCGCGGGCGTCGTCGGGGGTGTGGGCGCGCAACTGGTGCTGCACGCGACTGCCGAGCTGCGCCAGCACGTCACCCGGCACGTCCTTGGGGGTCTGGGTGACGAAGAAGATGCCGACCCCCTTCGAACGGATGAGTCGCACGGTCTGCGTCACGACCGCGAGGAAGTCCTTCGACGCATCGCGGAACAGCAGGTGCGCCTCGTCGAAGAAGAAGACGAGCTTCGGCTTCGGCAGGTCGCCGACCTCGGGCAGGGCCCGGTACAGCTCCGAGAGCAGCCACATCAGGAAGGTCGAGAACAGCGCGGGCTTGTCCTGCACGCTCGGGACCTCGAGCAGGCTCACCAGCCCGCGGCCGTCGGCCGCGAGCCGCAGGAAGTCGGCCGGGTCGATCGCCGGCTCGCCGAAGAACACGTCGGCCCCCTGGTCGGCGAAGACGATGAGCTCGCGCAGGATGACCCCCGCCGTCGCCTTCGACAGCCCGCCGAGAGAGGCGAGCTCGCCCTTGCCCTCGGCCGAGACGAGGTGGGTGAGGACGCTCCGCAGGTCACCGAGATCCACCAGCGGAAGCTCGGCCTGCGCGGCGTAGTGGAACACGAGGGCGAGACTCGACTCCTGGGTGTCGTTGAGCCCGAGCACCTTGGCCAGGAGCAGCGGCCCGAAGCCGCGCACCGTCGCTCGGATCGGGACGCCCGACCCGAGGCCGCCGAGCGTGAAGAACTCCGTCGGGGTGGCGGTGCCCGCCCAGTCCTGTCCGATGCCGCGCGTGCGCTCGAGCAGCTTCTCGCTCGCCTCCCCCGCGGTCGCGATGCCCGAGAGGTCGCCCTTGATGTCGGCGGCGAAGACCGGCACGCCCGCGGCCGAGAGCTGTTCGGCGAGCACCTGGAGCGTCTTGGTCTTGCCGGTGCCGGTCGCCCCGGCGACGAGCCCGTGGCGATTCACCATCGCGAGCGGGATGCGGATCGGCACATCGGGGAGGGGGGTGCCGTTGACCAGGGCGCCCATCTCGAGCGCGGGGGCGTCGAACCCGTATCCGATTCGAACGGCGGCGATCTCCTCCGCGCTCAGCGGGCCGGCAGTCATGGCGTCAGCCTAGGCGAGGGCGGCACTTCGGCCGAAGATGCTGGTTAGATGTTGCGATGACCGACGTAAGTGGCGAGATGACCGTCGAATCCGGGCACGTCAACCCGCTCGGCTCCTCCGCCACCAGCGACCTGTTCCAGATCCTCCGCGACGGCAAGCCGCGCACGCGCACGGAACTCGCCGCGATCACCGGCCTCGCCCGGTCCACCATCGGACTGCGGATCGACGCCCTCATGCGACTCGGTCTCGTCGGAGCGATCGGCGACGCGGTCTCCACCGGCGGCCGCCCGTCGGCGCAGTTCGCCCTCGCGGCATCCGGCCGGGTCGTGCTCGGCGTCGACGTGGGCGCCTCGCACGTGCGCGCCGCCATCAGCGACCTCACGGGACGGATCCTCGCCGAGGAGGCCGCCCCGATCCCCGTGAGCGAGGGACCGGAGCGGGTGCTGAGCTGGGTCGCCGCAACCGGCACCGGACTGCTCGAGCGAACGGGTCGCACGATCGACGACCTGCTGGCCGTCGGCATCGGGGTTCCCGGGCCCGTCGAACACTCCACCGGCCGCCCGGCGAACCCGCCGATCATGCCCGGGTGGGACCGCTTCGACATCCCGGGGCGCCTTCAGGCGACCTTCGCCGTTCCCGTACTCGTCGACAACGACGTCAACATCATGGCGCTCGGCGAGCGGGAGCTGGCGTGGCCCGACGCCAGCCATCTGATCTTCGTCAAGGTCGCGACCGGCATCGGGTCGGGGGTCATCTCCGGCGGGCTGCTCCAGAGGGGCGCGCAGGGCACCGCGGGCGACATCGGCCACGTCTACGTCGCACGCGGAAAGGACGTGCCCTGCCACTGCGGCAACCGCGGCTGCCTCGAGGCGCTCGCGTCGGGCCGCGCGCTCGCGAAGGCGATGACGGCATCCGGCCTCGAGGCGGGCTCCAGCCAGGATGTCGTCGACCTCGTCAAGGCCGGCAACCTGGAGGCCATCCAGGCGGTGCGGCAGGCCGGCCGCGACATCGGCGAGGTGCTCACCACGTGCGTCAGCCTCATCAACCCGTCGGCGATCGTCATCGGCGGAGCCCTCGCCCAGGCCGGCGAGCACCTCATCGCCGGCGTACGCGAAGTCGTCTACACCCGCTCGATGCCGCTCGCGACCGAGCACCTGCAGATCACCCAGTCCCGGGTCGGACCGGATGCCGGCGTGCTCGGCGCGTGCATGCTCGCCATCCATCACGCCCTCTCCCCCGACCGCGTCGAGGCGATGGTGCTGGGTGCGGCGTAGCTACTTCGTCGAGAACGCGACGTCGAAGGCAGCGTCCGGCGCGTCGAAGGCGAGCCGACGCACGAACTCGAGCGCCTCCGGGGCGCCGACCAGGCGGTCCATCCCGGCGTCCTCCCACTCGACCGAGATCGGGCCCGTGTAGCCGATCGCGTTGAGCGCGCGGAACGCGTCCTCCCAGGGCACGTCGCCGTGGCCGGTCGAGATGAAGTCCCAGCCGCGCTTCGGGTCGGCCCACGCGAGATGCGAGCCGAGGCGGCCGTTGCGGCCGTTCGTCATGCGCTTGCGGGTGTCCTTGCAGTCGACGTGGTAGATCCGGTCGGCGAAGTCGATGAGGAAGCCGACCGAGTCGAGGTCCTGCCAGACCATGTGCGACGGGTCCCAGTTGAGGCCGAACGCGGGACGGTGCCCGATCGCCTCGAGCGTGCGCACGGTCGTCCAGTAGTCGTACGCGATCTCCGACGGGTGCACCTCGTGCGCGAACCGCACGCCGACCTCGTCGAAGACGTCGAGGATCGGGTTCCAACGGTCGGCGAAGTCCTGGTAGCCCGCGTCGATCGCCTCCTGCGAGACCGGCGGGAACATCGCGACGTACTTCCAGATCGACGAGCCGGTGAACCCGATGACGGTGTCGACACCGAGCTTCGCCGCGAGCCGGGCGGTGTGCGTCATCTCTTCCGCGGCGCGCTGACGCACCCCTTCGGGCTCCCCGTCGCCCCAGACGCGGTCACTCAGGATGTCGCGGTGCCGCTGGTCGATCGGGTCGTCGCAGACCGCCTGACCCTTGAGGTGGTTCGAGATCGCATAGACCTTGAGGTTGTACTTCGCGAGCAGCTCGAGCTTGCCCTCGGCGTAGCCCGGCTCATCCCAGCGCCACGGATCGAGGTGGTCGCCCCAGCACGCCAGCTCGAGGCCGTCGTAGCCCCAGCCGGAGGCGAGCTTCGCGACCTCCTCGAGGGGCAGGTCGGCCCACTGGCCGGTGAAGAGGGTGATCGGACGGGCCATCAGCGTGCTCCTTCGCGAGTGGATCAGACGGTGGTCCAGGCGCTGCCGGCGTCGGCCGAGGCTTCGACGGCGGCGAGGGCACGCTGAACGTGCAGCCCGTCGGCGAACGACGGCTCGGGCTGGGTGCCCGCCGCGATCGCGGCGGTGAAGTCGACGACCTGGTGGCTGAATCCGTGCTCGTAGCCGATGATGTGCCCGGGCGGCCACCAGGCAGCGACATAGGGGTGCACGGGCTCGGTGACCTGGATTCGACGGAACCCCTGCTCGCCCGCGGGAGCGGTGGCGTCGTAGAACTGCAGGGCATTCATGTCCTCGAGGTCGAACGCGATCGCGCCCGCCGTGCCCGAGACCTCGAGCCGCAGGGCGTTCTTGCGGCCCGTTGCGAACCGCGTCGCCTCGAAGGTGCCGAGCACGCCCGAATCGTAGCGGCCGACGATGAGCGCGACGTCATCCACGGTGACGGGGCCGCGCTCGGCGCCGGCCGTCCCGCTGAGTCCGGATGCGGACGCCATGACCGGCCGCTCGGTGACGAGGGTCTCGAGGGTTCCGGAGACTGAGGCGAGCTTCATCCCAGTGACGAATTCGGAGAGATCGATCGCGTGCGCGCCGATGTCGCCGAGCGATCCGGATCCGGCGAGCGACTTGTCGAGCCGCCAGGTCAGCGGAGACTCGGGGTCGGCGAGCCAGTCCTGGAGGTAGGCGGCGCGCACTTGCTGGATGCGCCCGATCTTGCCGGCGGCGATGAGCTGCTTCGCGAGCCCCGCAGCCGGAACCCGCCGATAGGTGAAGCCGACCATCGCGACGACGCCGCGGGCGAAGGCCTTCTCGGCGGCGGCCGTCATCGCCTCGGCCTCGGCGACCGAGTTGGCGAGGGGCTTCTCGCAGAGCACGTGTTTGCCCGCTTCGAGGGCGGCGATAGCGATCTCGGCGTGGGAGTCGCCGGGGGTCACGATGTCGACGATGTCGATGTCGTCCCGCGCGATGACCTCACGCCAATCGGTGGCGGACTCCGCCCAGCCCCACTTGGCGGCGGCGGCCTCGGCGCCCTCCGCCCGGCGGCCGACGACCACGGCCATCTCGATCGGGGCGGGCAGGTCGAAGAAGCGGGGGGCTACTCGCCAGCCCTGCGAGTGGGCGGCTCCCATGAAGCCGTGACCGATCATCGCGACGCGCAGTGGTGCCATGGGTTCGCATCCTTCGGTTGCTGGTGTCTCGGATCAACGCTGACGTCGGACACGCTACCGACTGTGTCGACGATCAGCCACCTTTCTTCGCCATTTCGACGTAAGCACCGGCGTGTCAGCGTCCCACGGCGGCCCGAGCGCCTCTCGCGGCGGTCACGGGCGGGCGGGCCTCGCGGGGAGCACGAACCGCCACCCGGCGGCGAGCCGCTCCTCCACCACCGTCCGCACGGCGGCGATCGACCCACGTCTATCGCCGCCGCCGTCGTGGACGAGCACCAGCTCCCCGGAACGCATCGCGGCGCGCAGCCGCTCCGTGAGCACCGCCTCGTCCTGGGTCATCCAGTCGCCGATCGTGTTGACTACGGCGAGCGGCTGCATCCCTTCGGCGACGGCCGCGTCGGGGGTACGACCCCAGCTGCCGTTCGGCGCCCGGAAGTAGGGCACGGGCACGTCGGGGCCGACGACCCGGGCGATGATCGCCGCGTTCGCCCGCATCCGCTCCCGCGCCTCGTCGACGGTGAGCGCGCCCATGTCATCGAAGTCGGTCGAGTGGTTGCACAGCACGTGTCCCTCCCGCACGGCGCGCCGCAGCAGCTCGGCGCCGCCCGGCGCGAGGATCTGCGCCCCGATGACCGCGAACACCGCGCGGATGCCGTGCTCCGCGAGCAGGTCGAGCAGGGCGGCGGTGTCGGCGCCGTTCGGTCCGTCGTCGAAGGTGAGGGCGCAGACATCCCCCTCGCCCTCGGCGGCCGCGAGCGGCGTCGTGGAGAGCATCATGCGCGCGGGGGCGCCGTGCTCTCGCGCACGACGAGGTCAGTGGCGAGATCGAGCCGGGTCACCTCGGTCGATCGCCCCTCCCGCATCCGGATCACCAGGCGGGTCGCTTCCTCCGCCATGCGCCGTAGCGGCTGGTGGATCGTCGTCAGGCGGGGGCTCACCCAGGTGGCGAGCGGGATGTCGTCGTACCCGACGATCGACACGTCGTCGGGCGCGCGCAGCCCGAGCTGGCGCATGGCTTCGAGCACGCCGAGCGCCTGGAGGTCGCTGCCGGCGAAGATCGCGGTGGGCCGGTCGTCGCGGTCGAGCAGGTCCTGGCCGTGCAGGCGTCCGCCCGAGGTGTGGAAGTCGCCGAATCGGATCCAGTCGGGATCGATCGGCAGCCCGGCCGCCGTCATCGCCGAGCGGTAGCCGTCGATGCGCGCGTGCGAGCACATCATGTCGTCGGGTCCGGTGATCGCGGCGATGCGCCGGTGGCCGAGCTCGAGGAGGTGGCGGGTCGCCATGAGCCCGCCCGACCAGTTCGCCGAGCCGACGCTCGGCACGTCCGGGGTGGGATCGCCGGCCGGGTCGATGATCACGAACGGGATGCTGCGCGCCTTCAGCACCTCGCGGTACTGGTCGGGGATCGCCGAGAACACGAGCACGACCCCGACCGGCCGACGCTGGAGGACGCCGTCGATCCAGTCGGCGGCGGGGGCGTGGCGGGAGCCGCTCTCGGTGAGCACGACGCTCAACCCCGCGGCGCGGGCGACATCCTCGACGCCCTTGATGATCTCCATCGACCAGGCGGCCTCGAGCTCGTGGAACACCAGCTCGACGAGCGAACTCGACGTCGGGGTGCCGCGACGGCGGTACCCGTGCTGCGAGAGCAGGTCTTCGACGCGCCCGCGGGTCGCGGCGGAGACGTCGGCTCGGCCGTTCAACACCTTCGACACCGTCGCGAGCGAGACGGCGGCCTGCTCGGCGATGTCCTGCAGGGTGACGCGGATGCTCTGGTCGGTCACACCTGTTCCTCTCGAAAATCACGCCGAAACTATCGGAAGCGGCTATCACTGTACGCGCTTTCCGGATATGTTGTATCTCGCAACATATCTCGCGCCACCACGATCAACGGAGCTCGCCATGTCTCTCACCCCCACCCCGGCCGACAAGTTCACCTTCGGGCTGTGGACCGTCGGCTACAACGGCACCGACCCGTTCGGCGGCCCGACCCGCAAGCCCCTCGACACCGTGCACGCGGTCGAGAAGCTCGCCGAACTCGGCGCCTACGGCCTCACCTTCCACGACGACGACCTCTTCCCGTTCGGGTCGGACGACGCCGCCCGTCAGAAGGAGATCGACCGCCTGAAGGGCGCGCTCGCGTCCACCGGGATGAAGATCCCGATGGTCACCACCAACCTCTTCTCGGCCCCCGTCTTCAAGGACGGCGGCTTCACCGCGAACGACCGCGACGTGCGCCGGTTCGCCCTGCGCAAGGTGTTCCGCCAGCTCGACCTCGGCGCGGAGCTCGGGGCCCAGACCTTCGTCATGTGGGGAGGCCGCGAGGGTGCCGAATACGACGCCGCCAAGGACATCCGTCAGGCCCTCGAGCGGTACCGCGAGGCCGTCAACCTGCTCGGCGACTACGTCACCGACAAGGGCTACGACATCAAGTTCGCCATCGAGCCCAAGCCGAATGAGCCCCGCGGCGACATCCTGCTGCCGACCCTCGGCCACGCGATCGCGTTCATCGACTCGCTCGCCCGCCCCGAACTCGTCGGCCTCAACCCCGAGGTCGGCCACGAGCAGATGGCGGGCCTGAACTTCGCCGCCGGCATCGCGCAGGCGCTGTACCACGGCAAGCTCTTCCACATCGACCTCAACGGTCAGCGCGGCATCAAGTACGACCAGGACCTCGTGTTCGGGCACGGCGACCTGCACAACGCGTTCGCCCTCGTCGACCTGCTCGAGAACGGCGGCCCCGGCGGGGTTCCGGCGTACACCGGCCCGCGTCACTTCGACTACAAGCCGTCGCGCACCGAGGACGAGAAGGGCGTGTGGGAGTCGGCGGCGGCGAACATGCGCACCTACCTGCTGCTCAAGGAGCGCGCGGCGGCGTTCCGCGCCGACCCCGAGGTGCAGCAGGCGCTCGCCGACGCGCGCGTGGCGGAACTGTCGGTGCCGACGCTCAACGAGGGCGAGACCTACACCGACTTCCTCGCCGACCGGTCGGCCTACGAGGACTTCGACACGTCCGTGTACCTGGGTGGCAAGGGCGGCGGCTTCGTGCGCCTCCAGCAGCTCGCCACCGAGCACCTCATGGGCGCCCGCTAACCCGTCCGCATAGAACCCTCTGTGGCGCGAGGGAACCCCGCACGCCGGGGTCCCTTGCGTCACAGAACCCTCTCTGACGAACACAGGAGCACCGGATGACACTCGTCGCGGGAGTCGACTCGTCGACGCAGAGCTGCAAGGTCGTGATTCTCGACGCCGCCACGGGCGAGCTCGTGCGGCAGGGGCGCGCGTCGCACCCGGCCGGCACCGAGGTCGACCCTGAGGCGTGGTGGGTCGCGCTGCAGGAGGCCATCGCCGCGGCCGGTGGCATCGACGACGTCGCCGCCGTGTCGATCGCGGGACAGCAGCACGGGATGGTCGTGCTCGACGCCGAGGGGAACGTCATCCGCCCCGCCCTGCTGTGGAACGACACCCGCTCCGCCGACGCCGCCGACGCCCTCGCCGCCGAGTTCCCCGACATCGTCGCGCGCACCGGCTCGCGACCGGTCGCCTCGTTCACGGCCACCAAGCTGCGCTGGCTGCGGGATGCCGAGCCCGCCCATGCCGCGCGGGTGCACGCCGTCGCACTCCCCCACGACTGGCTCACCTGGCGCCTGCGCGGCTTCGGCCCGGGCCACGCCGACTTCGCGGAGCTGACCACCGACCGTTCGGATGCCAGCGGCACCTCCTACTGGAACCCGCACACGAACGACTACGACCGCGAGCTCCTCGTCGCCGCCCTCGGCCACGACGCCATCCTGCCCCGCGTGCTCGGCCCCGGGGAGTCGGCCGGCACCCTGCCGGGCGGTCAGCTCGTCGGGCCGGGCGCCGGCGACAACGCGGGCGCCGCCCTCGGGCTCGGCGCGCGCGACGGGGATGTCGTGGTCTCGATCGGCACGTCGGGCACCGTCTTCGCGGTGACCGGGTCGCCGGCGGGATCCGACACCGTCGCCGGATTCGCCGACGCGAGCGGGCTCTACCTGCCGCTCGTCGCCACCCTCAACGCCGCGCGCGTGCTCGACGCGATCGCCGGGCTGCTCGGCGTCGACCACGATGAGCTCGGTCGCCTCGCGCTCACCGCGGAACCCGGCGCCGGCGGCCTCGTGCTGCAGCCCTGGTTCGAGGGCGAGCGCACCCCGAACCGCCCCGACGCGACCGCCACCGTATTCGGAATGACCCTGTCGAACACCACCCGCGGCGACGTGGCCCGGACCGCGATCGAGGGCCTGCTCTGCGGGCTCGCCGCCGGTCTCCACGCCGTGCAGAGCGTCGGCGTCGACGCGCGCCGCATCCTGCTGATCGGCGGGGCGGCGCAGAACCCCGCCGTGTCGGCGATCGCGGCGCAGGTGTTCGATGTTCCCGTCGTCGTGCCGGAACCGGGCGAGTACGTCGCCCGTGGCGCCGCCGTCCAGGCCGCCTGGGTCGCGAGCGGCGAGCGCCCGGACTGGACGCTCCCGGTGGCCGTGTCGCCGGCATCCGATCACCGCCCGGTCATCCTCGAGCAGTACGCCGCGCGTCTCTAGCCGCTTTCCGTTTTCAGGAGAACGTGTGGCTGATGTCGACAGAAGTCGATTCGGCACCGCTCACCCGCCACTCCTGCCACGGTTACTCCTGAAAACGGAAAGCGCACCTAAACGAGGTCGAACTCCTGCTCGTGGTCGCCCGCGGCGAGGCGGTAGCGACCCTTCAGCCCCGACACCGTCACGCGGCCGGCGGCGTCGGTGCGCAGCGTCGCGGGTGGGGTCCACCAGTCGCCGCGGATGAGCTCTCGCAAGGTCGAGTAGCCGGGCTTGGGGGTTCCATCAGGCCGCACGAGGCCGGCGGGAGCCCCGAGCCAGGCGCCGCGATCGGCGAGGCCCCAGTAGGTGATCGACGCGACCGCGGGATGCCCGAAGAGCGAGCGGTAGTGCCTCTCGAGTTCGGAGGCCTGCCGCGCCTCGCCCTCCGGGGTGGAGGGCCAGTCCTCGCGCACGTAGTCGTTGAGGTCGACGATCTCGGGGGGCATGAGGTCGCCGGAGAGCAGCGTCGTCTCGGTGAAGTGCAGCGGGATGCCGAAGCGCGCGAACCGGTCCGCGGCCTCGAGGGCGCGATCCTCGCCGCGGTAGCCCTGATGCATGTGCGTCTGCAGTCCGATGCCGTCAACGGCGACGCCGCGGGCGAGCACGGCCTCGACGAGCGCCTCGTAACGCTCGGAGAGGTCGAAGTCGTTGAGGTGCAGTCGCACCGCGGGTGATGCCGACCGCGCCGCGGCCGCCGCGAACTCGATCAGCCCGTCCCCGCCCCGCGAGGCGGCGAGCGGCGTGATGGCGTTGTCGCCGTTGTCGAACACCGGGGCGATGACGGCTTCGTTGACGATGTCCCAGGTGTCGACGAGACCGGCGAAGTCGGCGACCTCGCGCCGCACCCGCGCCGCCACCCGGTCGGCGACCTCCGCGAGCGGACGCCCCATCAACCAGTCGGGCGCGAGGGTGTGCCACACGAGCGGGTGGCCCTTCACCCGCACGCCGTGCGCGGCGAACCACTGTGCCGCCCGCTTCAGCCGACGCGTGCGCGGCCTGCCGTCGGTCGGCTCGAAGTCGGCCCAGTAGAACGGCAGGATCGCCAGGTCGAAGACGTCGAGGAAGAGCCGCGCGAGGTCACCATCGCCGGGCGCGCCGTGACCGTTGGCGTGGTCGAGCAGTTCGAAGCCGATGTTGCCGAACCCGAAGGCGTGTCGCGTCTGCTCGATCTGCACCTCGGTGTCGGCGAGCAGGCGGTCCCCGGCTCGCACCTCGACGACCGAGGTCGCGATGCGGTGCGCGGGGATCGTGGCGGTCATCCTCGCGGGCGCTGTTCGCTCCAGACCGGGTGCAGCGCGCGGTCGAAGCCGACGACGCGCACCGGGCCGTCGAGGGTGACGCCGACACTGAGCGGGATGTCGCCGCTCGAGCGACCGAAGCCGAACACCAGCTCCCCGGGCTCGACGATCCGCTCCCCCGTGGCGCCGGGGAAGGAAGCGAGGTCCGCGGGCACGTCGAGAGTCAACCGCACCGACTCTCCGGCGGCGAGTGCGACCTTCCGGAAGCCGACGAGCCGCTGCACGGGCCGCACCACCGAGGCGACGGGGTCGTTCAGGTAGACCTGCACGACCTCGGCGCCGTCGCGGTCGCCGGTGTTGCGCACCGTGATCGAGAGGCGGGCCGTGCCGTCGGTGCCGATCGCGGGCTCGGCGACCGCCGCATCCGACCACTCGAACGCCGTGTACGACAGGCCGTGCCCGAACGGGTAGGTCGCGCCGACCTTGACGCTCGAGACCCCGGTCGACTGCGCAAGGGGCGACGCGAGGTAGGTCGAGGGCTGCGCGCCGGGCGACGCGGGGACGCTCACCGGCAGCCGACCGCTCGGGTTCACCCGACCGCTGAGCACACCGGCGATCGCGCCCGCACCCTCCTCCCCGGGGAAGAAGGTCTGCACGATCGCGGCGGCGTCGGTGGTCGCGGCGCCCAGGAAGTAGGGGCGTCCGGCGAGCAGCGTCAGCACGACGGGCGTGCCCGCCGCGAGCAGAGCGGCGAGCAACGCCGCCTGCGACCCGGGAAGCACGAGCGACTCGACGTCGCAGCCCTCGCCGCTCGTGCCGCGGCCGAAGAGTCCCGCGCGGTCGCCGAGAGCGAGGATGACGACATCCGACTCCCGGGCGAGCGCGACCGCCGCCGCGATGCCGTCGGTCTCGCCGCCGTCGATCGTCGTACCGAGGGCGTACTCGACGGTCGCCGCCGGGAACTCCGCGCGCACCGCGTCGAGCAGGGTCGGGATCTCGATGCCGACCGGCACCTCGGGGTGATGGGCGCCGACGTGCAGCGGGAAGGAGTAGCAGCCGAGCATCGCCGCGAAGTCGTCGGCGGTGGGGCCGACGACCGCGATGCGCGCCGGAGCGACGAGCGGCAGGACGCCGTCGTTACGCAGCAGCACGACCGCCTGCTCCGCGAGATCGCGGGCGACGGCGCGGTTCTGCGGGGGGTCGAGGTCGACCGTGCCGCGCAGCGCCTCGGGATCGCTCAGGTCACGACCGGCGAGCACCGGCGGCACGGGTGACCATTCCCCGGAGAGCAGGCCGAGGTCCGCCTTCTGGCGCAGCACCCGACGTAGTGCGGTGTCGATCACCGACTCGGCGAGTTCGCCCGAGCGCACGGCGTCGAGCAGCGGCTCCCCGTAGGCGTGCACCGTCGGCAGCTCGACGTCGATCCCCGACGTGAGCGCCAGAGCGGCGGCATCGCCGAAGGATCCGACGACGCGGTGGTGCAGTTTGAGGAAGGCGACCGCGAAGTAGTCGGCGACGACGGTGCCCTCGAAGCCGTACTCGCCGCGCAGCAGCTCCGTGAGCAGCGACGCGTCGCCGGCCGACGGGATGCCGTCGGTGTCGGTGTACGCGTTCATGACCGACCGCGGCTTGCCGTCGCGCAGCACCATCTCGAACGGCGGGAGCATGACATCCGCTCGCTCGCGCGGGCCCATCGAGACCGGGGCGAGGTTGCGGCCGGTGCGGGACGCCGAGTAGCCGACGAAGTGCTTGAGGGTCGCGACGATGCCGGCCGACTCGAGCCCGCGCACGTAGGCCGAGCCGATCGTGCCGATGAGGTACGGGTCTTCGCCGATCGTCTCCTCGACGCGACCCCAGCGGGCGTCGCGCACGACGTCGAGCACGGGCGCGAGACCCTGATGGATGCCGACCGACGCCATGTCCTCGCCGATGAGGCGCGCCATCCGCTCGACGAGCTCCGGGGCGAACGCCGCCCCCCATGACAGCGGCACCGGGTAGGCCGTGGCGCCCCACGCGGCGAAACCGGCGAGGCACTCCTCGTGCGCCATCGCCGGGATGCCGTGGGCGCCCTCGTCGAGGAGCCGTTGCTGGAGGCGCATCAGCGACAGGGCGCCGAGGGCCGCGTCGACGGGGACGGTGCCGAACGGACGCGTCACCTGACCGAGTCCGGCGGGCACGAGGGCGTCCATGTCGATATCGCCGGTGAGTTCGTGCTGGTTCGGGGCGACATCACCGCCGTCCGCGTTCGCGCCGACCCAGACGCCGTAGAGCTGGGCGACCTTCTCTTCGAGCGTCAGGCTCGCGAGGACCCCCTCGACATCGGTCGCGGGGCGGGTGGTGGTATCGGTCATTGCAGGATCAGCCCTTCACGGCGCCGGTGAGACCGCCGACGATCCGCTTCTCGGCGAACAGGAAGAACGCGAGGGCGGGGAGCATCGACAGGGAGGTGTAGGCGAGCACCGCTCCGGTGTCGGCGGAGTACTGCGTCGAGTACTGCTGCGCGCCGAGGGGGAGGGTCCAGAAGTCCTGGGGCATGCCGCCGGCACCCAGGATGAGCAGCGGGAGCAGGTAGGCGTTCCAGCTCGCGATGAAGGCGAGCACCCCCACCGTGACCAGCCCCGGCACCGACAGCGGCAGCATGATGCGCCAGAAGAATCCGATGCGGCTCGCCCCGTCGATCGACGCGGCCTCCTCGAGCTCGTGCGGGATCGCCCGCAGGAACGGCACCAGGATGATGATCGTCGTCGGCAGCGCGAACCCGACCTGCGGGATGATGACGCCGAGGAACGTGCCCTGCAGATCGAGCTGGCGCAGCAGGATGCTCAGCGGCAGCGCCGCGACGGTGACCGGGAACATGAGCCCCGCGGCGAAGAGCGCGTAGAGACCCGCGCGGCCGCGGAACTCGTAGCGGGCGATCGCGAAGGCGGCCATCACCCCGAGGGCGACGACGCCGAGTGTCGTGCCGGTCGCGATGAGCGCCGAGGAGAACACCGACCCCCAGAATCGCTCGGAGGTCAGCACGTTCAGGTAGTTGTCGATCGTCCACGGGTTCGGCCAGCCGCCGGGATCCTGGTTGATGTCGACGGTCGTGCGGAAGCCGTTGACCCAGACGTAGGCGACCGGGCCGACCGCGACGGCGGCCGCGACGAGGGCGACCAGGTAGACCCAGGGCTGGCCCCAGTCGAAGCTCTTGCGCCGCTGCGGCGGGGCATCGGGGGCGTCCCACGCGGCCGCGCGGGAGGAGGGCCGATTCTGAACCTGCGTCATGTCAGCGTCCCTCGCCACTCGTCAGGGCGCCCGCCAGGTCGCGGCGCATCACGGTGCGCTGGAAGACCAGCGCGACGACCAGCGAGATGACGAACAGGATGACGGCGATGGCGCTGCCGTAGCCCGGCGCACCCTGCCCGTTCTGGAGCATGTAGACCGCCATCGTGTTGGTCGCTCCCACCGGGCCGCCCTTCGTGGTGACCCAGACCATGTCGAAGAGCTGGAGGGAGCCGATCACCGAGAGGAAGGCCCAGATGCGGATCGTGGGGGCGAGCAGCGGGAGGGTGATGCGCCACTGCGTCTGCCACCAGGACGCGCCGTCGATCGCGGCCGCCTCCTGGAGTTCCTGGGGCACGCCCTGCAGCCCGGCCAGCATCAGCAGGATCGCGAAGCCGACGTACTTCCAGGTGAGGATGAGGAACATCACGCCGAGCGCGATGTCGGGATTGGCCAGCCACGGCTGGGCGAGCTCGCCGAGGCCGACCTGCTCGAGCACGGCGTTGATGCCGCCGCGCGGCGAGAGCAGGAGCTTCCACGACAGACCGGCGATGACCTCGGCCAGCACGTAGGGCACGAAGATCAGCGCCCGGAAGATCGAGCGGCCGCGCATCCGCCGGTTGAGCAGCAGCGCGACGCCGATGGCGAGCGGGCCCTGGACGAGGAGCGAGGCCACGACGATCGTGAAGTTGTTGCCGATCGCGCGGAGGAAGACGGGGTCGTTCAGCGCACGGACGTAGTTGTCGATGCCGATGAACCGCTCGAGGGGGCCGAGTCCGTTCCAGTTGAAGAAGCTGTACACCGCGGCCAGGACGACCGGGAGGATGACGAAGCCCAGGAAGACGATGAGCGCGGGTCCGGTGAAGAGCGCGATCTCGAGGCGTCGACGGACGTTGGTGCTGCGGCGGGGCCGGGAGGCCGGAGCCGGCGCGAGTGGCGCGGCCGCCGGGGGTGGGGTCAGGGTCTGGGTCATGTTCTTCGTCGTTCGTTCAGGTGGTGAGGCAGGGCCCGCCCGGGGGGATGCGGGCCCTGCCTCCTGGGGAGTGCTGCGGCTTACTGGGCCGCGGCGGTGTCCTTCAGTGCCTGAACGACATCCTCGGGCGTTCCGGTGCCGCCGAAGATGTTGACGATGGCCTGGTTCAGCGGGTTGCCGAAGGCCGGGCCGAGGGCGCTGTCCAGCCAGAGCTGGACGTACGAGGAGCCCGCGAGACCTTCCGCGATCGCCTGCAGGTTCGGGTCGGTCAGCGCGTCGGCCGCCTCCGGGTTGGCGGGGATGCCCGACCCGGCTTCGGCGAAGCGGCGCTGCACGTCGGCGCTCGACAGGTAGCGCACCAGCTCGACGGCCTCGTCGGGAGCGTCGGCGGCCACACCCCAGCCGTCACCGCCGCCCATCGCGATCGTCGGGTCGCCGGCAGCGCCCGGAATGCTCGGGAACGGGAACCAGGACAGCCACTCCGGCGCGACACCCTCGGGGGTGAGCGAGCCGATGGTGCCGGCGTTCCACGGGCCCATGAACTCCATGGCCGCGGTCTGGTTGGCCATCAGCCCGTTGGAGCTGTCGGCGCCGGTCTGGGCCGGGGTCGCGAGGAAGCCCTCGTTGAACGGCTCGGTGGCGAGGAAGTCCTCGAGGTTCTCGCCGGCCTCGATCCAGCACGCGTCGTCGAACTCGAGGTTCGCGATCGAGGACTGGAGCACGTCGGTCGGGCACGACGCCAGCGCGAACTGGTACCACCAGTGCCCGGCCGGCCACAGGTCGCCGGCGCCGACGGCGATCGGCGAGACGCCGAGGTCCTTCAGCTTCCCGACGGCGTCTTCGAGCTCGTCGAGCGTCTCGGGCGTGCCCTCGATGCCGGCCTGCTCGAACAGGTCGGTGTTGTACCAGATGCCCGTCACGCCGAAGGAGAACGGGATGCCGTACTGCTTGCCGTCGACCTCCCACGGCTTGACGACGCCGCCGTACGCGGCGATCTCGTCCGCGAGCGGCTCGCTGAGGTCCTTGAGGTAGCCGGCCTCGGCCTGCGCCGCGACCTCTCCGCCGGGCCAGACCTGGAAGACATCGGGGGCGTCGCCCGACTGCAGGGCGTTGGGGATGAGGGTGCGCTGCAGGTCTTCGTTCTGGTAGCCGGTGACCTCGACGGTGACCCCGGGGTTGGCCTCTTCGAACTCGGCGGCGACTTCCTCGTAGATGCCCTGCTGCGGGTCGGAGGTGGCGTTGTGCCACCAGGTGAGCGTGACGTCGCCGTCCCCACCGTCGCCGGCGGCGGTGCAGCCGGCGAGTCCGAGGAATACGACCGTCGAGGCCGCGACGACAGTGCCCAGCCTCTTGGTGCGGGACTTGTTCATCTTTGAACGCCTTTCGAAAGTTTCGGCATCAGAGCCGAAAGTGATTGGGTGAGGTCGATAGTAGGGCGCGCCCAATATGTAGTCAAGAACAACAAATGCCGGGCACTAGGGTAAGCGCATGTCAGCCGGGGACAACGCGGACGGAGTCCGTCGGCGCAACCTCGCCACGGTCCTCGACCTCGTCCACCACGGCCGGGCCGCCTCGCGCGCCGAGCTGACGGCGCTCACCGGACTCAATCGCTCCACCGTCGCAGCCCTCGTCGCAGAACTCGCCGAACTCCGTCTGCTCGACGAAGGCGACCCGGTCGCGAGCGGCGGCGTCGGGCGTCCCTCCCCCGGCGTGCGGGTCAATCCGACGACCGTGACGATCGCGGTGAACCCCGAAGTGGATGCCGTGACGGCGGCCGTGGTCGGGCTCGGCGCGCACGTCGGCCGACGCATCCGCCGCCCGCTGGAGGCGATCCCCGACCCCGAGACGGCCGTCGACGTCATCACCGATCTGGTGACGGAGCTCTCGGGACGCGGCCCCCGGGTCGCCGCGGTCGGACTCGCGATCCCCGGACTGGTGCGTGCCACGGACGGGACCGTGCGATGGGCTCCGCACCTCGGCTGGCGCGAGATCCCGTTCGCCCGCATGGTCGAGGATGCCGTCGGCCTGCCCGTGCACGCCGACAACGACGCGACCCTCGGAGCGGTCGCGGAGCACCTCTTCGGCGCGGGACGCGGGGTCGCCGATCTGCTCTACCTCAACGGCGGCGCGTCCGGCATCGGCGGCGGGGTGATCGTGCGGGGCCAACCGCTCACCGGTCGAGGCGGCTACGCGGGCGAGTTCGGGCAGAACCGCCCGGGCGCCGGCGACCGGCTCTCCGAGCGCGGAACGCTCGAAGACGAGGTGAGTCGAGCC
>NZ_JBIIAW010000055.1:0-20372 GCF_044239695.1 Pseudolysinimonas sp. | reverse complement strand
CGAGACCGACGCCGCGCTCGCCGCCCTGGCGACCGCGATCGCCGACGCGACGTCGGCGCGTGACGCGGCTCTCGCCGAGATCGAGGGCGAGCGCACCCATGCGGCCGCGAACCGCCAGACCGTTGCGGCGAAGGTCCCCGCCGACCTCCTCGCCCTCTACGAGAAGCAGCGGGAGCGCTACGGCATCGGGGCCTCGCACCTGCGCGGGGGCGTCTCCGGGGCGAGCGGGGTCACCCTGAACGCGGTCGAGATGAACAAGGTGCGCGCGGCCGCCCCCGACGACGTGCTGCTGTGCCCCGACTCGAACGCGGTGCTCGTCCGCACCGCCGAGTCCGGTCTCTCCGTCACGCAGCCCGAAGTCCCGTAGCCTAGGAACGCAAACGGGCCGGCCAGACGGTCGCGTCGTTCCTCTTCGGAGGGATGCCGAGGAACGTCCGGGCACCACAGGGCAGGGCGGTGGGTAACACCCACCCGGAGTGATCCGCGAGAAAGTGCAACAGAGAGCAGACCGCCTGCCTTCTTCGGAAGGTCGGTAAGGGTGAAACGGTGGTGTAAGAGACCACCAGGGGCCCGAGTGATCGGGCTCGCTGGGTAAACCTCGTCCGGTGCAAGGTCAGACAGGGAACGTCGACGGGGCCCCCCGAGTTCCCGGGTAGACCGCTAGAGGGCTGCGGCAACGTAGTCCCGAGAGAGATGGCCGTCACGACATCGGTTCTGGAAACAGCACCGGGTCGGACAGAACCCGGCGTACCGGCCGACCCGTTTGCACCCCCGGTCGTTTGCACTCCGGTCGGAGCCGCGGAACGACGAACGCGTCGCCCCCGAGCGAGGACGACGCGTTCGTGAGGTGTGAGATCAGGCGATCTTGATGCTCGCGGCCTGCGGGCCCTTGGGACCCTGCGCAACCTCGAACGTG
Source organism: Pseudolysinimonas sp. (assembly GCF_044239695.1). Lineage (GTDB taxonomy): Bacteria > Actinomycetota > Actinomycetes > Actinomycetales > Microbacteriaceae > Pseudolysinimonas_A. Next base: position 19,456 of record NZ_JBIIAW010000055.1, on the reverse strand, counting down.
ACCTTCTGGCCCTCTTCGAGGGAACGGTAGCCCGACGCCTCGATCGCGGAGTAGTGGGCGAACAGATCCTGCGATCCGTCGTCCGGGACGATGAAGCCGAAACCCTTTTCGGCGTTGAACCACTTCACGGTTCCACTGGGCATTGCGTACTGCTTTCTTGCACTCGACTCCGTCGATCGGAGCAACTGAGCATTGACGGTAGCGGATGGTCGGAATGTTCGTCACCCCTTTCGGGCCGAACTTCATACAACCGAAATATGGCGGTTATCGACGTTTCGGGGGGCGAGAAGGGCCCGACGTTGGCCGAGAGTCAGTTGCGCGGGCGAGCGGCGAGCCACGCCGCACCGAGGATGCCCGCGTTGTTGCGGAGTTCGGCCGGGACGATCGGCGCCCGCAGGTGCAGGAACGGCAGGAATTCGGCGGCTTCCTTGGAGACCCCGCCCCCGACGACGATCAGCGACGGCGAGAAGAGCATCTCGACGGTGTCGTAATAGCGCTGAAGGCGTTTGGCCCAGTTGCGCCAGCTCAGGCGGGAGCGTTCCTTCGCGGCGAAGGAGGCGCGGGATTCCGCATCGCGGCCGTCGACCTCGAGGTGGCCGAGCTCGGTGTTCGGGATGAGCACGCCGTCGTAGAGGAACGCGCTCCCGATCCCGGTGCCGAGCGTCGTCATGATCACGAGTCCGCGTTTGCCGCGGGCGGCGCCGAAGTGGAGCTCGGCGACGCCGGCCGCATCCGCGTCGTTGACGAAGGTGATGTCGCGACCGAGGGTCTTTTCGAAGAGCGTCTCGGCGGGGAGGCCGATCCAGCGCTTGGAGACGTTGGCGGCCGACATCGTGTGACCGTTGATGACGACGGCGGGGAAGCAGACCCCGATCGGGACGCGTCCGGTGCTGTCGCCGAAAGCTTCGACCATCGTCGCCACCTCGGCGACGATGTCGGCCGGTTCGCCGCCCTTGGGGGTGGGGACCTTGAGGCGTTCGCTCATCAGTTCGCCGGTCGCGACATCGACGAGCGCGCCCTTGATGCCGGTGCCGCCGATGTCGATGCCGATCGCCAGGGTCGGCGTCGTCGCCGGGCCCGATTGGTCACTCATGCCTTGCATCATGGCCTACGGCAGCGTCAGGATCTCGGAGCCGCGCTCGGTGACCACGATCGTGTGCTCGAACTGCGCCGTGAGGCTGCGGTCTCGGGTGACCACGGTCCAGCCGTCGTCCCACTCGTCCCAGTCGACCGTCCCGGGCTCCTCGGGGGTGCCGATCGTCAGCATCGGCTCGATCGTGAAGACCATTCCGGGCTCCAGAAGCGTCGCGTGATCGGGCGCCGCGTCGTAGTGCGGGACGACGAGCCCCGAGTGGAAGGCCTCGCCGACGCCGTGGCCCGTGTAGTCCCGCACGACGCCGTAGCCGAAGCGCCGGGCGTAGCTCTCGATCGTGCGGCCGATGACGTTGAGCTCCCGGCCCGGGGCGACGGAGCGGATGCCCCGGGTCAGCGCTTCGCGCGTGCGCTCGACGAGATCGGCGGCCTCCGGCGTCACATCGCCGACCGGAAACGTCGCGCACAGGTCGCCGTGCATCCCGTCGGCGAACGCCGTGATGTCGATCTTCACGATGTCGCCGTCGAGCAGCACGGTGTCGTCGGGGATGCCGTGGCAGATGGCCTCGTTGACCGACGTGCAGATCGACTTCGGAAACCCCCGGTAGCCCAGGGCGGACGGATAGGCGTCGTGGGCGACCAGGAACTCGTGGCCGATCGCATCCAGCTCGTCGGTCGTGATGCCGGGCCGCAGAGCCGCGGCCACGGCCTCGACCGCCTGTGCGGCGAGGCGCCCGGCGCCACGGATGCGCTCGATCTCGTCGGGGGAGTAGCGGTCGTCGCCGGTGTAGGGCCGGGGTCCGGGTCGGCCGACGTACTCGGGACGGGGGATGCGGTCCGGGACGCGTCGCGACGATCCGACGCGACCCGGGATGAGATGTCCGGCGGAGTCGCGTGGCATGCCCCCAGGTTACCGACCCGCGTAGGCTCGCCCGTATGAGCGAGTGGTACTACAACCACAAGACCGGCGAGGTCGAGGAGGGCGCGCAGTCCCTCGGATCCGACCGGGACGGGCCGTACGCGAGTCGCGAGGAGGCCGCACGCGCCCCCGAGATCGCGAAGGAGCGGGCCCGTCAGTGGGCCGCCGAAGACGAGGCCTCCGAGGGCGACTAGCTTTCCAGGGCGGCCCGCAGCGCCTCGGCGTCGCGCGGCGAGTGCAGCTTGTTCTCGGTGACGCAGTAGACGAAGGCGTCACGACCGGCAGCGACCTGCCGGCGGGTCCAGGCGGCCCAGCGGTCGATCCCCGCGGCGTCGTAGCCGTGCGGATAGCGATCGAGGTCGCCGTGCAGGCGCGCGTAGGCGAAGTCGGCGGTCGGCCAGTCGAGCACGGGCCAGCCGTTCGCGGTGTCGCCGAGCACGGCGGCGACTCCCGACTCGGTGGCCTGCCGCTGGAACCGCAGGTCGTCGAACGACGGATGCCGGGCCTCGACGGCGTGACGCAGCCCGGTCGCGGCGAGGCAGCCGAGGAACTCCTCCAGCAGACCCGCGTCGTAGGCGAGGTCGGGCGGCAACTGCCACAGCACCGGCCCGAGCTTGGGCCCCAGCTCGCGGACGCCGGAGTCGAGGAATCGGGTGATCGACTCCGCCGGATCGCGGAGTCGCTTCACGACGGCGGTGTACCGGTGGGCCTTGACCGCGAAGACGAAGTCGTCGGGCACCGCGTCGCGCCAGGACCGCCACGACGACGGCTTCTGCGCGGAGTAGAACGAACCGTTGATCTCGATCGACGTGACGCGCGTCGCGGCATGGGCGAGTTCGCCCGCCTGCCGCAGACCGGCGGGGTAGAACGTGCCCCGCCACGGCGGGTAGACCCAGCCGGCCATCCCGATGCGCGCGGCCGGCATCCGTCTATTCGTCGTAGGAGTGCTCGGGGGCCGGATAGACGCCGGAGGTGACATCCTTGCGCCAGGCGACGGCGGCATCCCCGAGCACCTGGGCGACGTTGGCGTACTGCTTGACGAACTTCGGGATGCGGCCCGTCGTCATGCCCGCCCAGTCGGTCCAGACCAGCAGCTGACCGTCGCAGTGCGGGCCGGCGCCGACACTGATGGTCGGGATGCTCAGTTCCGCCGTGACCCGGCGGGCGGCCTCGTTCGGCACCATCTCGAGCACGACGGCGAACGCCCCGGCATCCTCGACCGCCTTCGCATCGGCGAGCAGCGCCTCGATGCCCGATTCGCCGCGGCCCTGGATGACGTGACCGCCGAGCTGGTGCTCGCTCTGCGGGGTGAAGCCGATGTGCGCCATGACCGGGATGCCGGCCGACACGATGCGCCGGATCTGCTCGGCGCTGCGCACGCCCCCCTCGAGCTTCACCGCGTGCGCCCCGGTCTCCTTCATGAAGCGGAAGGCGGTGTGCAGCGCCTCGTCGGACGAGGTCTCGTAGGAGCCGAACGGCATGTCGGCGACGACGAACGCGCGCTTCACGGCACTCGCCACGCCCCGCGTGAGCGGGATGAGGTCATCGAGGGTGACCGGCACCGTGGTGTCGTAGCCGAGCACGTTGTTGCCGGCGGAGTCGCCGACGAGCAGGAAGTCGATGCCCGCCTTGTCGAAGATCGCCGCGGTCAGCATGTCGTACGACGTGAGACCGGTGATCTTGATGCCCTGCTGCTTCGCGTTGGAGAAGTGCCGGGTCCGGACGCGCTTGACGACCTCGTCTGCCATGTGGTCCAGGCTAGCCCGCGGCAGCGCCGTCGCGCCGCGCGGCCCATTCGCGGCTCAAGATCGCGTAGTCCAGTTCGCTCGTCAGTTCGTCCTTGAAGTACTCGTTCTCGACGAGGTGCGCTTCGCGGCGCATCCCGAGCCGCTCGCACAGCCGCGCGGAGGAGTCGTTGCGGGCGTCGAGCCGGGCGACGACCCGGCGCAGGCCGTTGGCGCCGAACGCCCAGTCGAGCATCGCCGTCGCGGCCTCGGTCGCGTAGCCCTGGCCGGCGACCGACGGGTGGAACACCCAGCCGACTTCGCCGTTGCCGTGCTGCCGCGACTTCAGGAACAGGATGACGTCGCCGACAAGCTGTCCCGTCTCACGCAGTTCCGCTCCGAGCGTGACGTGCTCGTCGTCGGCGGCGAGTTCGGTGCGGAACCACTGGGTCTCCAGGCGCCGCGCGATCTCCGCGGCATCCATCGGCGGGAACGGGAGGTAGCGGCACACGTCGGCATCGCCGCGGTAGGCGAGCAGTGCGTCGGTGTCGGCGGCGGTGAGCGGGCGCAGCCGCAGGCGCGGCGCTTCGAGAACAGTCACCCGGCGGTCCGGCCGGTGATCGGCAGCCGGCGGTCCCGGCCGAAGGCCATCCCCGACACCTTCGGGCCGATGGCGCCCTGCCGGCGCTTCCACTCCGATCTGTCGACGAGTTTCGCGACGAACTCGACGGTCGCGCGGTCGTAGCCTTCGGCGATGATGTCCTCGCGGCCGAGCCGGCGGGTGACGTATAGCTCGAGGATCGCGTCGAGCAGCGGGTAGGGCGGCAGGGTGTCCTGGTCGGTCTGATCGGGCCGCAGTTCGGCGCTCGGCGGCTTCTGAATCGAGTTCTCGGGAATCGGGGGCGTCTCGCCTCGCTCGATCGCGAACTCGTTGCGCCACTTCGCGAGTTCCCAGACCAGGGTCTTCGGCACGTCCTTGATCGGGGCGAAGCCGCCGGCCGTGTCGCCGTAGATGGTCGAGTAGCCGACCGACACCTCGGTCTTGTTGCCGTTCGTGAGAGCGAGGTGCCCGTTGCGGTTCGACTCGGCCATCCAAAGCAGCCCGCGCACACGCGCCTGCACGTTCTCGGCCGGCACGCCCTCCAGACCCAGTTGCTTCTCGATGACGTCGACGATGTCGCCGATCGGCTCGACCCAGTAGTGGAACCCGATGCGCTCCGCCAGATCGGCGGCGTCGTCGACCGAGCCTTCCGACGAGTACCGGGAGGGCATCGAGATGCCGTACACGTTGGCGGGCCCGATCGCGTCGGCGGCGATCGCGGCGCAGACGCTCGAGTCGATGCCGCCCGACACTCCGAGCACGACCGACGGGAATCCGTTCTTCTGCACGTAGTCACGCAGGCCGAGCACGAGGGCGTTCCAGAGTTGTTCGCGGTCGTCGGGCAGCTCCGCGACATCCCGCGCGATCGGGCCGACCTCGTCGCTGCGGGCCTCGACCGTGACGCGCTGCACGGCGACCGGAACAACCTGGTCACCGGCGGGGGCCGGGTCGACATCCACCAGCAGCAGGTGCTCGCGGAACTGCGGGGCGCGGGCGAGGATCGTGCCCGATCCGTCGACGACCACCGAGTCGCCGTCGAAGACGAGATCGTCCTGGCCGCCGACGATGTTGACGTAGGCGACGATCGTGTCGGTCTCGACCGCTCGACGGGTGACGAGGGGGAGCCGCACCTCGTCCTTGTCGCGCTCGTAGGGCGAGGCGTTGAGCACGAGCAGCAGGCCGGCGTCGGCCTCGAGCACCCGGCCCACCGGACCGCCGTCGCGCCAGAGGTCCTCGCAGACGATGACCGCGACATCCGCCCCCTTGATGCGCACGACGAGCAACTCGTCACCCGGGATGAAGGTGCGGTACTCGTCGAAGACCGCGTAGTTGGGCAGGTGGTGCTTGGCGTAGCGTGCGCGGATCTCGCCGCCCTGGATGACGGAGGCGCAGTTCTGGGCGATCGCGGTCGGCGCGTTCGAGGAGCCGAGCAGGCGCGGTTCGAACGGGCCGTCGGGGTGGCCGACGACGACGACGAGGTCGCCGAGCCCCTCCGCGACCAGCCGCGCAGGCAGGGCGTCGACGGCGGCGCGGGCTGCTCGCAGGAACGACGGCTGAGCGGCGAGGTCCTCGATCGGATAACCGCTGATCGCCATCTCGCCGGTGAGCAGCAGGTCGGCCCCGGCATCCCAGGCCGCGTGGGCGGCCGCGAGGATCTTCTCGGTGTTGCCGGCGAAGTCCCCGACGAGGGGATTGGCCTGGCTGAGCGCCAATCGCAGTCGGGGCATGTTGCTAGCCTAATGACGGCGTCGTGGGGCGCCGATCACCCGACAGTGAGGGCTCTGTGGACAAGCAACGCGACTTCGTTCTGCGCACCATCGAAGAGCGCGGCGTCAAGTTCGTGCGCCTGTGGTTCACCGATGTCGTCGGCACGCTCAAGTCGGTCGCGCTCGCCCCCGCCGAGGTCGAGGGCGCGTTCAACGAGGGCGTCGGCTTCGACGGTTCGGCGATCGAGGGACTGTCCCGCGCCTACGAGGCCGACATGCTCGCCCTGCCGGACCCGTCGACCTTCCAGATCCTGCCCTGGCGCGGCGAGGTCGACCCGACGGCCCGCATGTTCTGCGACATCACGACGCCCGACGGCCAGCCCGCCGTGTCCGACCCGCGCAACGTGCTCAAGCGTGCGCTGGCCTCGGCCGCCGACCGCGGCTTCACGTTCTACACGCACCCCGAGATCGAGTTCTACCTGCTCAAGTCGAGCAAGCTCAAGAACGGTCTGCCCGAGCCGGTCGACTCGGCCGGCTTCTTCGACAACGTGCCCGGCGGCACCGCGAACGACTTCCGGCGACGTTCGGTGCGGATGCTGGAAGACCTCGGCATCTCGGTGGAGTTCAGCCACCACGAGGCCGGCCCGGGTCAGAACGAGATCGACCTGCGCTACGCCGACGCGCTGACGACGGCCGACAACATCATGACGTTCCGCACGGTCGTCAAGGAGGTGGCGATCGAGCAGGGCGTCTACGCGACGTTCATGCCGAAGCCCTTCTCCAACCACCCCGGATCGGGCATGCACACCCACATGTCGCTCTTCGAGGGTGACGCGAACGCGTTCTACGACGCCGGCGGGCAGTACCAGCTCTCGACGATCGGGCGGCAGTTCGTCGCCGGCCTGCTCAAACACGCCCCCGAGATCACCGCCGTCACCAACCAGTTCGTCAACTCCTACAAGCGCCTCTGGGGCGGTGACGAGGCCCCGAGCTACCTGACCTGGGGTCACAACAACCGCTCGGCGCTCGTGCGCGTGCCGCTCTACAAGCCCGGCAAGGGCCAGAGCGCGCGGGTGGAGTACCGGGCGATCGACTCGGCGGCCAACCCGTACCTCGCCTACGCGCTGCTGCTGGCGGCCGGGCTCAAGGGCATCGAGAACGGCTACGAACTCCCCGCGGAGGTCGAGGGCGACGTCTGGAGCATGACGAAGGCGGAACGTCGGGCGATGGGTTACGGCAGCCTGCCGGCATCCCTCGATCACGCCCTGTCGCTTCTGGAGGACAGCGAACTCGTCGCCGAGACGCTCGGTGAGCAGGTCTTCGAGTACGTCCTGCTCAACAAGCGTCGCGAATGGGCCGGCTACCGCGCCCAGGTGACCCCGTTCGAGCTCGAGAGCAACCTCGAGATCCTCTGACCCCCGTTCCGACCCGGTTCCCGGGGGAAGCACTGCACTCATGACGCGGACGACGACGACGCTCACGGAGTTGGCGAGACTCGGTTTCGCCGACCTCGGGGCGGCGAACGACGCCCTCGCGACGGTGCCGGCCGAGGTCGTCCCGGCCTTCGCGGTCGCCGCCGACCCCGACCAGGCGTTGCGACTGCTCGGCACGCTCCGCGCGAACGCCCCGAGACCCGTGGATGCCCTGCTCACGGATCCCGCGGCGACCGAGCGCCTCATCCGGGTGCTCGGCGCATCGTCGGGGCTCGCGTCGTTCCTCGAGCGGCATCCCGAGCAACTCGCGGTGTTCGCCGACCCGCTTACTGCTCCGGCCGACGCGGAGACGGTGAGCCGAATACTGATCGAGTCGGTCGAGGGTCTCTCCGGGGAAGCGGCCTGGAACGCGCTGCGCGCGACCTACCGGTCGGAACTCGTACGGCTCGCCGCCTGGGACCTGGAGCAGCCCGACGGGGCCGCCGTCGTCGACCGGGTCGCGGCGAGCCTCGCCGACCTCGCCGGGGCCGCGCTCGACGCGTCGCTTGTCGTTGCCCGGCGTTCACTGGGCACCCCATCCTCGCCCGGTCGGGCGACGAGATTCCCCGCCGAGGAGGCCGCGGTCACGCCGCTCGCGATCATCGGCATGGGCAAGTCCGGTGCTCGAGAGCTCAACTACCTGAGCGACGTCGACGTCATCTTCGTGACCGAGGGCGGTGACCGCGAGGTCGAGATCGCGACCGCGCTCGCCCGTGAGACGATGCGCGGCATCGCCGACCTCGCCGTCGAACCGCCGCTGTGGGAGGTCGATGCCAACCTCCGGCCTGAGGGCAAGGACGGGGCGCTCGTGCGCACCCTCGAGTCTCACCTCGCCTACTACGAGCGCTGGGCGAAGTCGTGGGAGTTCCAGGCCCTGCTGAAGGCGCGTCCACTCGCCGGCGACCTCGACCTGGGGGAGCGCTACGTCGAAGCCGTGGCCCCCCTGGTGTGGTCCAGCGCCGCTCGCGAGAACTTCGTCGAGTCCGTGCAGGCGATGCGCGAGCGGGTCACCGCGCACATCCCGGCCGACGAGGTCGACATCCAGTTGAAGCTCGGCCCGGGCGGCCTGCGCGATGTCGAGTTCACCATCCAGCTGCTCCAGCTCGTGCACGGCCAGGCCGACCCGGAGGTGCGTCAGCGCTCGACCCTCGAGGCGCTTCTCGCGCTGGCCGAGCAGGGCTACATCGGGCGGGTGGAAGCGGCCGAGTTCGCGCGCGACTACCGGTTCCTGCGACTGCTGGAGCACCGCATCCAGCTCTCCCGGATGCGCCGCACCCACCTCATGCCGCGCGAAGAGGAGCAACTGCGGGTGCTCGCCCGCGCGACCGGGGTCGCGACGACCGCGGCCGGGGTGCTCGAGGCCTGGCAGAAGGTCAAGCACGAGGTGCGGACCCTGCACGAGCGACTGTTCTACCGCCCGCTGCTCTCCGCGGTCGCCGCGCTGCCCGACGGCGGCTACGCGCTGACCAGCGAACAGGCCGAGGCCCGCCTCGCGGCGATCGGATTCCGCGATCCGCGCGGCGCCCTGCACCACATCGCGGCACTCACCTCCGGGGTGTCGCGTCGCGCGCAGATCCAACGCAACCTCCTTCCGGTGATGCTCCAGTGGTTCGCGGAGGGTGCGGATCCGGATGGCGGCCTGCTCGCCTTCCGCCGCCTGTCCGACGACCTCGGCGAGGCCTACTGGTTCCTGCGGCTGCTCCGCGACTCCTCGGGCGCCGGACACCGGCTGACCCAGGTGCTCTCGGGCTCGAAGTTCGTCGCAGTGCTCCTGGAGCGCATCCCGGAAGGGGTGGTCTGGCTCGAGAACGACGGCGAACTCTCGCCCCGGCCCGCGGCACTGCTGCTCGAAGAGACCGCGGCGACCGTCGCCCGGCACTGGGACGACCCGGATGCCGCCGCCGTCGCCCTGCGCACCGCCCGCCGGCGGGAGGTGCTGCGGCTCGCCCTCGGCGCGATCGTCGGGGTGCTGACCGTCGAGGAGCTGGGCAAGGGCTTGAGCGACGTCACGTCGGCGCTCCTCACCGGAGTGCTCGCGCTCGTGCACCGCTACGGCGACGGGATCGAATTCGGCATCGTCGCGATGGGCCGGTACGGCGGGGAGGAGCTGGGCTTCGGCAGCGACGCCGACATCGTCTACGTCTACCGCTCCGCGGGCCTTGACGACGAAGAGGCCCAGCGTCGCGCGGAGCGCATCGTGCACGACGTGGCCCGGCTCACCGAAGACCTGCGGCTGCCGCTCGACCTCGACCTCGGGCTGCGGCCGGAGGGCAAGAACGGCGCGATCGTGCGCTCGCTCGACTCCTATCGCGCGTACTACGCGCGCTGGTCGCTCACCTGGGAGGCGCAGGCGCTGCTGCGTGCCCGAGGGGCCGTCGGCGACCCCGAACTGCTGCGCGCGTTCGAGGAACTGGCCGACGACATCCGGTACCCCGCCGAGATCTCGCCGACCGATGTGCGGGAGGTGCGCCGCATCAAGGCCCGCGTCGAGGCCGAGCGGCTGCCGCAGGGAGCCGACCCCGCGCGTCACCTGAAACTCGGGCGCGGCTCCTTGTCGGATGTCGAGTGGTTCGTGCAGTTGCTGCAGTTGCAGCACGGCGCCGCCGTCGAGGGGCTGCGAACGACCTCCACCCTCGACGCCCTCGCGGCTGCGGTCGCCGCGGGACTCGTGCCCGCCGACGACGCCGCGAAACTGCGCGCGGCCTGGATCATCGCCTCGCGCGCCCGGTCGGCGATGACGCTCTGGACCGCGAAGACCGCCGACGTGCTGCCGACCGACCGCCAGCAACTCGAAGGCGTCGCGCGGTTGCTGGAGTACCCGCCCGGCAGCGCCTCCCGGCTCGAAGAGGACTACCTGCGCACCACCCGGCTCGCCCGGCAAGTGTTCGAGCGCCGCTTCTACGGCGACGGCTGACTTCGCGAGCCGTTCACCCGCCGTTCGCGTGTCATCGCGCCTGCGGGTCACGGGTCCCGGGTGCACTGGGCCCATGGCGACCAGCATGCGTGTCAGTGTCATCGGAACCGGCTACCTCGGAGCCACCCATGCCGCCGCGATGGCGGAACTGGGATTCGAAGTCACCGGAGTCGATGTCGACCCGGCGAAGGTCGACCTGCTCGCCTCCGGACGGGTGCCGTTCTTCGAGCCCGGCCTTCCGGAGCTGCTGCAGAAGCACCTCGCCACCGGACGCCTGCGCTTCACCACCGACCTCGCCGCGGCGGTCGCGGATGCCGACATCCACTTCATCTGCGTCGGCACGCCCCAGCAAGCCGGGTCGTCGGCGGCCAACCTCGACTACGTGGAGGTCGCCGTCGCCGCCGTCGCCCGGGCGATGAGCCGGGACGGACTCGTCGTCGGCAAGTCGACGGTGCCCGTGGGGACGGGGGAGCGCCTGCGGGTGCTGCTCGCCGCGCTCACCCCCGAGGGCGTCGCGGCCGAGCTGGTGTGGAATCCCGAGTTCCTGCGGGAGGGGCGGGCCGTCGAGGACACGCTTCGTCCCGACCGGATCGTCATCGGCGGGGCGTCACCGGCCGCCGAAGCGATGTTGCGCGAGGTGTACGCGACGCCGATCGCCGCGGGCACCCCGGTCATCACCTGCGACCTGCCGACCGCCGAACTGGTGAAGGTGAGTGCGAACGCGTTCCTCGCGACGAAGATCTCGTTCATCAACGCGATCGCCGAGCTGTGCGAAGCGGCGGGTGCCGACGTGACCGTGCTCGCCGACGCCCTCGGCCACGACGCCCGCATCGGACGCCGCTTCCTCAACGCCGGGCTCGGGTTCGGCGGCGGATGCCTGCCCAAGGACATCCGCGCGCTCACCCACCGTGCCGGCGAACTCGGCGCCCCGCAGATCGCGTCGCTCATGCGGCGGGTCGACGAGATCAACATGCGTCAGCGCGAGCGGGTCGTCGAACTCGCGATCGCCGCCTGCGACGGCTCGGTGCTCGACGCCCGGATCGCGGTGCTCGGCGCGGCCTTCAAACCCGACACCGACGACGTGCGCGACTCGCCGGCCCTCTCGGTCGCCGCCGCCCTGCACCTGCGCGGAGCCCAGGTCTCGGTCTACGACCCGGCGGCGGGGGAGACCGGACGCCGCACCTTCCCGACGCTGACCTTCGCGGCCTCGACGGCGGAGGCGGTGCGGGGAGCGGATGTCGTGCTGGTCCTCACCGAGTGGCCCGAGTTCGTCGACGCGTCGCCCGTCGCGCTCGCGGAGCTGGCGCGCGGCCGCACCGTCATCGACGCGCGCAATTGCCTGGATGCCGACGCCTGGCGCGCCGCCGGCTGGACGCTGCACGCGCTCGGCCGCGGCGCCCCTGCCGACGTCCGATCCGTAGTGTTCGCCTAGTTCAGCGCACCTGCACGGAGCCGAGGGCGCGCACGAGCTCTCCCGTCGGAGACGTCACGATGAGCCCCGGCGAGCTTTCCGCTGAGTCGATGAGTTGCTGAAGCCACTTGCGGTCGATCTCGGGAACGCGGGAGCCCGCGAACTTGAAGTACACCGGAAGAGCCGGCGTCATCCACATCGAACTGCGTCCGTCGCCCACCGCCAGCGAGTCGAGCCATGAGATGACGAGCGGCTCGCTGCGCCGGAATCGCTGCACGATGACGATCTGCAGGTGCGAGAGGATGCGGTCCTCGAACTCGACCGCGACGTTGCCATGTGACATCGTGCCCATCAGTGCGCCGTACTCTCGGCGTCGCTCTCCGAGGGTCCGGCGATCGCGCCGCCCATCTCGAAGGAGGTCGGCAGCCGGCGGCGGGCCCGTTCGCGGATCTCAGCGGCTGCCTCCTCCACGTGCAGGTCGACGGTGGCGTCGGCATCCATCGACAACAGCTGGCTGGCGGGCCCGATCACAATTTGCATCTGCCGCACGGTGCCGTCGCTGTCGAGACCCGGGAACCGCACGACGTCAGCGGAGCCCACGATCGCCAGCACGCTCGCGTACTCCAACAGGGCGTCCGCGACGGCATCGTCAGTGGTGAACTCGGACGTGGCGTAGAGGATGCGTTTCATCGTGCGAGTCTGCGCGCCCGGTGCGCGCGGCGGAAGGACTTGACGGCAACGCGAAGGGCCGCGCTCCCGGAGGAACGCGGCCCTGTGCGTGCTGCGGAGGTGTCAGACCCCGAAGTACAGCTCGTACTCGAACGGGTGCGGACGCTGCGCGAACGGGAGGAGCTCCTTCTCGCGCTTGTAGTCGATCCAGGTGTCGATCAGGTCCTGCGTGAACACGCCGCCCTCGAGGAGGAAGTCGTGGTCGGCCTCCAGCTCGCGGAGGGCCTCGTCGAGCGATCCCGGCAGCTGCGGGATGTTCTTGGCCTCCTCGGGCGGGAGCTCGTAGAGGTCCTTGTCGACCGGGTCGTGCGGCTCGATCTTGTTCTTGATCCCGTCGAGGCCGGCCATCAGCTGGGCGGCGAAGGCGAGGTACGGGTTGCCGGAGGCGTCGGGCGCGCGGTACTCGATGCGCTTGGCCTTCGGGTTCGTGCCGGTGATCGGGATGCGAATCGACGCCGAGCGGTTACCGGCCGAGTACACCAGGTTGACCGGGGCCTCGAAGCCGGGGATGAGCCGGTGGTACGAGTTGACGGTCGGGTTGGTGAACGCGGCGATCGCGCGGGCGTGCTTGAGGATGCCGCCGATGTACCAGCGGGCGATGTCCGACAGTCCGCCGTAGCCCTTCTCGTCGTAGAACAGCGGCTTGCCGTCGCTCCACAGCGACTGGTGGGTGTGCATGCCCGAGCCGTTGTCGCCCATGAGCGGCTTCGGCATGAAGGTCGCGACCTTGCCCCACTCCTCGGCGGTGTTCTTGACGATGTACTTGAACTTCAGGATGTCGTCGGCGGCGTGCACCATCGTGTCGAACTTGTAGTTGATCTCGCCCTGGCCGGCGGTGCCGACCTCGTGGTGCGAACGCTCGACTTCGAGGCCGACCTCGATCAGCTTCAGCACGATGTCGTCGCGCAGGTCGGCGTGCTTGTCGACCGGCGTGACCGGGAAGTAGCCGCCCTTGTAGGGGGTCTTGTTGGCGAGGTTGCCGCCCTCTTCGACACGGCCCGAGTTCCAGGCGGCCTCGTCGGAGTCGACCTCGTAGAAGCTCTTGTTCTGCTTCACCTCGAAGCGCACGTCGTCGAAGATGAAGAACTCGGCCTCGGGGGCGAAGAACGCGGTGTCGGCGATGCCGGTCGAGGCGAGGTACTTCTCGGCCTTCTTGGCGACCTGACGCGGGTCGCGCGAGTAGATCTCGCCGTTCCGCGGGTTGTAGATGTCGAAGATGATGACGAGCGTGCGCTCGGTGCGGAACGGGTCGACGAACGCCGTCGAGATGTCGGGGATGAGCTGCAGGTCGGACTCGTGGATCGACTGGAAGCCGCGGATCGATGAGCCGTCGAAGAGCTGGCCGACCGAGAAGAACTCCTCGTCCACGGTCGACGCCGGGATGTTGAAGTGCTGCTGGATGCCGGGAAGGTCGGTGAATCGGATGTCGAGGAACTTGACATCCGTGTCCTTGATGAACTTCAGCACCTCGGACGAGTCGCTGAACAGAGGGGTGGACATAGGAGTTACTCCGTCGGGGCCGTGGAACGCTTCGGCTGCGGGGTGCAGCCTCGCCAGTGAGGCTACGGGAGGGCCATTTCCCGACCGTGACCGGATTGTTTCGGGAATGTTACGGCGGGTGGGGACCGTAGGCTGGAACGGTGAGCGATCCGGCCGACACCCGCTGGCCCGGCGAGCGCCTCGGGCTCCCCGAATCCGGCCCCCGTTCGATCGCCCGCCCTGGTCGTCGCCTCATCGCGCTCGCGATCGACTGGGCGCTGGCCTACGGCCTGTCGCTCGCGTTCTTCTCGACCGGTCCGTGGCAGACCGACGCGTTGATCAACCTCGCGCTGTTCGCCGGCATCCAGCTGCTGTTCCTGCTCGTCGTGAACGGCGGCGTCGGGCACCTGCTGCTCGGCATGCGCGTCGTGCCGCTGAACCCGGGCCGACTCGCGCCGTGGCGGCCACTGGTGCGCACCCTGCTGCTGTGCCTGTTCATCCCCGCGGTGATCATGGACTCCGATCAGCGCGGGCTCCACGACCGGGTCGCCGGGACGGTACTCGTTCGGGTCTAGCTACCGCGGGCGCGGTGCCCGGACGCGCTGCGGGTCGATGCCCTTGGGGATCGGCAGACCGTTCTTGCCGAGCGACTGCAGCCGGTTCGACACCGCCTGGATCTCCGACTTGGTGAGCGCGCGCTTGTAGCTCTGCAGCGTCGGCACGATGCGGTGCAGCTTCGTGGCCTCCGGGTCGCGGGCGTCGACGTAGATCAGGTGCACCGGCACCTCGGGCAGGATGCGCCGCACGTTGGCGCGCTCCTTGTCGAGCATCGGCTGGGTGCGCGAGCGCGGCCCCTCTCCGATGAGCGCGACGCCCCCCCGGCCGACGGCACGGTAGACGGCATCCTGCGTCTTGTTGAAGTTGATCGGGATCTCGTTGCCGGTCCACGACCGCCGCAGCGAGCTCTTCAGCACCGCCCCGACGGCGCCGGCCTGACCCTCGATCTGCGAGAACGCCGCCTTCTCGGCACGGCGGCCGAGCACGATGAGCAGCAGCAGGATGCCGGCGAGCACGCCCGCGACGATGTACAGGATCCACAGGATCGGATTGCCGTCGCCGAACAGCACCGCGAGCACGATGCCGGCGCCGATCGGCGCGAGCAGGGCGAGCAGCAGGTACAGGATGACGGTGCCGTCGTAGCGGCGGGTCATCTGGAAGACCTGCCACATCTGCTTCAGACGGCCGGGTTCCTTCTCGGGGGCGGTGGGGCGTGCCATGGGATCAACGATAAGGGCTTCAGGACACCGCCTGCGCGAACCCGAGTTCGGCGTCGGCGAGGTGCTGCAGGTGGGCCGGGATGTCGCGGCCCTTCGCCATCATCGAACGCGCCCAGAGCCGCCCCGCCCGGTACGACGACCGCACGAGCGGACCGGCGAGCACACCGAGGAAACCGATCTCCTCCGCCTCCTGCTTCATCTCGACGAACTCCTCCGGGCGCACCCAGCGGTCGACGGGGTGATGGCGCAGGCTCGGCCGCAGATACTGCGTGATCGTGATGATGTCGGTGCCGGCCTCGTGCAGGTCGCGCAGGGCCTGGCTGACCTCCTCCCGGGTCTCGCCCATCCCGAGGATGAGGTTCGACTTCGTGATGAGTCCCGCCGCCCGTCCCTGCGTCAACACGTCGAGCGAGCGCTCGTAGCGGAACGCCGGTCGGATGCTCTTGAAGATCCGCGGCACCGTCTCGACGTTGTGCGCGAACACTTCCGGGCGGCTCTCGAAGACGACCCCGAGCAGGTCGGGATTCCCCGAGAAGTCGGTCGCGAGGATCTCCACGCCCGTCCCCGGGTTCGCGGCATGGATGGCGCGCACGGTCTCGGCGTGCAACCAGGCGCCCTCATCGGGGAGGTCGTCGCGGGCGACGCCGGTCACGGTCGCGTAGCGCAGCCCCATCCGCACGACCGACTCGGCGACCCGACGCGGTTCGTCGGTGTCGTAATCGGCGGGCTTGCCGGTGTCGATCTGGCAGAAGTCGCAGCGCCGCGTGCACTGGCTGCCACCGATGAGGAACGTCGCCTCGCGGTCCTCCCAGCACTCGTAGATGTTCGGGCAGCCGGCCTCCTGGCACACCGTGTGCAGGTCCTCGGTCTTCACCAGGTTGTGCAGCGCGGTGTACTCGGGGCCCATCTTGGCGCGCGTCTTGATCCACTCCGGCTTGCGCTCGATCGGGGTCTCGGCGTTGCGCACCTCGAGGCGCAGCAGCTTGCGTCCGTCCGATCCGACCTGGGTGGCACTCATACCGGCACCACCGCCGCCAGAGACGGTGCCAGGTGCTCGGCGAAGTGCTTTTCGACGAGCGGAACGACATCCCCGGGGGTGATCTCGCGGCCGAGCTCGCGGCTGATGCTCGTCACTCCTGCCTCGGCGATGCCGCAGGCGATGATCGCGCGGTAGGCGTCGAACGCGTTCGAGCAGTTGAGGGCGAAGCCGTGCATCGTCACTCCGTCGGCGACCCGGATGCCGATTGCGGCGATCTTGTCGCCGTGCGGCCGATCCGCACCGACCAGCCACACTCCGCTGCGGCCGTCGACGCGCACCCCGGCGATGCCGAACTCGGCGAGGACGTCGATCAGCATCCCCTCCAGCCGCCGCACGTACGCGACGACGTCGATCGGGTCGGCGAGTCGCACGATCGGGTAGCCGACCAGTTGCCCCGGCCCGTGCCAGGTGATCTTGCCGCCGCGATCGACGTCGACGACGGGCGTGCCGTCGATCGGCCGCTCGTGCGGCTCGGTGCGTTTTCCCGCGGTGTACACCGACGGGTGCTCCAGGAGGAGGACGGTATCTGGCGCCCTGCCGCTCGCGACGTCGGCGTGCACGGCACGCTGCGTTTCGAGGGCAGTGGAATACGGCACGGAGTTGGCGCTTAGCCCCGTGACGACGTAGTCGACCACGAGCCGAGCCTAGCCCGGCGGCTCCTTCCCCGTCGGCACGGGACGTGCCTGTCCCGAACGTCGGGTGACCGCACCCGCGGGGCACGTCGGTGCCGCACGGTGGGCAGGTGGAGGATGTCGCGGGCTACCGGGTGCTGCGGTCGGTCGGGCACGGCGATCGGGCGCGACTCCTGCTCGGCTTCGACGACGGACACACCGTCGTCCTCAAGGTCTGTGCGGCGGGCGACCCGCTCCGCCACACCGAGATCGAGGCGCTGTGCCGGGCCGCGGGCGACCACGTCGTCAGGCTCGACGACGTGGCATCCGACGGCCGGGATGCCGTGCTCGTGCTCGAACGGCTGCCCGGCGGGACGCTCGCCGAGCTGCTGGACCGGCGAGGCACTCTCGGCGCCGGCGAGGCGGTGACGATCCTTGCCCCGATCGCGGCGACGATCGACCGGTTGCACGCCTCCGGCGTCGCGCACCGGGCCCTCTCGCTCACCTCCGTGTGCTTCCGTGAGGACGGCGCTCCGACTCTCACCGGGTTCGGTCATGCCGAACTGTTCGCTCCGGGCTCGCCGGAGGTCGTGCGCGAGACGGTCGCGGGCGTGATCGCCGATCGTGCCGCGCTGGGCGACATCACGGGGGTCGTCCTCGGCCGGGTCGCGGGGGAGCGAGCTCCGGCGGCGGTGCGGCTCGCGCACCGGCTGCCGGAGGTCTCGCTCGAGGCGCTCGGGCGGGCGCTGTTCGACCTCGCGACACCGACTCCCGTGCGGTTCGACGCGGAACCCGCCGAAGTCGAGACGGCACGCCTGGGGGCGCCTCAGGAGACGGCCGACGTCGAGGAGGAGGCGCCGGGCCTCCTCCCGACGGGGATCCCGCCCGGGATTCTCGCGCTGATCCCCGACGGGATCCGGGAGCGGGTCGCCGAGGTCGTCGATCGGGGACGCCGGCTCTGGTCGGCGTGGCCGTCGACACGGAGGCGTCTCGCGCTCGGAGTGACGGCCGGGGGCTTGACGGTCGTGGTCGCCGTCGCGCTCGTGCCGCCCGCGCCCGCGGGGCCGACGGCGGCGCAGCCGACCCCGATCCCGTCGGCGAGCATCGGGGAGCCCGTCTCCGGGCTTCCCGATGACCCGGTCGCGGCTGCCGCCGTGCTCCTGGAGCTCCGAGACCGGTGCGTCCGCGACCTCTCGCTGCTCTGCCTCGACGACGTCGTGCAAGCCGGATCGGCCGCGCACGATCAGGATGTCGAGCTGATCCGCGCTCTGCAGGAGGGCCGGGAACTCCCGGAGGCCGGCATCCTCGCGGGTGCGCCGGTGCTCGTCGAACGCCTGGGCGACTCGGCCTTGCTCGACCTCCCCGCCGGCAGTCAGCCCAGGTCGGTCCTGCTGCTGAGAACGACGAACGGCTGGCGCATCCGGCAGTACCTGAATCAGTACCCGGATGTGCCAGCCGTATCGACGGGCGGTGACGAGCCCTAGATTCCGTGCCTCAGATCCCGAGGACCGAGGCGAAGTCGCCGCTCTCGAGACGGGCCTTGACCGCGCCGAGGAAGCGCGCGGCGTCGGCGCCGTCGACGATGCGGTGGTCGTAGGAGAGTGCGAGGTAGACCGTCGAGCGGATCGCGATGGCGTCGAGGCCCTCGTCCGACACGACGACGGGCTTCTTCACGACGATGCCGGTGCCGAGGATGGCCGACTGCGGCAGGAACACGATCGGCGTGTCGAACAGCGCGCCGCGGGAGCCGGTGTTCGTGACCGTGAACGTGCCACCCGAGAGCTCGTCGGGCGTCAGCTTGTTGTTGCGCGTCCGGTCGGCCTTGTCGGCGATCTCAGCGGCGAGCTGCGCGATGTTCAGGTCGCTCGCGTTGCGCACCACGGGGGTGAGCAGACCGCGCTCGGTGTCGACCGCGATGCTCACGTTCTCGTGATCCGGGTAGACGATGCTCTCGCCGTCGACCGTCGCGTTGATGATCGGGAACGCCTTGAGCGCCTCCGCCGCGGCGAGCACGAAGAACGGCAGGAAGCTGAGCTTCTGGCCGGTCTTGGCCTGGAACGCGGCCTTCACCTCGTCGCGGTAGTTGGCGACCTTGGTCACATCGACCTCGACGACGGTCGTCAGCTGCGCGAGCGTCGTCATCGAGAGCACGGCGCGTTCGGCCACCACCTTGCGCAGGCGCGACATCGGCACCGTGGTGCCGCGCAGCGGCGAGACCTCGAGCGCGGGGGCCGCCTTCGTCGCGGGAGCCGCGGTCGAGACAGCAGGGGCTCCCGCGGCGAGCACGTCCTGCTTGCGGATGCGTCCGCCGACCCCGGTGCCGGTCACCGACGCGAGATCGATGCCCTTGTCGTTGGCCAGTTTGCGCACGATCGGCGTGACGTAGCCGGCGTGGGCGTTCGCCGGAGCCGCGACAGGTGCGGCGGCGGGCGCGGGTGCCGGAGCGGCGGCGGGTGCCGGAGCGGCGACCGGGGCAGGAGCG
>NZ_JBIIAW010000054.1:0-20488 GCF_044239695.1 Pseudolysinimonas sp. | reverse complement strand
GACGCCGCGCTCGCGCTGCGCGCCCCGCTGCTGGTCGCCGCCCACGTCATCCTGGTCTACCTCGCGGCGATCTCGTGGGCCGACGAGCGGCTCACGGTCGCCGCCGGGGCCGCGATCATCCTCGCTCTCGGCGTGCTGGCGATGGCGATGCCCCTGCGTAGCCGGCCTGCCTACGTCGCGGTCGGCTACGGCTACGCGCTCGTGCTCGTCGCGCGGGGTCTGGACCTGCTGGGACTGGACACGATCCCCGTGATCGCCTCCACCGCGACGGTCGCGTCGGTGGCCGCCCTCGTCGTCACCCTCGTGCGCCGGGTGCGAGCGCCGCTCTGGTACGCGGTGCTCGGCGTCACGGCGGTGCCGTTCCTCGTCGGGGTCGCCACGGTCATCGCCGAGCGCACCTGGGAGACGGCCCTGGCGAACGCCGCCATCTTCGCGCTGTGCCTCACCCTCACCCTCACGCGGCGCCCGGGGCTCACCAGGTTCGTGCGCAGCGGGGCGGCGGCCCTCCTGCTGCCGTCGCTCGCCGTCGTGTTCGTCAACGTCGTGCCGCGCATCATCGAGACCGACGTCGTGCCCGCGTGGAACGGCCAGGGCGGGGCGCCCGTCACCCTGCCGCTCATCGCGACGCTCGTCGCCCTCGTGCTGCCGACGAGCCCGCTCATCGCCGCCTCCTTGCGCCGGGGCGAGGTGCCGGAGGCGGACGCCGCCTCGGTTCGTCGGTGGATCGAGATCTCCGCCTTCGTCACGGGCGCGATCACCGCGCTCCTCGCGCTCGTCCTGACGACGGCCGACCTCAGCACCGCACTGCTGGTCTTCCTCATCCTCGGCATCGGCGCGGCCGGCGCCGCCGTCTTCGCGCATCGGCGCTACGGCTGGTGGGTCGCGGCGGGTTCGTGGACCGCCGCCCTCTGGTGCGTCTGGGGCCTCGTCGGCATCACCGACGTCGAGCCCTACGTCTACCCGCCGGCGCTCGCCGCCGTCGTGATCGGCGTCGTGCTCAGCCTGCGCGGCCGCACCGGCGCGGCGCTCGTCGCTCCCGGCCTGGCGATCGCGATCGCCACCTCGCTCGTCGTGCTCGCGGTCAGCGGGTCGGGCGAGGGGGCAGCGCTTCCGTGGCGCGCGCTCGCCCTGCTGGCGGCATCCCTGATGCTGCTCGTTCTGGGGGTCGCCCTCGCCCGGCGGGTCGAGAAGCTCGCCGGGCTGCGCGTGCCCCTCCTCGCCGCGGCGATCGGCGCGGCGGGGGCCGGAGCGATCCAGGCGGTGCGCTACGCGTGGGAGCTCGACGACGCGGCGCTCGGAGAGCGCGACCTCGTCGTCTGGCCGGTGCTCGTGTTCAGCGTCGTGGCGGCGATCCTCGCAGGCGACGCCGCGCGCCACCTGCGGCCGACCCACCGGTGGTTGCTGACGCCGGCACTCGCGTTCCTGATCGCCGGTCCGATCGCCACGGTGTCGCCCGGTGCGGGCGAGGTTGCCGGTCCGCCGATCGGACCGATGTGGATGCTGTGGGCGCTCATGCTCGTGCTGCTGGGCGGGATGCTGGGGACGGTCGTGCGGTCGCTGCGCGGAACCACGATCCTGCCGCCGATCGGGATCGTGTTCGTTGCGGCCTGGTTCGTCGCGGTCGCCGGGTGGAGCGTGCGCGCGCTGAACGTCGAGTGGTTCTCGCTGCCCCTCGGTCTCGCGTTGACGGCGGCGGGGGTGCTGGTGCTGCGGCACGGCAGCGACAGCCGTCGCGGCACCCTGACGTCCTGGCCCGTCGGGTTCACCCGCAGCTGGGCGGTGCTCGCGCCGGGGATCGTCGTGACCGTGCTGCCGTCCGTGCTCGCGACCGGCACCAACCCGGCGACCTGGCGGGCCATCCTCGTGCTCGGCCTCGCGCTCGTCGCCCTGCTCGTCGGCGCGCTGCTGCGGTACGCCGCGCCGTTCGTGCTGAGCCTGGCGACCTTCGGTGTCGAGATCCTGGTGATCCTCGTCGTGCTCGCCGTCGGACGCGACATCGACCCGGTGATCTTCTACGTCGCCGCGGGGTCGGCGGGCGTCATCCTCATCACCGTCGCGATCTGGTTCGAGCGCCGGTCGCGCGGCGATCGGGAGGGCAGCGCCCGGATGCGCGACCTGAGGTGATTCCCAGCCCGGATCGCTACCGTCTGGCCATGACCGATGCCCCGTCCCCCTCGCCGTCGCCCGCGTCCCGTCTCGGGTCGGCGGTAGGACGTGCCGCCGGATCAGCGCTGATCGGCGGGCGCGCGGCCATCCGCAGGAGTCCGACCGCGAACCGCGTCTACCGCACCGGTGTCGGGATCGTCGGCGGAGGAACCGTCGCCCTCGGCGTCGTGCTGATCCCGCTGCCCGGGCCCGGCGCCCTCGTCGCACTCGGCGGCCTCGGCATCCTCGGGACCGAGTTCGAGAAGGCACAGGTCGTCAACGAGAAGGCGACGCGCGTCGTGAAGCGCGGTCTCGGAGCGGCGAAGGACGCCGTCGCGCGACGCCGTGCCGCGAAGGTCTCGCCGGAGGTGTGAGCCCGGGCGTGCGCCCAGGTGTGAATCCCCTCCGAGTCGGCGTCAGAAGTGGAAACCTCGGCCGATTCTCGGAAGCGTGGCTGACTCCTGCACCCCGACGGAAGGATTCCACGTGCTCACCATCACCGACAACGCCAGCCTCGTCGTCAGCGACATCGTGGGGCGCACGGTGACCACCGACACCGGCGGCCTGCGCATCGCGGAGGCCGCGGGCGACCAGTTCGCCGTCTCGGTCGCCGACGCACCCGCCGAGACCGAGGTCGTCGCCGAACACGGCACCGCTCGCGTCTTCATGGACCTGCCGGTCGCGTCCGCCCTCGACGACAAGGTGCTCGACGCCCGCGTCGGCGACGACGGCGCCGTGCAGTTCCTCATCTCGTCGCAGCCGGCCTGACGAATCGGTGGCGGGTGCCCGGAAACGGGTGCCCGCCGCCGTTCAGGCAGCCCAGCTTCAGGCAGCCCAGATTCAGGCTGCAGAGCTTCAGGCAGCCCAGCTTCAGGCCGCAGAGACCGGGGAGTGCACCCGTGTCGCGGTCGACCAGTCCCCCGCGCGCTCGACCGTGTGCTCGGTCATCGCGGCACCGCAGATCGGGCACGGGCGCCCGAGACTCGACGGCGCCGGGGGCTCGTCGGGTGATCCCAGCTGGGCGGGACCGAGGTACGGGTAGAGCGCCCGGTTGAGGCGATCCCACCAGCGCAGACGATCATCCATATCGTTAGTGTACTCATCATTTACTTCGTGCACTCAGCGTTTTCGGCTAGCGTCGAGCCGTGACGACCTCCACCGACCCGCTGGCTCTCGACCGACAGGTGTGCTTCGCGTTGGCGGCCGCCTCGCGTAGCGTCATCGCGCTGTATCGTCCGGTGCTCGAGCCGCTCGGCCTGACCCATCCGCAGTACCTCGTCATGCTCGCCCTCTGGGAACGCAGCCCGCGCCGCGTCGGCGACCTGAGCGACGAGCTGCTGCTGGAACCCGCGACCCTCTCCCCCCTCCTGCGTCGCCTCGAGACGGCCGGACTCGTGACGCGTTCGAAGGATCCCGCCGACGAACGCGCCCTCGCCGTCGCCCTGACCGACGCCGGCACCGCCCTGCGCGCGAAGGCGCTCGCCGTGCCGGGTCAGGTGGTCGAGCGGCTCGGGATGTCGATCGCCGACCTCGAGCACGCGCGTGACGTGCTCACCGGGCTGTTGACGGCATCCCGAGCCGCGCGCTGATCGGCCATCAGCCCTCGCCGATCGGGTAGACATTCCAGCCGGACCGCCTGGGCACGTCACCAACTGTCGCGCTGCTCGGCGAGCATCGCGCGACCCTGGTCGTTGAACCCGTAGTACTTGCGGTGCGGGCCGCCGTCCGACGGCGCGACGTAGCTGGTCAGCGCGCCGGCGCCGGAGAGCCGACGCAGGGTGCCGTACACCGACGCGTCGACGATCTCCTCGAGCCCGGCGGCGCGCAGACGTCGCCCGATGTCGTAGTCGTCGCCGTAGCCGTCGCCGTAGCCGTCTTCGTGCTGCACCGCGGCGAGCACGACGAAATCGAGCACGCCCTTGAGCAGTCGCGTCGTGTCCATCCATCGCGCAGTTCCATGCATCGCACAGTTCCATGCATCGCACAGTCCTGCACAGTGTGTACTAGTGCGTGCTCCCGAAGTCTTCCGGCGTGTCGTCGCGCTCAGAACGGTGGAGGATCGGAGGTGCTCACGTGGCCGGTGGGGCTGGTCCAGGTGAGGATGCCGCCCGGCCCCTGTTCGACCCGCCATCTCGAGCGGTGCTTCAGGGTGTGATGTCGCCGGGAGAGGTGGGCGAGGTTGCCGGCCGCGGTGCGTCCGCCCTTCGCCCAATCGCCGGTGTGGTCGAGGTCGCAGTTCTTCGCCGCGCGGCCGCATCCCGTGAACCGGCAGGTGCCGTCGCGGAGCCGCAGCCACCGCGTCAGGTCGGCGGGCGGTCGGTACGTGGCGCGATCGACGTCGAGCACCGTGCTCGACACGGGGTGCGTGAGGATGCGGTGGAAGCTCGGCGCGTGCGCGGCCAGCCGGCGGGCGGTGTCGCCGTCGATCGGGCCGTACCCCTCGAGCGTTGCCGGTTCGTCGGAGAGGCCGAGCAGCGTCATCATCGGAACGAGCACGCCGACGGTGACGCGCGGCGCCGTCTCGGGGTCGTGGAACCCGGTGAGCAGATCGGCGCCGACGTCGGCACGGAGTTCATCGAGCGAGCGCGACTCCCCCGGCACGGCGAGGTGCCGTGCGGCCGCGTCGATGCGCTCCCACGCCGCCTGAGCAGCGGCCGCGGGCAGGAAGAACCCGAGCCACGCCATCCCGTCGGGTTCCACTTCGCGGACCACGCGGCGCGACGCGGCGGCATCCCGGTGCCGCTCCTCGAGTGCGCGGGGGTGGAGGCGCTCACGCAGGGTGCGCATCCGCTCGGCAAAGCGCGCCGGGGCGAGCCGCGCGAGGTCGACGGCCCGGGCATCGAGGTCGGAGTCGCACGACGCCGCCACCGGCAGCGAGTCGAGCACGTCGGCCAGCTTCCGCGCGTTCGCGGCCGAGATGTCCCCCTCGCGGAACGTCGCCCAGGTGAGCGGTGCGCGCGTGCGCAGGTTTCGGGCCTGGTGCGCCATGAGGGCGACCGTGCCCTCCGCGACCGACAGCCGCACCGCGAGGTCGGCGACGGCCGCGTCGTACGCGACCCGGAGATCGTCGGCCGTCGGCTCACCATCGAAGATGGCGAACACCTCGGGATGCCGCTCCGCCTCGGCGAGCACGTCGGCCATCGCGGCCATCTGTGTCGCGAGCGCACGCGCCGCCTGCCCGGCCTCGACCTCCGCCTCGGCGAGGCGCCATTCGATCCATTCGCGCGCGTCGGGACCGCGCCACGGCGCGGATCTCGCGTCGAACTCGAAGGCGTCTTCCGTCATGCCCTCACGGAACCGAGGACCGCCGACATCCGGGGCGATTTCGGGGCTCGCAACGGCCCGATGACGCCGATCGTGACCATTTCGTGATCTCGGCCGAGCAGGCGTGGCGCGAGGAGCTCGCCTGCTGTCGCGTCCGGCCCGACGCATTGCCAGGACCGCGGTCTACGCTGCGGCGATGACCTGGACCCTCACCGTCGACGACGCGACCATCACCCTCACCGACACCGAAGCTGCCCGGGTGCAGGAGCAGCTGGACCACCGGGACCGCGACGGCTTCCACCTGGAACTCACGGGCGACGACGGCACCGAGCTTCGCGTCGACAGCGAGTCGAGCGTCACGCTCACCCACGACGGCTGAGCAGCACCCCCACGACCGCCGTGAACATCTGTAGGGCGGACGGGACTTGAACCCGTGACCGACGGATTATGAGTCCGCTGCTCTAACCAGCTGAGCTACCGCCCCGCGCCGACTTCGCCCGCTTGGGTGCCGCGGTGGGAGTCGGGTCGTCGGTGACCGGGTCGGTCACCGTTTCCCCACGGTACAGCGCCTCGAAGACGTCGACGGTCGCCTGGAGGTCGTGCTTGGCGACGATCGCCTGGGACGCCTTCTTCATCGACGTGTACTCGGCGGGCGACGCCGTGAGCACGGAGGTCAGATGCGCGGCGAAGGCCGGGATGTCGCCGGGTTCGTAGAGGTAGCCGTTCTCCCCCGGGTGCACGAGGTGCGGCAGCGCCATCGCGTTCGCGGCGACGACGGGCAGGGCCGACGACATCGCCTCCATCGCGGCGATGCACTGCAGTTCGGCGCGGGAGGGCATCGCGAACACGGCGCCGGCGGTGAGGATGTCGCGCAGCTTCTCGTCGGAGATCTTGCCGTGGAAGGTGACCCGGTCGGCGATCTTCAGCTCCCGGGCGAGCCGCTCGAGGCGGTGCAGGTCTTCGCCGTTGCCGACGATGTCGAGGCTCGCGTCGAGACCGGAGTCGAGCAGGGCGAACGCCTGCAGCAGCTCGTGGATGCACTTCTCCTCGTCGAGCCGTCCGACGAACACGATGCGGTTCTCGGTGCGCGGCTCGAAGTTCGGCACGTAGTTGGCGGCGTCGATGCCGTTCGAGATCGAGTGCACACCGGTGAGTCCGGTCATCCGCTCGAAGTAGTCGCTCGAACGCTTCGTCGGCGTCGTGACCTCGTCGGCGAGGGAGTAGACATTCGCCGCCGCCTTCCACTGGGTGCGGATCAGCCAGCGCAGCAGCGGCGGCGGGAAGATCGTCACGTGCTGGGCGATGTTCTCGGCCATCGTGTGGTTGGTGCCGATGAGACGGATGCCCCGGGCCTTCGCCGCGGGGGCGAGTCCGCCGCCGATGATGATGTGCGACTGGAAGTGCACGACATCCGGCTGGTACTTCTCGATGAGCTTGCGCCCGTTGGCCTTCGCGCGCCACGGGAGAGCGAACCGCAGCCACGGATGCGGGTACCACCGCCAGCTGGTGAGCCGGTGCACCATGAACTCGACGCCATCGTGCTCTTCCATGCCGGAGCGACCCGGGCCGTTCGGCGACGGGGCGACCATGTGCACCTCGTGGCCGCGCTTGGTGAGCGTGACAGCGAGCCGCTTCGCGAAGGAGGCGGAACCGTTGATGTCGGGCGCGAAGGTGTCGCCGCCGAGCATGATCCGCACCGGACGAGGGTATCCCAGGCGACTGGACGCGTCGGTCACGCCGCGCTGGTCGGCTTGCCGGACGAACCGTCGTCGGGTGCGAGGGCGGACTCGACCGCTTCCCGGAGGCGCGCGTGGGTCTGCGGGTGATGTTTCGAGAGCTGGAGCACCCCGTAGATGGCGAGGGCCGCGGCGAGCGCCCAGACCGGGATGACCCAGAGCGGCGCGCCCGAGGCTTCGCCGAGCACGGCGATGCCGATCGCGACGGCGATGAGCGGGTCGACGACGGTCAGCCCCGCGATCACCAGGTCGGGCGAGCCGAGCGAGTACGCGGTCTGAACGAAGTACGCACCGAGCGCGGCCGCGACCAGCAGCGTGACGATGCAGCCGATCGTGAGCCACTCGAAGTCGCCGCCGACGACGCCGGCCATCAGGTTCGCGAGACGGTTGATGACGACCTTCGCGAGGGTGGCGACGAAGCCGTAGAGCACGCCGGCCGACACGATGTAGAAGAGCGCTCCGGCCCGCTTGCGCGCGAAGGCGAAGGTGAGCGCGAGAATCAGGACGACGCCACCGAGGATGCTGAGGATGATGACGAGCTGCGCCTCGCCGACGACCTGCTCCTCGGCGAAGATCGCGGCGAAGGTGACGAACAGCGCGATGCCGCCGACGCAGAGCGCGATGGCGCGCAGCACCGGCCCCTCGATCTTCACCTTGGTGACGCGGGCGTTGACGATCGCGGTGATGACGAGGGCGACCGCGCCGATCGGCTGCACGACGATGAGGGGCGCGAACCCGAGGCTCGTGAGCTGCAGGATGATCGCGAGGCCGAGCATCACGGTGCCGATCACCCACGACGGTCTGGCCAGCAGGTACATCAGCTGGCGGATGCTCAACCCGGCCTTGGCGCCCGACCCGTGCTTCTCCTCGACGAGTTCGACGCCGCGGTGCTGGAACTGCGCGCCGAGCGAGAGGAACACGGCGCCGACCAGGGCGATGAGGATCCCGATCGGAGCCATCCCGCCGATGACGCTCTGCACGTCGAGTTCGTCCAGGACATCCACCCCGGAAATCTAGCGGACGGCGGCTGGATATCCTGGCTGAATGGCCGTTCGCGCGATTCGCATCACCGGCGATCCGACCCTCCACTCCCCCGCCGCCCCGGTCGGCGAGATCGACGATTCGGTGCGCGAACTGGTGCGCGACATGGCGGAGACGATGGCCGCCGCTCCGGGCGTGGGCCTCGCCGCCCCGCAGGTGGGCGTGCCGCTGCGCGTCTTCGTCTGGTCGTGGGTCGACGAGGACGGGGTGGAGCACGCCGGCACCGCGATCAACCCGCACCTGCTGATCGCTCCGCTCGCGCTCGGCGAACTGGACGAGGACGAGGAATCCGAGGGCTGCCTCTCGGTTCCCGGCGAGCGGTTCCCGCTGCGGCGCTCGACCGAGGCGCTGCTCACCGCGACCGGCCTCGACGGCGAACCCTTCGAGATCCGCGCCACCGGGTGGCTGGCCCGCATCTTCCAGCACGAGTACGACCACCTCGACGGCGTGCTCTACGCCGACCGGCTGGAGCACCCCTACGACAAGGGCGTCGCGAAGGCGATCCGCAAGAAGAGCTGGGGCATGCCGGGAAAGTCGTGGATGCCCGGCGTCGACGACCTCGACGCCTAAGCAGCGCCTCCCGGCCAGCGCCAGTCGGCGACCTCGGGGATGTCCTCCCCGTGCTCCCGGGTGTACGCCCGCGCCCGGAGCCGGGCATCCTCGAGCTCCTGCCGCAAGCCGGCGTGGGCGGCGGCGAGCCCCGGAACGCGGTCGAGAGCGTCGATCGCGAGCCGGTAGCGGTCGAGGTCGTTGAGCATCACCATGTCGAACGGCGTCGTCGTCGTGCCGCGCTCCTGGAAGCCGTGCACGTGCAGGTCCCGGTGACCGGTGCGCTTGTAGGTCAGGCGATGGATGAGCGCCGGGTAGCCGTGGAAGGCGAAGATCACCGGCTTGTCGGTCGTGAAGATCGCGTCGTACTCGGCATCGGGAAGGCCGTGCGGATGCTGGTCCGCCGACTGCAGGCGCATCAGGTCGACGACGTTGACCACACGCACCCGGAGCTGCGGGATGTGCTCGCGCAGGATCGCGGCGGCGGCGAGCATCTCCAGCGTCGGGACGTCCCCGGCGGCGGCGAGCACGACATCCGGTTCCTCCCCGTCGACCTCGGTGCCCGCCCAGGGCAGGATGCCGAGACCGCGCGTGCAGTGGGCGATCGCCTCGTCCATCGTCAACCACTGCGGTGCGGGCTGCTTGCCGGCGACGACGACGTTCACGTAGTCGACGGAGCGGAGGCAGTGGTCGTAGGTCGACAGCAGCGTGTTCGCGTCGAACGGCAGGTAGACGCGCACGATCTCGGCGTTCTTGTTGACGACGACATCGAGGAAGCCGGGATCCTGGTGGCTGAAGCCGTTGTGATCCTGCCGCCAGACATGGCTGGACAGCAGATAGTTGAGGCTCGCGATCGGCGCACGCCACGGGATGCGGCGCGACGCCTCGAGCCACTTGGCGTGCTGGTTGAACATCGAGTCGACGATGTGCACGAACGCCTCGTAGGTGTTGAAGAGCCCGTGCCGGCCGCTCAGCAGGTAGCCCTCGAGCCAGCCCTGGCACTGGTGCTCGCTGAGCACCTCCATCACCCGTCCGGTCGCGGCGAGGTTCTGGTCGACCGGGTCGATCTCGGCGTTCCACTGCTTCGCCGTCGCCTCGTAGACCGCCGGGGCGAGGCGGTTCGAGGCCGTCTCGTCGGGGCCGAAGATGCGGAAGTCGTCGGGGTTGGCACGGATGACGTCGGCGAGCCAGTGGCCGAGCACCGCGGTGGACTCGAGTTGCAGCGCACCCCGGTCGTCCGGCGCCACCTCCACCCCCGTCGCCCGGAAGTCCGGGAGCTGCAGGTCGTGGCGCAGCACCCCGCCGTTCGCGACCGGGTTGGCGCTCATCCGCCGGGCGCCCGACGGCGCGAGCGCGACGACCTCGGGGCGCGGCGCTCCGGCCTCGTCGAAGAGCTCCTCGGGACGGTAGGACCGCATCCAGTCGTCGAGGATGCGCAGATGCGCGTCGGTGTCGCGGGCGCTCGCGAGCGGCACCTGGTGGGCGCGCCACGTGCCCTCCACCGGCAACCCGTCGATCTCGGCCGGGCAGGTCCAGCCCTTCGGGGTGCGGAGGATGATCATCGGCCACGCCGGGCGGGACGCGTCGCCCGCCTCCGCGGCTGCCTTGATCGCGGCGATCCGGTCGAGCACCTCGTCGAGCACGGCGGCGAACCGGGCGTGCACCGCTCGCGGGTCCTCGCCGTCGAACCCGCCGGCGACCAGGAAGGGCTCGTGACCGTAGCCGCGCATGAGCGCGAGCAGTTCGTCGTCGGGGATGCGGGCGAGCACCGTCGGGTTGGCGATCTTGTAGCCGTTGAGATGCAGGATCGGCAGCACGACGCCGTCCTGCCTCGGGTTGAGGAACTTGTTGCCGTGCCACGCGGTGGCCAGCGGACCGGTCTCGGCCTCGCCGTCGCCGATGACGCAGGCGACGAGCAGGTCGGGGTTGTCGAACGCCGCCCCGTAGGCGTGCGAGAGCGAGTAGCCCAGCTCGCCGCCCTCGTGGAGCGACCCGGGGGTGTCGGGCGAGGCGTGGCTCGGGATGCCGCCGGGGAACGAGAACTGGCGGAACAGCCGTCGAACGCCCTCCTCGCTCACCGGGATGTCGGGGTAGACCTCCGAGTACGTGCCATCGAGCCACGCGTTGGCGACCATCCCCGGCCCGCCGTGCCCCGGACCGGCGATGTAGACCGTGTCGAGGTCGCGCTCGCCGATCACCCGGTTGAGGTGGGCGTAGAGGAAGTTGAGCCCGGGCGTCGTGCCCCAGTGCCCGAGCAGCCGCGGCTTCACGTGGTCGCGGACCAACGGCTCGCGCAGCAGCGGATTCGCCAGCAGGTAGATCTGCCCGATGCTCAGGTAGTTCGCCGCGCGCCACCACGCGTCGATCCGGTCGATGGTCACATCGTCGACGGGCGTTTCCGCACCGCGACGCCAGGCTCCCGAGGTCTGCACGCGCCCATCCTGCGCTCCCCGGCTGCGAGACACCAGGGTCGGAGGTCCCGATCCGAGAAGCGGCTCAGGACATCCAGCCGAGCAGCCGCAGCCCGGCGGCGGTGAGCGCCGCGACCACGATCACCACGATGAACGGCACCCGGGCGGCGAAGAGGATGCCGGACAGCACCACGGCGGGCACGCGCGCGTCGAGCACGAGCTCACCGCCGCGTTCGAGAGTCTGCGTCACGACGAGCGCGGCGAGCAGCGCGACGGTCGTCAGGTTCGCCACGCGCGCCGGGGTGGGGCGTTCCATCAGCGCCGGCGGCACGAGATAGCCGACGACCTTGAGGGCGAGCACCGCGACCGAGCCGAGCAGCACGGTCTGCCAGACGGTCACGTCTGCTTCCCCAGCACGTTCGTGATGCCGACGACGATCGCGACGGCCGCCGCGGCCAGCACCGGGATGCCCGGAGGCACCGCCGGGATGAGCAGGGTCGCGACGACAGCCCCGGCGACCGCGACGGCGACGGGCTGGAGGGTGCGCAGCCGCGGCCAGAGCAACCCGAGGAACGCGGCCGCGGCTGCGGCATCCAGACCGTACTGACGCACGTCGCCGACGAGGTCGCCCAGCAGCGCGCCGGCGAGGGTCGCGAGGTTCCAGCCCAGGTAGATGCCGACACCGGTCACCCAGAAGCCGAGGCGTTGGCCGCGCATTGTGGGTTGGGCCGTCGCGACGGCCGCCGACTCGTCGATCGTGAACGGAGCCGCCAGCATCCGACGCCACCAGGGGCCGCCGACGATCGGACCCATCCGCACCGAGTAGAGGGTGTTCCGCAGGCCGAGGAGGGCGGCGCTCGCGATCGCGGCCGGCCCCGCGGCGCCTCCGCCGCTCGCGAGCACCCCGATCAAGGCGAACTGGGAGCCGCCGGAGAACATCAGCAGGCTCAGCACGCAGGCCTGCCAGATGTCGAGACCCGAGGCGACCGCGAGGGCTCCGAACGAGACGCCGTAGGCCGAGACGGCCAAGGTGACGCTGACGCTCGCGCGAATCGCCGCGGAGGACTCGTGGCTGGTTTCGGCGGTGGTTTCGGCGGTGGTTTCGGCGGACGTGGCTTCGACACGCCGCCTGCGGCGGCTACTCAACCACCGAGCTGGGACGGGCGGCCGACCGGATGACGTCGAAGAGCGCCTCCGGTTCGGCATCCTTGTAGAGCACCGCGTAAGCGCCCGCGCGGGCCGCGGCCGGCACGTGATCGTCGAGGTCGACGCCCGTGACGAGGATGATGCGCGGAGGACCGCCGAGCGCCCGCACCTGGTCGTCGCCGAGGATGCGCTCGGTCGCGACGAGCCCGTTCACGCGCGGCATCTGGATGTCCATCAGCACCACGTCGACGGCGTGCGTGCGCAGGAAGGCGAGCGCCTGCGCGCCGTCGCCCGCGTCACCGACGACCTCGATGTCGGGTTGCGAGCCGAACAGCAGCAGCCAGCCCTCGCGCTGCCACTGCGAGTCGTCCACGAGCAGCAGCCGGACGGCGGGACGCGCGGGCGCGCGGCGGGGGCTCACTCGGCGCCCAGCTTGACGCCCTCGATGCCGTTGTGCCCGCTGAGGGCGGGGAAGATCGCGGTGACCGTGAAACCCACCCCGGGGATGACGGACGCCGTGAGCATGCCGCCGTAGAGTTCGGCGCGCTCACGCATCTCGGTCATCCCGCGACCCGTCGGGGACTGGGTGAGCGCGGCGAGATCGTCGTCCTGGCTCGTCACCCGATCCCGAGCGACTTCATCGGGGTCCAGCCCCTCGCGGCGGGCCGCGGCGCGGGCTCCGTCGTCGGCCACGAGCACCTCGAGCCCCGTCTCGTTCCAGGTGAACGACACGAGGGCTTCCGTCCCCTCCCCGCCGTGGGCGAGCGCGTTCTCGAGCGCCTCCTGGAGGATGCGGTAGATCGCCAACTCGGCGCCCTGCTTGAGATCGATGCGCTCCCCGGTCTCGCGGAACTCGATGCCGAGACCGGCATCCCGCATCACCTTGAACAGGTCGCGCACGGTCGACAGTCGCGGCTGCGGTCCGGCCGCCGCCTCGCCCTCGCGGGACAGCGCCATGACCCGGCGGAGATCGGCGAGGGTGTGACGCGCGGTGTCGGCGATGACCGACGCGCTGCGCGCGGCCACGGCCGGATCCTGGGATGCGGCGTATCGCGCGCCGTCGGCGTTGCTGATGATCACCGACACGGAGTGCACCGCGAGCTCGTGCAGTTCGCGCACGACGCGCAGTCGCGTGGTCTGCTCGGCGAGCGTGAGCTCGAGGTCGAGCCGCTCCCGGTCGGCGGTCGTGCGATCGAACTCGTTGCGCACCGCGCTGCGCCGCGCCCGACGCCAGAGCACGAGCAGGACGAGGGTGACGACGACGAGCGCGCCCGCGACGGCGGCGAGGATGACGGTGATCCCGTCCACGCTGAGTTGATCCACGGCCAGTTGATCCACGGTGCTGCCTCCTGATCCACGGCTGATCGCACGCCGCGGCCCCGACCGATCAGCTTATCGGTCGCGTGGCGTATCTTGTCGCGCATGGGTGCCACCATCCGCCCCGCGCGGCAGGACGACCTCGCGGCGATCGAACGGATCGTGCACGACGCTTACCGCGGCTACATCCCGCGGATGGGGACGAAGCCCGGCCCGATGCTCGCGGACTACGCGAGCGTTCTCGCGACGCGACTCGTGGATGTCGTCGACGACGGCGAGATCCTCGGCGTCGTCGTGCTCGACCGCGAGGCCGACGGGATGCTGCTGGAGAACGTCGCCGTCGCGCCGGCGGCCCAGGGCCGGGGGCTCGGTCGGATGCTCATCCGGCACGCCGAGGCGCGGGCGCGGGAGGCCGGTTGCCCGACGATCCGCCTGTACACGCACGTGACGATGGTCGAGAACCTCGCGCTCTACGAGCGAGTCGGATACATCGAGACCGGCCGCGGAGACTCCGAGGGCTTCGACCGCGTCTTCTTGAGCAAGCGTCTCGATGGATCGCGAAACGGGCCCGAGTCCTGAGACTCGGGCCCGTTCGGGCGTGCCGCGGCGGCTACTTGACGGGCGGCGTCGGCCCGGAGGAGCGCAGCACTTCGAGGCGCGCGCGGTACTCCTTCTCGTCGATGTCGCCGTTCGCGTAGCGCTGGGCGAGCACCGACTCGGCGCTGCCCGCGGCCTGCGCGTGCTGCCAGGCCTGGTGGCCCCAGCCGTGCGGGCCGTAGCCGCCCGACATCCACTGACGCCGGCGGCGTCCGAAGATCGCGAACAGCAGGGCGATCACGAGGATCCAGAACAGCGGGATCAGGAGGAACCAGAATCCGCCCCCGTGCCACGGGTGAAAGGCGGCGGCGCCGAGTGCGATGGCGGTGAACATTGAGGAGCTCCGTTTCACGGATCCCCGGGTGGGATCCGATGCCTCGACTCTCCTCGTGCGGAGCCTCGCGGGAATCCGCCGCCGGGAGCGATCCGACTACTCCCCCGGGAGCATCCCGGCGCCGCGCGCTACTCCGTGGAGCCCGCCTTGACCAGGCCGGTCTCGTAGGCGAGCACCACGAGCTGCACGCGGTCGCGGGCGAGGACCTTCGACATGATGCGGGAGACGTGGGTCTTCGCGGTCAGCGGACTGAGGTAGAGGCGGGCGCCGATCTCCTCGTTCGTGAGCCCCTGGCCGACGAGGGTGAGCACCTCGCGCTCCCGCTCGGTGAGGGGCTCGAGGGGCCGCAGATCGGGGCTGTCGCGGAGATTGCTCGCGACCCGCTCGAGCAGCCGCTTCGTCACGCTCGGGCTCAGCAGCGCGTCGCCGCCGGCGACGACCCGCACGGCGCGGATCAGCTCGACCGGCTCGGTGTCCTTGACGAGGAACCCGCTCGCGCCCGCGCGGATCGCCTGCGCGACGTACTCGTCGAGTTCGAACGTCGTCACCACGACGACACGGGTGCCGCCGAGGGCCGGATCGGCGACGATCTGCTCGGTCGCCCAGAGCCCGTCGCCGTCCGGCATCCGGATGTCCATCAGCACGACGTCGGGCTTCGTGCGCTTCACGAGCGCCACGGCCTCGCGGCCCGTCGCGGCCTCGCCGACGACCTCGAGGTCGGGTTCGGCCTCGAGCAGACTGCTGAACCCCGCCCGGATGAGGTGCTGATCGTCGGCCAGGGCGACGCGGATCATGATCTGTGCTCCATCGGGATCGTGGCGGAGACCCGGAACCCGCCGCCCTCGGCGGGTCCGGCGGAGAGGTGCCCGCCGAGCAGCTCGGCGCGTTCGCGCATCCCGAGCAGTCCGCGTCCGCCGGTCTCGCTGGCGAGGGTCGTCGGACCCGACCCGTCATCCGCGATCTCGAGGCGGTAGGCGCCGCCCTCGGTCCCGGTGTCCTCGATCCCGCCGTCCTCGATCCACAGCCGCACCGTGGCGCGCTGCGCGTCGGCGTGGCGGGTGACGTTGGTGAGCGACTCCTGGACGATGCGGAACAGGGCGAGCTGCACGGGCTTCGGGGCGGTGCCGATGCGGTCGTCGAGAGTCACGTCGACGCCCCGGATCGCACTCACGAGGGCGGGCAGGCGGTCGAGCCCCGGCTCGGGCACGAGCGGAGCCTCGCCGCCGTCGCTGCGCAACGCGCCGAGCACGGCACGCACCTCGTCGAGGGCGGTCTTGCTCGTCTCCTTGATGCTCGCCAGGGCCTCCGCCGCCTTGTCGGGCTGACGGTCCATGAGGTGGAGGCCGACACCGGCCTGCACATTGATCTGGCTGAGCGAATGGGCGAGCACGTCGTGCAGTTCCCGGGCGATCCGCACGCGTTCGGCCTGCACCTCGCTCTGCTCGCGCTGCGAGGTGAGCCGGCGGTACTCGGCGAAGCGGTCGCGCCGACTGCGCATCCCCTCGCCGATGCCGAAGACGATGAGGATGCCGAGCGTGATCGCCGCGATCCGCCCGGGCGAGAAGTTCTCCCGGCCCAGCACGGTCGCCGCGACGACGCTCGCGAGCCAGCAGGTACCGACCGACGCCCAGGCCCAGATGCGCGCGCCGCGGACGATCGCCGACACGATCGCGAACGCCAGCGCGATGTACGGCGGCCCGCTGTCGGAGTGCACGAAGAGGTCGAGGCACGCCGCGATCGAGACGACGAGGACGACCGGCCCCGGAAAGCGTCGCGCGCCGATGAGGGCGAGCGGACCGACGACCGCCAGGGCCAGCACGAACGCCGCGTCGCGCGGGACGAGATCGCCCGTGCGGACCGTCCAGAGCGCGCCGAAGAACTGCGCGACGAACGACAGGACGACCGGCACCCAGAGGGTCACGGACGTCGGGGCGCTCCAGTCGTGCGGCGGAGGTCCGTGCCAGGCTGTTCCGTTCCCGCCTGGGCCGTGCCAGGCTCCCCCGTTCCCACCCCCGCCGCGCCAGTGGCCGGGGCCGGGCGCGCGCGAGAAGAGATGATCGGGGCGCGGCATGACTTCAGGCTACGCGCGAGGCGTTACGCCCCGGGGAGTAACTCTCGGATCTGGCGGCCCAGGAGTTCGCCGGGGAACTCCCCGAGGAGGTCGTCGTCACCGAGTTCCCGACGCCGAGCCCGGTGCCGGGCAACGGCCGGATCTCAGCGACGCGATCGGGCTCTCCCCCGACGGAGGCGGCGAACGGGCCGCGCTGCAGTTCCCCGATTGGGCGGAACACCTCGACCCGGGCGATGTCGTGATCGTCGGCGTCGTCGCGACTCCGACGCCGTCGCGGGAGAGCGTGCGTCACAGGGGCTGAGCGCTTTCGTAGTAAGCTCGTCGGGTTGCATGATCCGCGGTAGCTCAGTTGGCAGAGCATCCGACTGTTAATCGGACGGTCGCTGGTTCGAGCCCAGCCCGCGGAGCAAGAAACGAAAGAAAGCCCCGCACCGATCTCAGATCAGGTGCGGGGCTTTCTGCATCCGGTCAGCGCGCGGTCGCGGCGAGAGCTTCGACGTACGGGTGCAGCGGGTTGTCGAGCACGTCGTCGACGTGGCCGTAGCCGACGAACATCCCCTCGTGCATGACCGCGATCTGCTCCGTCATCGTGCGCAGCTCGCGCAGGTCGTGGCCGATCACGAGCGCCGAGAACGCGCGCTCGCGCTGGAGGTCGGCGATGACGGTGAGGATGCGGCCGCGCACCAGCACGTCGACGCCCATCGTCGGGTCGTCGGCGACGAGCAGGTTGGGCTCGAGGATGAGGGCACGGGCCAGCGCGATGCGCTGCCGCTGGCCACGGGACAACTCGTGAGGCATCTTGGCCATGACGCCGAGCGGGAGGCGGACGGCATCCACGAGCTGCGCGACGAGCGCACCGGCCTTCGTGCGGTCGTACTTCTCGTCGCGCTGGTAGATCGGGGCGGCGACGTTCTCCCCGACCGTGAGATGAGGTTCCAGAGTGCTGCCGCCGTCCTGCGGCAGGTAGCCGACCTTCAGCATGAGCTTGTCGCGACGATGAGGCGAGAGGTCGCGGATCTCCCGCCCGAGCACCCGCAGTTGACCACCGACGATGTGCGGCGGCTCGCCCTCGCCGGGCACCGCCTGGGCCGCGACGGCACGGGCGAGCGTGCTCTTGCCCGAACCGGCCTCGCCCACCACCCCGAGGATGCCGTCGAGCGGGATCTCGAACGAGACACCGCTCACCGCGATGTCGTCGTCGCCGTAGCCGAGAGTCAGATCGTCCGCGCGGACCGCGACTTCGCTCACTGCCGACCCCTGACCGCTGCGTCCCTCACGACTGCCTCTCCCACGACTGCCACGCTACCCAACCCGCCGCTCGGCACTCGACGCGCGTCAGCGACGCAGGCGGCTGAGGTCGAGCGGAAGCGCGTCGTCCACGGCGAAGCCCGAGAGGGTGCCGCGGGCGAACACGACGCGCTCGCCCTGGGTGATCGGGATGGCCGGGAGCTGTGCGGCGATCGCGAGCTGGGTCTGCAACACCGTGGCCGCGCGGACCTCCGGATCGGCCTCGACGACGTTCTGGGTGAGCAGGCCGTCGACAGCCGTGTCGGCATAGCCGGGCGCGAGCACCCCGGCCGTGCGGAAGGGTTCGAGATAGTCCTGCGGGTCCGCCGTCGCCGGCAGCACGCTCGTGAACACGGACTGGACCTCACCGGCCACGATCGCCGCCCCGAGCTCGTCGGCGTCGGACTCGACGACGGTGACCGCGAACAGCCCGCTGTCGTCGAGCTGGGCGGCGAGACCGGCGACCTCGGCGCCGCCCGGAGCGCCCACCTGGCCGAGGTCGACATGGATGCTGATCTCGACCGGCGTCTCGATCCCGGCTGCCACGAGACCCGCTTCCGCGCGCGCGACGTCGGGCCCGCCCTGGAGGTCGCCGCGGAGTTCGGTGAAGACGGCCGACTCCCCCGGAATGCCTGCCGGCAGATAACCGTAGAGCGCCTCGATCGAGTTGCCGCCGATCTCGTCGACCAGCGCCTCGCGATCGACGATGTCGGCGACGGCCGCACGGATCGCGAGGGCCTTGGCCGGATCGGCCGTCTCGGTGCGGCTGCCGAACGGCATGTGGGCGAAATCGAAGGCAAGCAGCCGAACTCGGCCGGACGCGGCTCGGGCCAGGTCGACGGCCTCGTCGTCGGCGAGCGCCTCGAGGGTCTCGACGGCGAACCTCCCGGTGAGGGCGTCGAGCGACCCCTCGGAGAGCTGCCGCGCGAGATCGTCGCCGGAGCCCGACCGCAGCTCGATCGCCGACGCCGCCGGCACCGGGCCGCCGAAGTCGTCATACGGGTCGAGGGTCAGCACCCCGCCGCGCGCCGCGGTGAGCACGTACGGCCCGGCGAACGGTTGGGAGTCGAGGATGTCCTCGTCGGGGGTCAACTCATCGGCGAAGAACTCCTCCTCGTCGAGGACGAGGCCCGCGGGGCCGGCGAGCACGAACGGGAAGCCCGCGTCGAACGCGGTGTCGAGTCGGAAGTCGATCGTCACGTCGTCGATGATCTCGACGCTGTCGAGATTCGAGAGCCGCCGCCAGGCGCCGTCCTCCGACTGGAGGGCGAGTTGCCGCTCGATGCTGAACTTCACGTCGGAGGTGGTCAGATCGTCGCCGTTGGCGAACGTGAGACCGGGCTTCAGGATGACCCGGTAGACGCCGGCCTCCGGCCACTCGACCGATTCCGCGATCTCGGGCACCGGCTCCGGCTGCTCCGCCTCGACGGTCAACAGCGACGGGTACAGCTGGGTCAGCAGCGCGAACGACGCGACCGAATCGCTCGCCGCCGGGTCGAGCGGCGGGATCTCGGCGCTCCACCCCAGGCGCACCGGGCTCGACGCGCCGGAGGTCGTGGCGCAGGCGGCGAGGGTGGCGACGGCCGCGAGGGCCGTGACGACGGCGAGTGCGCGGCGCGGCAGGATCCTGCTCATGGCGCCTCCTTCATCGGGTCTGTTGCCGGGCGGGGCACGGCGGAATGCCCGCACGCTCGGGCCGCACGGGCCTACCAGTCATAACACAAGCGGCCTGCGCGGCACCCGGACCGCTCATCCCTCGCGCAGTTTCCGCCGCTCGAGCTCGAGCTGAGCTAGCTGCGCGCGGATGCTGCGGGCGCGCGCGTCGTCGCCCTCCGCCGCGGCCCGCTGCGACGCGCCCTGGAGTTCCGCCTTGCGCCGCGACAGGTCGACCGCGATCAGGTCGGACACCTGCTGCCGGCAGTACCGGTCGACGTTCCCCGCACGGTTCTCGGGCATCGGGGCGACGCCGAGCTGGGCCACGAGGGCCCCGAACCGGCTCGGCACGGCCTCGGTCACCCGGGTGATCCAGTCGGGCGCGTCCCAGGCGTCGAGCGCCGTCGCGATGCCGTCGCGCACGACGTCGAGCAGGGAATTGCGGATGCGCACCGCCGTCGCGCGCTCCAGGAGGTCGCGCCCGATGGCATCCGGTCGCTGGAGCATGACGAGCAGGGCGTCGCGTTCCATCCGGGTCTCGACGTCGGTCGGCAGGTCGAGCAGCCGCACCTCGGCGAGCTGGTCGTCCGCGTGCTCCTCGGGGGCCGCCGTCGGCGCCTTCGCGCGCGGAGCGCTCTGCACGGCGCGCCCCACCTCGTTCGGATCCATCCCGAGCCAGCCGGCGACGCTGCGCACGTACCCCGACCGCAACGCGGGGTCGCGGATGCCGGCCAGCACGGGGGCGGCGGCGCGCATCCCGGCCACCCGGCCCTCCACGGTCTCGAGGTCGAAGCCGCGCAGCTGCCGGCGGATCATGAACTCGAACATCGGCTTGCGGTCGGCGATGAGCCTCCGCACCGCCTCGTCACCGCGCTGGGTGCGCAGGTCGCTCGGGTCGAGGCCGTCGGTGCCGACCGCGACGAAGGTCTGCGCGGCG
>NZ_JBIIAW010000147.1:0-5529 GCF_044239695.1 Pseudolysinimonas sp. | reverse complement strand
CCTCCCTCGTCGGGGTGCTCGCCGCGGTCGGCATCGGCGGGGCGTTCGGGTACACGGGGCAGCGGCTGCTGATCGAGGGGGAGCCGTTCACGAACGTGCTCGCCGACTACGACTCCTTCACCGGCGGCTCGGCGGTCGACCCGGATGCCGTCCTCCAGCCGTTCGACCTGCGCCTGGACTCGTTCGAACCGGAGTACACCTTCACCGACGGCGCCTGGCGCCCGCTCGACTACGACGCCAACATGAGCGTGCGCGAGCCGGGCGGCGACTGGTCCCCGGCGACGATCAAGATCAACTCTCCGCTCGAGATCGCCGGATCCCAGGTCTACCTCCTCGGCAACGGGTTCGCCCCGATCATCACGGTGCGGGATGCCGACGGTCTCGAGGTCTTCCATGGCGCGGTGCCGTTCATCGCCCAGGACGCCAACCTCGGCAGCACCGGAGTCATCAAGGTGCCCGACGGGCTCTCCGACCAGCTCGGCATGCAGGGCTTCTTCTACCCGGACGCCTACGCCCTCGACAGCGGCGCGCTCGCGTCGTTCTCGCCGATCCTCACCGACAACGCGACGCTGACCCTCTTCGTCTATCGCGGCGACCTCGGGCTCGGCGACGGCAGCGGCGGCAACGTCTACACGCTCGACACGACCGACATGGAGCAGCTCGCGGGTCGGGAGGATGCCCTCGCCCTCCAGATCGGCGACACCCTCGACCTGCCTGACGGGATGGGCACGATCGAACTCGAGGGTGTCGCGGAGTACGTCGGCCTCGACATCCATCGCGACCCCGCCCAGGGCTGGGTGCTCGCGTTCGCGCTCGCCGCCGTCTTCGGGTTGCTGACGAGCCTGTTCATCCCGCGGCGCCGGATGTGGATCAAGGCCGTCCCCGCCGCGGACGGTGTGACCCTCGAGTACGCGGGCCTCGCGCGCGGCGAGGATCCCACGCTCGCGGCGGCCGTGGCCGAGCTGGCCCGAGCGCACTCGGAAGCTCTCGAACGTAGGATGCCCTCATGACTCCGGAGACCCTCGCCGCCTGGTCGTTGCTCGGCGTGTACTCGGCGGCGGCGGTCTACGTGATCGCGTTCATCGTGTTCGCCGTCGACCTGGCGAAGCGTTCGGCGGATGCCGCGCCGGCATCCGCCCGGGCCGCGGAGTCGGCGACCGTCAACGGCTCGACCGCCGTGCTCGTCGACGCTCCGCCGGCCCCGCCGTCGATCGTCGGCTCCACCCGGAGCGCACGGGTGGGTCTCGCCCTCACCGCCGTCGGCCTCGCCGTTCACGTCGCCGCCATCGTGCTGCGCGGCATTGCGGCCGAGCGCGTGCCGTGGGCCAACATGTTCGAGTTCGCACTCACCGGCACCGGCATCATCGTCGCCGTCTTCGTCTTCGCGAACCTCTGGAAAGACGTGCGCTTCCTCGGCGCCTACGTCACCGGCCTCGCTGCTCTGCTGCTCACCCTGGCGACCATCAACTTCTACGACGCCGTCGGCCTCGTGCCGCTGCCGCCGCCGCTGCAGTCGGCGTGGCTCGTCATCCACGTGCTCGTCGCGATCCTCGGCACCGGGTTCTTCGCGCTCGGCGCCGGCCTCTCGATCGTGCAGATCCTGCAGAACCGACGCGAGGCGGGGAAACTGGCGCGGGTCGGGTTCCTCAAGACCGTGCCCTCGGCCGAGAACCTCGAGCGCCTCGCCTACCGGGTCAACGTCATCGGCTTCATGCTCTGGACCTTCACCCTCATCTTCGGCGCGATCTGGGCCGAGCGCGCCTGGGGCCGCTACTGGGGCTGGGACACGAAGGAGGTCTGGACCTTCGTGATCTGGGTCGTCTTCGCCGGCTACATCCACGCCCGCGCGACGCGTGGGTGGCGCGGAAACCGCTCCGCGATCCTCGCCCTCGTGGGGTTCGCCGCCGTGCTGTTCAACTTCACCGTCGTGAACCTGTTCTTCTCCGGCCTGCACGCCTACTCGGGTCTGTAGGCCTTCAGCCCCCTGGCACTCAACCCGCGGGGGTGTCCGACAGCAGCTCCCGGCAGCGGTCGAGACGGGCGAGCCACCAGTCGCGGCGCTCTGCCGGCGCAGCCCACTGTTCGAGCAGGTCGGTGTCGGCATCCACGCGGTCGACGGGGATGCGGCCTTCGCGCGGGATCAGCGGATGCGCAGTGACGTCGGCCGCGAGCAGGGCCGCCGTGCCGAGGCCGCAGTCGAAGTCGAGGCCGGGGAGAGCGGCGGCCAGGCGGGCGCCCATGGCGAGTCCCACGGAGGTGTCGAGGGCGCTGGAGACGATCGCGGGCAGCCCGGCGGCCGCGACGATCCGGAGCGCCGCCGCGATGCCGCCGAGCGGAGCGGCTTTCACGACGAGCAGGTCGGCGGCGCCCTCGCGCGCGACGAGCAGCGGGTCGGCGGCCTTGCGCACGCTCTCGTCGGCGGCGATCGGCAGTTGCCAGTCCTTCAGACGGGACCGCAGCTCCGCGAGTTCGGACACCGTGGCGCAGGGCTGCTCGAGGTACTCGAGGTCGTACGGGGAGAGGGCGTGGGCGGCGTGCTCGGCCTCGTCGACGTTCCACCCGCCGTTGGCATCCACTCGGATCCGCCCTGCCGGGCCCAGGCGTTCGCGGACCGCACGCACCCGGGCGACGTCGTCGGCGAGGCTCTGCCCGCGCTCGGCGACCTTCACCTTGACCGTGCGGGTCGCCCCGAAGCGGTCGAGCACCGCGCCGACCTCGTCGGGGGCGACGGCGGGCAGCGTCGCGTTGACCGGGATGACGTCGCGCACCAGGTCAGGGTCGTCCCCCCACCCGTAGTCGATCGCGGCGGCGAGCCAGGTCGAAGCCTCGGCGTCGGCGTACTCGACGAACGGCGAGAACTCGGTCCAGCCCGACGGGCCGCGCAGCAGCATCGCCTCGCGCACCTCGATTCCCCTGAACCGGGTCGCGAGCGGCAGAGCGACGACGTGCGC
Source organism: Pseudolysinimonas sp. (assembly GCF_044239695.1). GTDB lineage: Bacteria > Actinomycetota > Actinomycetes > Actinomycetales > Microbacteriaceae > Pseudolysinimonas_A. The sequence continues at coordinate 2,578 of NZ_JBIIAW010000147.1, read as the reverse complement.
GACGTCGCGCAGTTCGTTCCCCGAGGGCAGAGCCACTCTCACAGTCTGCTGGCTAGAGTGAGTTTCGCGAGCGCCAATCGGCGCAGATGACACGTTCGGGTGTGCACTTTGGCGCACCTGGGCGGGAACCGGAGGTTCCGATGACGCTCCCACCGCCTTCGCGCCCGCACTACCAGGGCGAGCCCGGGCAGTACCGCCCGGTGCAGCTGCATCACGTGCAGGCCCAGGCGCAGGCCCTCGCCCCGACGCTCGGGCAATACATCCGCAGCGACACCCGCACCCTCCCGGGCCGCCGGGCGCCGAAGTGGGCGGGCCGCGTCGCCTTCTGGATCGGGATGCTGGCCGCCGTGCTGTTCCTCGGCGAGGCCTTCGTCACGGGCGAGCTCGGGTTGCTCGCGGCGATCGCGACGCCGCTCAGTCTCGTGGCGATCCTGTTCGCCCTCATCGCGATCATCGCCGGGGTCGGTCGCGGGCTCGGCATCTTCGGGCTCGTGTTCGCGCTCGCCGGCAACGCTCTGTTCTGGTCGTGGCTCGACCGCACCTTCGGCTGACCCCACCCGCCCGAAGTCCCCGGCCTAGGCTGGGACCGTGACTGACGTCGTCGAGATCGCACCCGCGCACCGCCCGCGCTGGCCCGGCCGCACCGCGCTCGCCCTCGGCATCCTGACGCCGCTCGCGGTGACAGCGGGTGTCGTCGCCACCGGGTTCGACGCGTTCGAGGTCGCGACCGTCGCGGCCTGGACGGCGATCGGCGCGAGTGCGCTCGCGGTGCTCGGCGGGATCGTCGCCGCGATCGGCAACTGGGAGCGGGGGGCCGCGATCGGCGGGATCGCTCTCGGCGTGCTCGCCAACCCCCTCGTGCTCACCTACGGGCTCGACGCGGCGGGGAACGTCTGATGGCCGTCTCGGAGCTGTTCGACCCCGCGCGCTGGGTCGAGGTCGACGGATTCAGCGGACTCACCGATCTGACCTACCACCACGACACGACCGGCCGCATCGCGCGGGTGGCCTTCGACCGGCCGGAGGTGCGCAACGCCTTCCGGCCGCACACCGTCGACGAATTGGCCCGCGCCCTCGACGACGCCCGGATGAATCCGCGGATCGGCGTCGTGCTGCTCACCGGCAACGGCCCGAGCCCGAAGGATGGCGGGTGGGCGTTCTGCTCGGGCGGCGACCAGCGCATCCGGGGGAAGGACGGGTATCTCTACGAGGGTCTCGATACACGGCCTGACGGCGGCACTCGACCCGCGACGGGGGGGCGGTTGCACATCCTCGAGGTGCAGCGACTCATCCGGTTCATGCCGAAAGTCGTCATCGCGGTCGTCCCCGGGTGGGCGGCCGGCGGCGGGCACTCGCTGCACGTCGTGTGCGACCTCACGATCGCCAGCCGCGAGCACGGGCGGTTCAAGCAGACGGATGCCGACGTCGGCTCGTTCGACGGCGGCTACGGCAGCGCGTACTTCGCGAAGCAGGTCGGCCAGAAGTTCGCCCGGGAGGTGTTCTTCCTCGCCCAGGAGTACGACGCGGAACGCGCGATGCAGATGGGCGCCGTCAACGCGGTCGTGCCGCACGCCGAGCTCGAGGTGACGGCGCTCGAGTGGGCCGAGACGATCCTCGGCAAGAGCCCGACGGCGATCCGCATGCTCAAGTTCGCGATGAACTCCGCCGACGACGGGATGGTCGGGCTGCAGGTGTTCGCCGGCGAGGCGACCCGGCTCGCCTACGGCACCGACGAGGCCGCGGAGGGCCGCGACGCGTTCCTCGAGAAGCGCGCCCCGGACTGGTCGCCGTACTCCTGGCCCTTCTGACGATGAGCAGAGCCTGAGCCCGTGCGCTCGCTCCGCACCGTGACGCCCGGGCCTGACCTCCTGCCCGCCCTCCGCTCCGCACTCGCCGGCGGCGACGCGATCTTCGTCGGCGCCGCCGCCGACCTGCCCGACACCGTGGACCAACGCGTCGCCCTCGTGGTCGAGACGAGCGGGTCGAGCGGCCGCCCGAAGCGCGTCGCCCTCGCCGCCGATGCCCTCCTCGCCAACGCCGGAGCGAGCGAGTCGGCGCTCGGCGGCCCCGGGCAGTGGGTGCTCGCGCTGCCGACGCACTACATCGCCGGGCTCAACGTGCTCACCCGCTCGCTCGCCGCCGGCACCGAACCGGTCACGGTCGAGGGGGAGCACTTCACCGCGGCGGGCTTCGTCGACGCGGTGCAGCGGATGTCGTCGCCCGACCGCTACACCTCGCTCGTGCCCGCGCAGCTCGCCGTCCTGCTCGACGACCCGGCGGCGGCGGCGGCGCTCGCCGGGTTCCGCCGGGTGCTCGTCGGCGGCCAGGCCCTTCCCGCCCCGCTGCGCGATCGGGCGGCCATGGCAGGGGTCGTGGTGGTGCGCAGCTACGGGTCGAGCGAGACCAGCGGGGGCTGCGTCTACGACGGCGCGCCCATCGGGCAGACCGAGGTGCGCATCGTCGACGGCGAGGTGCAGCTCGGCGGCCCGTCGATCGCCGAGGGCTACCTCGGCGACCCCGGCCTGACCGCCGACCGCTTCCTCGAGGAGAACGGGATGCGGTGGTTCCGCACGGCCGA
>NZ_JBIIAW010000053.1:0-20594 GCF_044239695.1 Pseudolysinimonas sp. | reverse complement strand
GCGGTTCGCGACGAACGCCGACCGCCTCGACAACAAGGAAGCGCTCTGGGAGATCATCGAACCCGCCTTCCGGGCGAAGCCGGCCGCGGAGTGGGTGCGTCTATTCAACGCCGCGAGCATCCCGGTGGCGCTCGTCAAGAGCGTGCCCGAGGCGCTCGCCGATCCCCAGGTGCGCCACCGCGACATGGTGATCACGCTGCGCGACGACGACGGTACCGAGGTCGAGGTGCTCGGCAACCCGATCAAGTTCGAGACGGCGGTGCGTCCGAGCCACCGGTTCCCGCCCGCGCTCGGCGCCGACGGGGTCGACGTGCTGCGCACCTTCGCGGGACTGGACGACGCGGCGATCGAGGATCTGCTCGCGCGCGGCGTCGTGCGCGGTCCGGCGGTGCACGCATGACCACGGCGCCCGCGGCGATCGATCTGAGCGCGATCGATGCGATCGACTTCCATGTGCACGCGTTGCGGCCGGACACCCCGGGGGTGGAGAACGAGAAGTCGCGGGTGCAGCGTGAGGATCAGGCTCGACGCTGGAAGTCGGATCTGGTGAATATCACGCTCGACGAGACGGCGGCGTACTACCGGGAGCGTCGGATGGCGGCGGTGATCTTCCCGGTCGACAGCGAGCGGCACCTGGGCGATTCGATGGTGCCGAACACGGATGTCACGGCGGCCGCGGCGCGGCATCCGGATGTGCTCATCCCGTTCGCGAGTGTCGACCCGCTTCGTCCCGGGGCGGTGGAGCAGGCCGAGGATCTGCTGGCGAATCACGGGGTGCGGGGGTTCAAATTCCACGCGAGTGTGCAGGACTTCGCGCCCGACGACCCGGCCGCCTACCGGTTGTACGAGGTGATCGCGGCGCACCGGTCGATCGCGTTGTTCCATTCCGGGCAGACCGGCATCGGGCGCACCTCGCCCGGGGGCGGGGGTGTGCGGTTGAAGCACTCGAACCCGATGCTGCTGGACGACATCGCGGTCGACTTCCCCGAGCTGACGCTGGTGATCGCGCATCCGTCGTTCCCGTGGCAGGCGGAGGCGCTCGCCGTGGCCCGGCACAAGCAGAACGTGTTCATCGATCTGTCGGGCTGGTCGCCGAAGTATTTCGAGGATCAACTGGTGCAGCACGCGAACACGATGATTCCCGACAAGGTGCTGTTCGGGTCGGATTTTCCGGTGCTGACTCCCGACCGGTGGCTGGCCGACTTCGCCGAGCGCGACTTCCGCGACTCGGTGCGCCCCGGCATCCTCAAGGACAACGCCGCCCGCATCCTCGGCCTCGCCTGAGCAGGGCCTGCGTCGACCTAGCGGGTGCGCAGCGGTGCGCGCCCGCCGACGATCTGCGTCATCGCCCGCGACGCCAGCAGCACGGCAGCGGACAGCTGGGGTTCGAGGGCGGGGTCGAAGCGCTGCTCCGGGATCGTCACCATGATGTTGCCGAGCACGGCGCCCTCCGTGTTCCAGACCGGTGCGGCGATGCCGACGGCACCGGAGGCGCGCTGGCCGTGCGTGATGGCGTACCCCCGCGCGCGGATCTCGGCCATCGCCGTCTCCAGATCCTCGGGGGTGGTCAGGGTCTCCGAGGTGATGGCGGGCAGCCCCTCGGGCGCGTGCAGGATCCGATCGCGGAGGGCCGGGTCGAGGAAGGCGAGGATCGACAGCCCGCTGGCTCCGGCATGGATCGGGATGCTGTGGAACAGCTCCGCCATGTAGCGCAGCCGGTGCTGGGTCTCCACCTGTGCGACGAAGGTGATCTGCCGGCGGATCGGGTCGAAGAGGCCGAGCGCGGAAGTCTCACCGGTCTCCTCCGTCAGCGCCCGGAGCACAGGCTCGGCGACGGCCGGCGCCGGGAAGCGCGCAGCGACCCGCCAGGCGAGTCGCTGCAATTCGAAGCCGACCGAGTAGCGGCCGTCGTCGTCGCGCGACACATAGCCGGTCTCGGCCAGCATCGTCAGCACCCGATGCGTCGTGCTCGGAGCGGAGCCGAGCATCGCCGCCAGCTCGCGCACGCCGAGCGCTCCCTCCGGGTGGTCGACGAGCATATCGAGCACCTGGAGGGCCTTGGCGAGCGGGTCGCGCTGTCGTCCGCCCTCGTCACCCTGATCCACGTGTTCCACTCTACGGATCAGCGGTTCCTGTCGGGTCAGACGGCGGCGAAGAACTCCCAGATCACGGCGGTCGCGTCGAGGGCGTCGCTCGGTTGATCCGTCGCGCCTTCGCGCGCCACCGACGACGGCCACTGGTGACCGGCATCCGCGACCGTGATGAGGGTCACGGTGCGACCCCCGTCGCACGTGCTCGTGCTCGTCGTGACGGGAGGTGCTTCGGTGGTCACCGGCTCGCCGCATCCACCGGCCGCCCGCCAGAGCGCGTTCACCTCGGCGATCGGCATCCCGTCGACATCGCCGATGCCGTCAACCGGCTCGCCGTCCATCCGCACGCTGCCGTCGTCGAGTCCGTGGATGTGCAGCACCGAGGTCGGCGCCGGGTCGTCGCACACCGAGACGATCGTGCCGGCGACCGGAGCGATCGCGGCGAACATCCCGGTCTCGCAGGCCAGTCGGTAGGTCATCATCGCGCCGTTCGACATGCCCGTTCCGAAGGTGCGGTCGGCAGCGACGCCGAACTCGTCCTGGAGGTCGGCGACCAGCGCCGTCAGGAACGCGACGTCGTCGACCTCCTCGCGTTCGGCGCCCCCGCAGCAGTCGCCGGCGTTCCACGTGCGGCTCGTGCCGTCCGGGTAGGCGACGACGAAGCCTTCGGTGTCGGCGACGGCGTTCCAGCCGTACGCCCGCTCGGCCTGCGCCGCCGATCCGACCCCGCCGTGCAGCATCACGACGAGAGCGGGGTCGTCGGAGAGCTCCGTCGGCACGTGTACGTGGTACTCCCGCGTCACGCCGTCGACTTCGAGCGTGCGCGCCTCGGTGTTCGACGGCGGCGTCGGCTCGTGGGGCCGGGGGTCGCGGGCGCACCCCGTGAGCAGCACAGCGGCGGTCGCGGTGGCGAGCAGCACGGCGAGGAGGCGACTCGGGGTCATGCGCCCAGTCTCTCGGCGCGACGGTCGGTCGGCATCGTCCGCCGGGACGCATCGCGGGTACTCCCGCCGGAGTACCCGCAGCCTCTAGGGTGACGCCATGAGCGACACCGACGTCTACGTGAGCCCGAGCCGCGTGCCGGCCGCTACCGCCCTGCTCCTCGCGGTGCTCGGCGCGGTGGGGATGTCGTGGAGCTTCGTCTCCGGGATCTCGGCCGCCCTCGACGCGGGCGGGTCCGGGGCGACCGCCTATGTCGTGGTGTTCCTGGTCGCCGCCGCCCTCGTGCTCGCCGCCCTCGTGCTGAGCATCGTCTGCCTCGCGCGGGGACTCGCCCGCGGGATCGCCGGCCTCGCCCTCGTGGTCGCGCTCGTCCCGCTCGTGGCGATCGTCATCCTGCGGATCGCGAACGGCTGAGCGCTACTCGGCGGACTTGTAGAGCTTCGACCGCGGTACGTACCGCGCGGAGTTGCCGTAGAGCCCGGCGACCTCCTCGTCGGTGAGCTCCCGGCGCACCTTCGCCGGGACCCCCGCGACGAGCGATCGCGGCGGGATGACGGTGCCTTCGAGCACGAGGGCGCCGGCGGCGACGAGCGAGTTCGCCCCGATCACGGCGCCGTTGAGCACGGTCGCGTTCATCCCGATGAGGCAGCCGTCCTCGACGACGCAGCCGTGCACGATCGCGCCGTGCCCGATGCTGACGTCGGCACCGACGATCGTCGGGTTGCCGGCCTCGGTGTGGATGACGGCGTTGTCCTGGAGGTTGCTGCGCGCCCCGAGCACGATCTCGGCGATGTCGCCGCGGAGCACCGCCCCGAACCAGACGTTGGCGTCGGCGGCGATGCGCACCCGCCCGATCACCGAGGCGTTCGGGGCGACCCAGGCGTCGTCGTCGATCTGCGGGTCGTGTCCATCGAAGGGCAGGATGAGCGGCATGCGTCCAGCCTAGGATCGCGCGCCCGCGACGCGGCGAGGACATCCTGTCCTTCCTGGCGCCGACGGGCCGGCAGTGCTTGGCTGAGCCCGCCATGACCGATCCCTTCTCGCCCCTTCCCCACGCCGGTGAGCCGCACGGTGCGGGGATTGCGGCGCGCCTGAACTGGCTGCGGGCCGGAGTGCTCGGCGCCAACGACGGCATCGTCTCGGTGGCCGCGATCGTCGTCGGCGTGGCCGGTGCCACCTCCGCCGTCGCCCCGATCCTCACCGCCGGTGCCGCCGGACTCGTCGGCGGGGCGATCTCGATGGCGCTGGGCGAGTACGTGTCGGTCAGCAGCCAGCGCGACACCCAGCGCGCCCTCATCGCGAAGGAGCGCCGCGAACTCGCCGAACTCCCCGACGAGGAGCTCGCCGAATTGACGGGGATCTACCGGGCCAAGGGGCTCTCGGCCGAGACGGCCGCCCGGGTCGCCGAGGAGCTCACCGCGCACGACGCGCTGTCCGCGCACCTGGAGGCCGAACTCGGCATCGTCGAAGCGGATGTCGTCAGCCCCTGGGCCGCGGCGGGAGCGTCGGCGCTGGCGTTCACGATCGGCGCCATCCTGCCGCTGCTCGCGATCCTGCTCCCGCCCGAACCCGTGCGGGTGCCGGTGACGTTCGCCGCGGTGCTGATCGCCCTCGCCCTCACCGGAGCGCTGAGCGCCCGGATCGGCGGGAGTCCGGTGCTGCGGCCCACCGTCCGTGTCGTCGTCGGCGGGGCGATCGCGCTCGCCGCCACGTTCCTCATCGGCACGCTGCTCGGCACGACCGGGGTGGTCTGACACCGATGCCCCGCATCCTGGTCGTCGACGACGATCGCGCGATGGGGGCTCTCGTCGCGGAGGGCCTGCGGGCCGACGGCTATGAGGTGACCGTCGTCGAGGACGGAGTCGAGGCTCTCATCGCGGTCGCGCGGGAGCCGTTCGCCGCCGCCGCGATCGATGTGATGCTGCCCGAGATGACCGGATTCGAGATCTGCCGGCACTTGCGCGAACAGGGCAGCACGCTCCCGGTTCTGCTGCTCACCGCCCGCGACGCCGTCGAGGATCGGGTGCGCGGGCTCGACTCCGGTGCCGACGACTACCTCACCAAACCGTTCGCCTTCGCCGAGTTCAGCGCCCGCATCCGAGCTCTCGTGCGACGCGACACCGTGCGTCCGCGTCCGTCGCTCCGCGTCGGCGACCTCGACCTCGATGCGGCCGCGGTGCGGGCTTCCGTCGCGGGCAAGGCGATCCCGCTCAGCACCAAGGAGTTCGCGGTGCTCTGGCTGCTCGCCTCGCGGGCCGGCGAGACGCTCTCGCGGCCGGAGATCCTCACCGAGGTGTGGGGGACGACGCAGCACATCGACCCGACGATCGTGGACCAGTACCTGCGGTATCTGCGCAAGAAGCTCGAACCGGTGGCGGCCGGGATCGCCTTGCTCACGGTCCGCGGGAGCGGCTACCGGCTCGAGGAGGCGGCCGCATGAGGCGCCTGTCGATCCGGGCGCGCATCACCCTCGGCAGCGTTCTGGTGGCCGTCGTGCTTCTCGCCGGTGCGCTGCTCGTGGTGCGGGGCCAGACGGCCCACGTGCTGGCCGGGTCGGACGCGGCTCTCGCGACGGGCGACCTCACTGCGTTCGTCGCCGACATCAGCGCAGACCCGGAGGGGGAGGTCGACGACCCGGGCACCGGGGTGCTGGTCGCGATCGTCAGCCCCGCCGGGGTCGTGCAGGTCGATACCCTCCCGCACGACGTGCGCGAGGTGGTCGACGGGCAGGATCCTCGGGAGTCGGAGTTCCGCATGACCGACGATGAGGGCCGCGGCTTCGTCGTCGTGGGTCGGATCGTGGAGACCGACGCGGGTGAGTGGATGTTGTGGGCGGCACGCAGCACGTCAGCGAGCGAACTCGCCCTGGAGGGTCTCGGCCGGCTGCTGATCGTCGGCGGTGTACTGCTGCTCGTCGGCTTCGCGGGTGCCTCGTGGGTGCTCGCCACGGTCGCGCTGCGGCCGGTCACGCGCATGCGGGTCCGTGCCGAGGGACTGGGTGCGACGCTCGACGGCGAGCTCCCGATCGGTCGCGCTGACGACGAGCTGGCTGCTCTCGCCCGCACTCTCAACGACCTGCTGGCGCGTGTGCGCGCGGCGACGGCGCGTGAGAAGCAGATGGTCTCGGATGCCGCCCACGAGTTGCGCACGCCGCTCGCCGCCCTGCGCACCCAGCTCGAACTCGCCCACCGGGACTTCGGCGACGCCGACGCGCTCGCTCGTCATGTGCGCGACGCGGAGTTCTCGGCGACCCGGCTGGCGAGTCTCGCGGGCAACCTCCTCGAACTGAGTCGGCTCGATGCCGAGGGCGACAAGGCGGTCCGAGTCGCCTCCGCGACGGACCTCGTCGCGGAGTTCCTGGGTGCCGTCGACCGGGCCCGACTGCTCGCTCTCGCCTCGTCGACCGAGGTCGCGTTCGAGGTCGCCGAGGCGGCGGTGGCCGACCGGTATGGGCTCGACGCCGCGTCGTTCGGACGGCTCGCCGACAATCTGCTCGCGAATGCTGTGAGCGCGGCGCCCGGAGGCAACGTCGAAGCGCGCCTCTCGCTGAATGCCGACGGGCTGACCCTCGTCGTCAGCGACGACGGACCCGGGATGCCTCCCGAGTTCGTGCCGCACGCGTTCGAGCGGTTCACCCGGCCGGATGCGGCGCGCACGTCGCAGGCCGGCGGCAGCGGTCTCGGTCTGGCGCTCGTGCGGGCGATCGCATCGGCGGCCGACGGAACCGCCGAGGTGGCGAACACCCCGACCGGGTTCGCGGCCACGGTGCGTCTGCCCAAGATGTGAGAACGCACACCGAGGAGCAGGCCCGTTCCGAGCCGGCACCAAGGGGGCGAGCCAAGGGTTGAGCCATGACCGCTCCGACTCTCGCCCGCCCCGCCCCGAGCCCGCCGCCGCTGCGGGAGGCGTCGTCGCGCAGCATCCCGGCGGTCGACCGCCGCCGTCAGTACGCCCGCCGCGCCCGCCGCTCCGACCTGCTGGTGGTGATGCTCTGGATGTCGGGGGCGATCGCCGCCGCGCTCTACCTCGTCACGGGTGCTGGCACCATGTTCGCGACGCCGTCCGACGCCGTGACCAGCCTGGGCATCCTCGCCGGCTTGGTCGGCACCGACTTCATCCTCGTGATGCTCGTGCTCGCGGCCCGCATCCCGCTCCTGGATCGCACGATCGGCCACGACCGCGCGATCGCCGTCCACCGCGCACTCGGCAAGCCCGCCCTCTTTCTGCTGCTCGCGCACGCTGCCCTCCTGCTGCTCGGCTACGGAATGAGCGCCGGCCTCGATCCGATCGCCGAGATCGGTCCGATGCTCGCCCTCCCCGACCTGCCGCTCGCGGCCCTCGCTCTCGGCCTGCTCATCGCGGTCGTCGTCACCTCCCTCGTCGCGGTGCGGCGTCGCTTCGGCTACGAGAGCTGGCACCTCATCCATCTGCTGAGCTACGTCGCGGTCGCGTTCGCACTGCCCCACCAGCTGAGTGTCGGCGGCGTTCTCGCCGAGGGGACGGCGCAGCGGGCGTATTGGATCGCGCTCTACGCGGTCGCGTTCGGCGCGATCGGGGCCTTCCGCTTTCTCGCCCCGGCCGTGCGCAGCGTGCGCCACAGGATGTCGGTCGCCGCGGTGGTTCCGATCGCGCCCGGGGTGGTCTCGATCGTGCTGAGCGGGCGCGATCTGCGTCGGCTCGGGGCGGCCGGCGGGCAGTTCCTGATCTGGCGGTTCTGGACGGGTTCGACGTGGTGGCACTCGCACCCGATCTCGCTCTCCGCGATGCCCGCCGACGACTTCGCCCGCATCACCGTGCGCGAGCTCGGCGCCGGGAGTTCACGGCTGAGTCGCATCCCCGTGGGCACGCGCGTGTCGTTCGAGGGTCCCTATGGACTGTTCTCCGACGTGGCGCGCACGGCGCCGAAGGTGGCGATCCTCGCCGCCGGGATCGGTGTCACGCCGATCCGTGCGCTGCTCGAGGACTCGCGGCTGCGGCCGGGAGAGGCGACCGTGCTGCTGCGCGCGGGAGACGACGGGGAGACCTACCTCTGGGACGAGGTGCGCGAGATCGCCGAGGCGAAGCAGGCGCGACTGTTCGTGTCGACGGGACACCGCGCCCGTGCGGGAGCGACCTGGCTCGCCGATGCCGACGCCGCCCGCGGGGTGACCCTGGCGAGCGTGTTCCCCGATCTCGCCGACTCCGATCTCTACGTCTGCGGTCCGGCGAGCTGGCTCGACGCGGTCGTCGCCGACGCTCGCCACCACGGGGTGCCGAGTCACCGCATCCACGCCGAGAGGTTCGACTGGTGAGCGCCCGGGGAGCGATCGGCGGTGTCCTCGCGTCGCTCGCGATCCTGGTCACGGCCTGGCAGCTCGGCTCTGCGGCCGACACGTCGGTGACCACACCGACCAGCACCTCGGGCGGCACGGGTTCGACGGACACCACCGCCGGCACCGCTGCGGCGGGCACCGCCGACGGCACCTACACCGGCGACGTCGTCAGTACCCGCTTCGGGAACGTTCAGGTCGCCGTCACCATCGCCGGCGGCACGATCACCGACGTCACGGCGCTGCAACTGACCGACCACGACGGCCGCTCGGTGCAGATCAGCAATCGAGCGGCGCCGATCCTTCGCCAGGAGGTGCTGGACTCGCAGTCGGCCGCGGTCGCGAACGTCAGCGGCGCGACCTACACGACGCGGGCCTACCTCAGTTCGGTTCAGTCCGCGCTCGATCAGGCGGGGCTGTGATGCGATCCGTGTTCCCGGCGATGGGCACGATGGTGTCGCTCGTCACCGAGCGCGCGGTCGCGGCAGATGCCGTCGCCGCGGTGTTCGACGCGGCGGACCGCCGGTTCAGCCTCTATCGCCCCGACTCCGAATTGCGTCGCATCGCCGCGGGTCGCCTGCGTCTCGAGGAGTCGTCCCCGGCGATGAAAGCCATGTACGCGGATGCGCTCGAGTGGCGGCAACGCACCGAGGGCGCCTTCAGCCCGAACCGACCCGACGGCGTGATCGATCTCGACGGCATCGTGAAGGCGGCCGCGATGCGGGACGCCGGGGACGTCCTCGACGCCTCCGACTGCGGGGCGTGGACCCTCGTGGTGGGCGGCGATATCCTCGCCTCCGGTGCGGATCCGGGTGCCGGGGCGCGCGACGCGATCGGTGTCGTCGACCCGTTCGATCGCGGCGCCCTCGTCTGCTCGATCATGCTCCGCGGCCGACGTCGCGCCGTCGCGACATCGGGCAGCGCCGAACGCGGCGATCACATCTGGCTCGGCGGCCAGACCGCTCCCGCCGACTTCGTGCAGGTCACCGTCATCGCCGACGACATCGTCACTGCGGACGTGCTCGCCACCGCGATCGTCTCGGCCGGGCGCGCTGGTCTCGACGACCTGTGCGACCGATGGCCGATCGATGTGTTCGCCGTCGATCGCGCGGGCCGTTCGGTCGCCACCCCCGGCTTCCGGGCGGCACTCGCACCCGCCGGGGGTCGCCGCCCCCGTCAACGACCAGGACGTCAGGTCGCGACGCAGCTCGGCGCCTGATCGACCGGCCCGAACTCGAGTCGTCGGGGATGCTCGGCGCGGCCGAGCGAGGCGTTGATCGCCGCGCGCAACCCGGTCTCGATCGCCGGGTCGGCGTCGACGCGGGCATGGAGCACGGCCCCGAGGAGGTCGTCGTCGACGACAACGACCCGGGCGTCGGCGACTCCCGGGTGCGTGGCGAGCAGACGCTGCAGCCGTCGCGGGTCGACCAGCTCCCCGCCGGAGTCGACGAGATCCCCCCAGCGACCGAGGGGATGGAGCCGCCCCCCGGCGATCTCGACGCGGTCGCCGCTCGCCACCCAGGCGTCGCGGCCGAGCGGTGACCTGACCTCGAGGCATCCGTCGGCGGTGCGCCGCAGTCGCACACCGGCGAGTGGCAGCCCGTCGATCGCGACGGTTCCGACCCCGGTCGCGCCGAAGGCGTCGTGGACGGTGGCGCCGGTGGCCGTGAGCCGAGCCCGCAGCGCGGCCGTCAGCGGCGAGGATCCGGACACGACCACCCGTACGCCGTGAAGACCTCCGGCGTCGAGGAGTCGGGCGAGTTGCGCGGGCACGCCGCTCACCGTGGCCGGTCGGTGGAGCGCGGCCAGGTCAGCCTGCTCCGCGGTGGTGCGGGCGGAGGCGAGGACGACCGGGATGCCCCGCACGAGCGCCCCGGCGACGGCGCTGAGTCCGTGCCCGTGGTCGGGTGGCGCCAGCAGCAGGAGCGGCCCGGTCGGCAGAGCAAGTCGGCGGTCGGCGTCGGCCAGCTGGGCGAGGGCGCGGACCCCGAGCGGTCCTCGCGCGGTCGCGAGGGGGGATCCCGTCGTACCGGTGGTCAGCAGGAGCAGCCGCCCGGGAGCGACGGCCCTCCGGGGGGCGACCCCGGCTTCCCGTCGAGGTTCGAGCACGTCGTCGAGGGCGAGCGCCGCGACGTCGGCGTCCGCGAGCCGCGGCCCGAGCGGCACGGCGTCGGCGCCGGAGGCGAGGACCGCGGCGAGCGTCACGACGAACCCGATCCCGCCGTCGCTGCGCACCCCGATGCGCGAACGCCGCGGCAGGGTGAGCCCGGCGGCGAGAGCCCGCACCTCGGCGTCGAGAGCGGCGGTCGTGATCGTCTCGCCGTCCCGCAGGAGCGCGGGACGGTGCGGGTCGCGGGCGGCGGCCAGGGCGATCGCTCCGGGGAGGCCGCGGCGGGCGGCATCCCGGGCCTTCAGCGGATGCCGCAGCGCTCCCGACGTGCGCAGCAGGCTCGCGAGGGCGAGCACGGTGGTTCCGGGCGGAGCGCTGAGCCTGCTCATCCGCGCTCGATCATCCGATCCCAGCCGCGGAGGGCGGGATCGAGCAGGCGGGGGTGCACCGCGAGGGCGGCGCTCGCGAGCCGCGACCACCAGGGGGAGAGCACGAGCGGACGGTCGACGATCGCCCGGGCGATGTACTTCGCGGCGTCGACCGGACGCATCGACGGCACCGCGGCGTAGGCGGCGGTCGGCGCGCTCATCGCCGTCCGCACGAGAGGCAGGCGGATGCTGGTGACGGCGACTCCCGACGGCGCCAGCTCGAGGGCGACCGCGCGGAGCCAGGCATCCATCGCGCTCTTCGACGCCCCGTAGAGCGACCACCCGGGGGCGGGGATGTCGACGCTCGTCGACGCGATCGAGACGACGTGACCGGTGCCGGCGTCGACCATCGCGGGCAGCAGTCGTCGCAGGAGCGCGGCCGGCCCCGTGTAGTTGACGCCGATCGTGCGGTCGACGTCCTGCGGTCGGTCCCGGGAGTCGAGAGCGGTGCGGCGCAGCGACCGTCCCGCGTTGGACACCACCACCTCCGGGGCTCCCCAGCGGTCGAGGATCTCGTCCCCGCTCCTCTCGGCGGCGACGGGATCCCCGAGGTCGACGACGAGCACCTCGGCGGAGCCGCCTCGACGCCGGATGCCGCGCGCGACGGCGTCGAGTGAGTCGACCGAACGGGCGAGCAGCACGACCCGGGCCCCGGCGAGAGCGAGACGTGCGGCGGTCTCGGCGCCGACGCCGCGGGAGGCTCCCGTCACGACGACGAGCCGCCCGCCGACCCGCGCGCGCAGGCGCCCCGCCGACGGAGCGGCGGGGCGCAACCCGAGCACGTGGTCGAGGAGGGGCATGACGACATCCTGGCCCGTGCGCAACCCCCGGGAGAGATCGGCGCCGCGGGCTACCGTCGAGGAATGATCTTCTGGTCCCGGTGGGGCATCCTCGCATTCCTGTTCCTCGGCGTCGGCGTCGGTCTCGGCTTCCTGCTCGCCGGGCTCACCGGTCTGGGGGAGGAGTCGGGTCCGGTGAACGGCGTCTTCGTCGGGATCGGCTTCCTGCTCTCCGCGGTCGGCCTGTTCTTCTTCAACCGCTACGTGCTGGACCGCCACCTCGACAAACCGCGCCCCCTCACGGCGACGCGGCAGCTCGCCACCCCGTACACCCACCCCGACGGCCGGGTGCAGACGCACGAGGTCGTCCCCGCGGTCGACGGGCAGACCGGGCAGCCGATCGTCGTGCGGCCTCGATCCAGCCTGTTCTTCGTCCCGATGCGGTTCTGGCCGTTCGTCATCGCCGCCCTGGGCGTCGTGCTGGTCATCGTCAACGCGATCGCGGTCGCGGCCCGCTGACCCACCGCCTCAGGTCGGAGGCCGCTGCCATCGACTCCCGGCGACGATGAGAGCGCCCAGGACCCCGCCGATTCCCGCCACGAGCAGGATCTGCGCCCACCCGAGGAGAGCCGCCGACGTCGCCAGGTCATCCGGTGACGTCGGCGAGGTGGCACTCAGACTGGCGAGGATGAAGGCCGCCCCGAGGCCGACGGAGCCGATCACCACGAGGGCGACGAGGTAGGGATTGGTCTTCGACGATTCGGTCATGCGCGCTCCCTGATCAGCTTGCGGCGAGCGTACCCGGCTCGGTCTCTCCCGCGCACCTTAAGCTATTGCCCGATATGGCAACCTTCTCCTCCCTCTCGGACCGCCTCACCGCGACGTTCCGCAACCTGCGCACCAAGGGCAAGCTGACCCCCGCGGACGTCGACGGCACGGTGCGCGAGATCCGGCGCGCGCTGCTCGACGCCGACGTCGCGCTCGAGGTCGTCAAGGAGTTCACCGGCACGGTGCGCGAACGCGCCCTCTCCGACGAGGTGAACAAGGCGCTCAACCCGGCGCAGCAGGTCGTGCAGATCGTCAACGAGGAGCTGGTCGCGATCCTGGGCGGTCAGCAGCGGCGGTTGGAGTTCGCGAAGAAGCCGCCGACGGTCATCATGCTCGCCGGCCTCCAGGGCGCCGGCAAGACGACCCTCGCCGGGAAGCTCGCGAAGTGGCTGAAGAAGGAGGGGCACACGCCGCTTCTCGTCGCGAGCGACCTCCAGCGTCCGAACGCCGTCACCCAGCTGCAGGTCGTCGGCGAGCAGGCCGGGGTGCCGGTGTTCGCTCCCGAGCCCGGCAACGGTGTGGGCGACCCGGTGCGGGTGGCGAAGGACGGGGTGAAGGAGGCGGTGCGCAAGCAGTACGACACCGTCATCGTCGACACCGCGGGCCGCCTCGGCATCGACGCCGAGCTGATGAAGCAGGCCTCGAACATCCGCAAGGCCGTCGACCCCGACGAGGTGCTGTTCGTCATCGACGCGCTCATCGGTCAGGACGCCGTCACGACCGCCCGCGCCTTCCAGGAGGGTGTCGACTTCACCGGCGTCGTGCTCACGAAGCTCGACGGCGACCAGCGCGGTGGCGCCGCGCTCTCCGTGGCGAAGGTCACCGGCCGCCCGATCATGTTCGCCTCCACGGGCGAAGGGCTGGATGACTTCGAGCCCTTCCACCCCGACCGCATGGCGAGCCGCATCCTCGACCTCGGCGACATCCTCACCCTCATCGAGCAGGCGCAGGGCGCGTTCGACGAGGAGGAGGCGAAGAAGGTCGCCGAGAAGTTCGCGACCGACACCTTCACCCTCGACGACTTCCTCAAGCAGATGCAGCAGCTGCGCAACATGGGCTCGCTCAAGGGGATGCTCGGGATGCTGCCCGGCGCCCGCGGGATGCGCGAAGCCCTCGACAACTTCGACGAGCGCGAACTCGTGCGCACGGAGGCCATCATCCAGTCGATGACGAAGGCCGAGCGCACGACGCCGAAGCTGCTCAACGGCTCGCGTCGGCTGCGCATCGCCAAGGGCTCGGGGTCGACGGTGACCGACGTCAACCAGCTCGTCCTCCGCTTCGAGCAGGCGGCGAAGATGATGAAGACGGTCGCGAAGGGCGGCGTGCCGCAGGTGCCGGGCATGGGTCCGATCCCGGGTGCCTCCTACGGCGCCAAGAAGAAGGCTCAGCCCGCGAAGAAGGGTTCGCGCAGCGGCAACCCGGCGAAGCGCGCCGCCGAGGATGCCGCCCGCGCGCAGGGCGTGAAGCCCGCGGCGAGCGGCGGCAGCGGATTCGGTCTCGGCGGCGGGGGAGCGGCGAAGGCTGGGCCGAGCGCCGAGGAGCTCGCGGCGCTGCAGAAGATGCTCGGGCGGTAGTCGCCCGCGCGTGCACCGACCGTTCCGTCCGCCTCTAGGCTGACGCCATGACCTCTTCAGGGAAGCGTCGTCCGTTGCGGATCGGCGTGCAGGTCTCCAACCAGCACGCCACCTACGCGCAGATCAGAGACACCGTCCGCGAGCTCGAAGACCTCGGCGTCGACATCCTCTTCAACTGGGACCACTTCTTCCCCCTCACCGGCGACCCCGACGGGCGGCACTTCGAGGCCTGGACCATGTTGGGCGCGATCGCCGAGCAGACCACGCGCGTCGAGTTCGGGCCGCTCGTGAACTGCAGCGCCTACCGCAACCCCGACCTGCAGGCCGACATGGCCCGCACCCTCGACCACATCTCGGGCGGCCGGTTCATCTTCGGCACCGGCTCGGGGTGGTTCGAGCGCGACTTCACCGAGTACGGCTACGACTTCGGCACCGCCGGATCGCGGCTCGACGCGCTCGCCGTCGACCTGCCGCGCATCCGCGAGCGGTGGGAGAAGCTCAATCCCGCGCCGACGCGCCACATCCCGATCCTCATCGGCGGCGGCGGGGAGCAGAAGACCCTGCGCATGGTCGCCGAGCACGCCGACATCTGGCACTCCTTCGTCGACCCCGACACCCTCGTGCGCAAGCTCGACGTGCTGCGCCACTGGTGCGCCGAGGTCGGCCGCGACATGTCGGAGATCGAGCTGTCGACCGGCACGACCCTGCGCGGGATGGGCTCGACCGAACGCGCCGACCTCGACGCGTACCTCGACCTCGGCGTGACCCTCTTCGAGTACGCGATCGTCGCCGGCGACGACCTGTCGCTCGTGAAGCGCATGCTCGCCTGGCGGGATTCCGTCAACGGCTGACGCCTCCGCGCTGTCGGGAGTCGTGGGTCGCCCCTAACGTGAGCGGGTGACTGCTCCCCGTTGGCTGCTCCTCGGGGCGGTCGTCTTCACCTTCCTCGCCTGGGCGAGCGCCTTCGTCGTCATCCGCGGCGTCGGCCCGCACCTCGACGGCGGACCGCTCGCGCTCGGCCGGCTCGCCGTCGGCACGCTCGCGCTCGGCATCCTGGTTTCCCTGTCCCGAAGTTGGGTGTGGCCATCCCGACGTGAATGGCTGCTGCTGGCTGTCTCCGGAGTCGCCTGGTTCGGGGCCTACAACGTCGCGCTCAATACAGCGGAGCAGACGCTGGATGCAGGCACCGCCGCGATGATCGTCGGCATCGGGCCGATCCTCATCGCGCTCGGCGCAGGGATCTTCCTCGGGGAGGGCATCCCGAAATGGCTGGCCCTCGGCGCTGCGGTGGCGTTCCTGGGGGTCGTGCTGATCGGCATCGGAACCCTGCTCGCGTCGGGCACCGCGCATCCGTTCGACGTGCTGGGGGCCGTGCTGGCGCTCGTCGCGGCGATCACCTACGCCATCGGGGTGCTGACGCAGAAGCCCGTCGTGCGGCGCATCCCCGCCATCCAGGCGACGTTCATCGGGTGCGTCATCGGACTCGTCGTCTGCCTCCCGTTCGCCGGGCTCCTCGTCGCGCAGCTGGCGGTCGCGCCCGCGGCGGCGTGGTGGGGCACGGTGTACCTCGGCGTCGTGCCGACGGCGCTCGCGTTCACGACGTGGGCCTACGCCCTGAAGCGGATGCCGGCCGGGCAGCTCGGGATCGCCAGCTACCTCTCGCCACCGCTCGCGACCGTCATGGGATTCGTCGCGTTCCAGGAGATCCCGCATCCGCTCGCGCTCGCCGGGGGAGTGATCTGCCTCGTCGGGGTCGCGCTGTCACGGCGTCGTCCGAAAGTACCGGTCCCGGCCTGACCTCGGTTGGTCGCCGAGTCGGCGAGAATCTGCCAGAATGGTCGTTTGGGTCCCGGCGTCCGACCCTCTATCCGACGCCGACGATCTCCACCTAGAACTTTCCTGCCGAGTGTGCCCCACGCACACGGGAGCAGTTCGCCCGTCAACGCACACACTCTGGAGAAACTCTTGGCTGTCAAGATCCGCCTCAAGCGGCTCGGCAAGATCCGCGCCCCGTACTACCGCATCGTCGTCGCCGACTCGAAGACCAAGCGCGACGGTCGCGTGATCGAGGAGATCGGCAAGTACCACCCCACCGAGGAGCCCTCGTTCATCGAGATCAACTCCGACCGCGCGCAGTACTGGCTCGGCGTCGGCGCGCAGCCGACCGAGCAGGTCGCCGTGCTCCTGAAGCTCTCGGGCGACTGGGGCAAGTTCAAGGGCGACAAGAACGCGAAGAGCACCATCCGCGTCGCCGAGCCCAAGCCCGTCTTCTCGATCGACGACAAGAAGAAGCCGGTCCTGAAGCCGAAGGCCGAGAAGGCCGCGCCGAAGGCGGAGGCGCCCGTCGAGGACGCTCCGGCCGAGGAGACCCCGGCCGCTGAGGCTCCGGTCGAGGAGACCGCCGCCGAAGCGCCCGCCGCCGAGGAGGCGCCCGCCGAGGCCGCCGCCGCCGAAGGCGACGACAAGTAATCATGCTGGCTTCCGCCCTCGAGCATCTCGTCAAGGGGATCGTCGACAACCCGGACGACGTCCGGGTCGAGTCGTCGACCTCCTCGCGCGGCGAGCTGCTCGAGGTGCGGGTGCACCCCGACGACCTGGGCCGTGTCATCGGCCGATCGGGACGCACCGCCAAGGCTCTGCGCACGCTCGTCACGGCTCTCGCCGACGGGCAGCGCGTTCGTGTCGACGTCGTCGACACCGACGAGGCGTGAACGCCCGCAAGGCTCCGCCTCCGGGCACGACCCAGCTCCGCGTCGGTCGCCTGCTCAAGGCGCACGGGCTCAAGGGCGCCATCAAGGTCGAACTCTTCACCGACGAGCCCGAACGCCGGTTCGTGCCGGGCGCGACGTTCACGCTGCAGGTGCCCACGTCATCCCCGTGGCACGGCAAGACGCTCGAGCTCACCGAGCTGCGTTGGTACAACAGCCACGCCGTCGGCTTCTTCGCCGGTATCGACGACCGGGAGGCCGCCGAGACCCTCGTGCGCGCGATCCTCTGGGTCGACCACGACGTCACCGAGTCGCCCGCGGAATCCGACGCCTGGTACGACCACCAACTCGTCGGCCTCCGTGCGCTCCGCGACGGCACCGACGTCGGACGTGTCGCCCGCGTCGACCACAACCCCGCGCAGGACCTCCTCGCGATCGACACCGGATCCGGCGAGGTGCTGGTGCCGTTCGTGTCGGCGATCGTGCCGACCGTCGACATCGAGGCGGGCACCGTGACCCTCACCCCGCCGCCCGGGCTGTTCGAAGACCTGCCCGACGAGGATCCGACCCCCGCCGCCGCGGAGCCGCCCGCGCCCGTCGACGGTCACTAACTCTTCCTGAACCCGTCAGGCGTCTGCACTCCGTGGATGTCGTCGCCCCTGGGGAAGAGTTCGGCGCCACAGGTGCTCGCGTCGGCGAACGAGCGCGAGAATCTGTACCTCGATGAGCCCCCACTCGTTCATCACTTGTCGGTAACTGGCGCGGATCACGAGGTAGCCACGTGCCACCAGGGCTCGATCGCGCGCTCGATCCTTCTCGAAATCGTCGTGCCACTCGCGGCCGTCCACTTCGAGGATGAGTCGGTCGCCGATCAGGAGATCGACGCGACCGATCCCGTCGATCACAACCTGGCTGCGTACCCGGATGTTGCGGCGGCGGAGGGCGAGGCGCGCCAGCGTCTCGATCCCCGATTCGGCGTGCCCATCGTGGAGGGTCAGCAATCGGCGACCCCGCGGGGTGGCGAGAAGGATGCGGACGACATCGTCGGCCGACAGGATCCGACGATTGACGACGGAATCGATGACGACGATGGCCGCTCTCAGGTCCAGGCACTGAGCGGCGAGAGCGAGCGACGTTGCTGGTTCGTCGACCCACAGTTCCCGGTCGAGACGCTCGTGAGTCCAGTGCAGTCGTCGGTCGGGGCGGCGGGCGACCGCGATTCCTGAGGCGACGCGCACGTGGACCTCGCGATGCGGCATCGTCCACGCTCCGACGTGAGCGAGCGCCGAGACGCAGGTGAGGCGACCGCCCGTCTCCACGGCCGAGGCGACGAGCGGGTCGACGCCCTCGGTCGCGTACACGCCGCGCCGCAGGCGGATGAGTGCTCCGCGGGCGACCGCGCGCGAGATCCGCTTCGGCGTGAGCCCTTCGGCGCGCAGGCGCCGCGCGGAGTAGATCTGCACGCGCTGAGGATCGCCGCGAACGCGACCGATCGGGACACGACCGACGTGAGCCGGGGATGCGGGAGCGAACTCCGACTGGGGGAGGAGGGCATCCACGGGGTGCAGTCGCCGGCCCGGGCCAGCGAGAGTTGAGTACCGAGCCCGCCGGATACCCTGAACCCGTGCGCATCGACGTCGTGACGATCTTCCCCGAGTTCTTCTCGGTGCTGGATGTCTCCCTCCTCGGCCGCGCACGTAGCGGCGGGGTGCTCGACATCCGCGTGCACGATCTGCGGCACTTCACGCACGACCGTCACCGCACCGTCGACGACACCCCGGCCGGGGGCGGAGCCGGCATGGTGATGAAACCGGAGCCGTGGGGGGAGGCGCTGGATGCGATCCTCGGCGAGCACAGCACCGTCGTGTTCCCCACGCCCGCCGGGTCGCTGTTCACCCAGGCGACGGCGCGGGGCCTCAGCGAACGCGAGCACCTGGTCTTCTGCTGCGGCCGGTACGAGGGCATCGACCAACGCGTGATCGACCACACCCGTGGGCGCGCCGAGGTTCTGGAGCTGAGTCTCGGCGACTATGTGCTCAACGGCGGCGAGGTCGCGGCGATGGCGATGATCGAGGCGGCCGGACGTCTCGTGCCGGGCGTCGTCGGCAACCCGGAGAGCCTCGTCGAGGAGAGCCACGAGGACGGGTTGCTCGAGTATCCGAGTTACACGAAGCCCGCCGTCTGGCGCGGACTCGAGACCCCACCCGTGCTGCTCGGCGGCAACCACGCCGCGATCGCCGCCTGGCGCCGCGAGCAGCAGTTCGAGCGCACGAAGCGCGTCCGCCCCGAGCTGCTCCCCCCGGTGGCCGACGACCTCCCCTGAACGCCACAATGAGTCCGTGCGTGGTCGTGGGTGGGTCGTGGCTCAGTTCGTCGTCGCCGGGGTGCTGCTCGCGCTGAGCCTCGTCGGCATCCTCGGAGTCGCGGTGTTCGACGCCGCGGAGTTGGCGTTCTCGTTCGCGGGGGCGATCCACGCGTTCGCCGTGTTCCCCGGTCTGGTGCTCTCGCTCGTACTCAACGCGCTGCTGATGCGCGCCCACCGGGAGCTCGGGGTCTCCCTCACCGAGAAGTGGCTGCTCGGGGCCGAGTTCGCCCTCATTGCCGCCCTGCTGGTGCTGCACTTCTGGTCGCATTCCGGGGATGCCTTGGGCCTGGCGATCCTCGTCTGGCCGGTCGTCATCGTGGTCGCCGTCACGATCGCGATCGTCGCGGGCGTGCGCAACGCCTCCCGCGGAAGGGTTACGACGACCGCGCCGTGAGGATGACGGGGCCGGCCTCGGTGACGGCCACGGTGTGCTCGGCGTGCGCGCCGCGCGACCCGTCCTTGCTGCGCAGCGTCCAGCCGTCGGCGTCGGTGCGGATCTTGTCGGTCGTGTGCAGGAACCACGGCTCGATCGCGAACACCAGCCCGGGTCGCAGCGCGAGCCCGCGCCCGGCGCGCCCGTCGTTGGGGATGTGGGGGTCGCCGTGCATGACCCGGCCGACGCCGTGGCCGCCGAAGTCGAGGTTGACCTTGAGCCGGGCGTCGTGCGCGACGTCGCCGATGGCGGCGGAGATGTCGCCCACCTTGTTGCCGACGATCGCGGCGGCGATGCCGGCGGCGAGGGCTCTCTCGGTCGTGGCGATCAGCTTCAGGTCTTCGTCGCGCGGGGTGCCGACGACGATCGTGAGGGCCGAATCGGACGCCCAGCCGTCGACGATCGCGGCGAAGTCGAGGGTGAGCAGGTCGCCGTCCCGCAGCTTGTAGTCGTGGGGGAGGCCGTGCAGCACGGCGTCGTTGACCGACGTGCAGATGACCTTGCCGAACGGGGAGCCGCCGAACGACGGGTGGTAGTCGATGTAGCAGCTCTCCGCGCCCTCGGCACGGATCATGTCGTGGGCGAGCGCATCGAGCTCGAGCAGGTTGACGCCGACGGCGGCGGCGTCGCGGGTGGCTTCGAGCACGCGTCCGACGAATGATCCGGCGGCTTTCATCTGCTCGATCTCGGCCGGGGTGCGCAGTTCGATCACCGCAGAAGCCTAGCTGGATGCCGCCCGCGGTTGGCCGGGGCAGACGCGCTGTGGCAGAATGGTCGATTGTGCCCGGCACGGCTCTGCCTCAGAGGAGTCACCGAGTGCCTACCGGCTGTATTCCTTCGGCATGGTCAGGGCACATTCTCGTAGAAATCACCTAGAACAGCGCCCGATCTGATGGCGGACGCAGAGAGCGAAATCCCATGCATCTCCTCGACGACGTCGACGCAGCCTCTCTCAAGTCGGATATCCCCGACTTCCGCCCCGGTGACACCGTCAAGGTGCACGGGAACATCATCGAAGGTTCGCGCTC
>NZ_JBIIAW010000146.1:0-5578 GCF_044239695.1 Pseudolysinimonas sp. | reverse complement strand
CCCGGGACGACGTGCAGCGGGTTGTTGAGTCGGTAGCCGTCGCGGATGACGCCGGTGAGGTCACCGGCGGGGTAGGCCCGGAAGGCGTAGGTGAAGGTGTGCACGCCGCGGTCGGCGGTCCTGTCGGGGAAGGTGGGGGCGCGCAGCAGGTTCAGGCTGAGCAGCCCCGACTTCGCCCGATGCCCGTACTTCGAATCGTTGAGGACCGCGAAACCACCCTGGGAAGTTTCGGTAGCGATCCATTTGTGGGCGCAGATCTCGAACTGGGCGTCCTCGACGGCGTCCGCTTCGGTGGTCGAGCGGGAGATGTGCCCGAACTGGATCTCGCTCGTCGATGTCGGCCCGTAGCGGGTCGGGCGGAACTCGGCGCGCAGCATCCGATGCGTCTCGCGCCAGTCGACCCGCGTCTCGACTCGCACCAGTTCGCTCCCCGCCTCGACGATCACGCGTTGCTGAACCGTCGAGCGCCCGAACCGGAAGAGCTGGGTGCGCACCGCGATCGGACCGTCGATCGCGCTCGAAACCGAGACCGGGTGGAGGATCCGCGGCCGCCGCTTCAGGTAGTCCTGCCCGATGTCCCAGGCGTCCCACGGCCAGGTGAACGGGTCCTTGTGCAGCACGAGTCGGTTGAGCCCGTCGGCCGTGTGTTCGACACCGGACGCGTCGCGCATCGAGACGACCTCGCCGCTTCGCGCGAACCGCAGGGTGAGGAGGCCGTTGCCGAGTTCGTCGTCGGTCGCCCGCAGCTCGGGCGCGGCGGGCGCGGGATCGAGGGCGCTCGCCGCATACGGGTCGGCCCGGGCGCGGAACCAGTCGCGCCCGACTCGCAGGTGCTCGTCGCGGGCCACGCCGGTCAGGTTCAGCGCCGCGGGCGCGTCGCCATTCCGAGGGAGCTCGGCGAGGCGCTCGCCCGCGTACGTCTCCAGCTCGCCGCTCACCCGGCTCAGCTCGGCGACCGCCTCGGCGCTCACCCGGGCGATCGACGAGCCGGGCAGGATGTCGTGGAAGTGGTGCAGCAGCACGTCGCGCCAGTGCTGCGCGAGGTCGTCGCGGCTCGGGTGCGCGGTCATCGCTGCGAGCGTCTCGGCCTCGTGGAGGCGCCGTTCGGCGACGCGATTGTGTTTCTTGATCAGGGCATTCGTCGTGTAGGTGCCCTGGTGGGCTTCGAGGTACAGCTCGCCGGCGAAGCGGTGGCGCACGTCGAGGGTCTCGAGCTTGCGGAAGAACTCGGCCGCCCGCGAATATCGCACCTTCGGCAGCCCGCGAAGGTCGTGCTCGCGCGACGTGACCTCGAGGTGGATCTCGCCCGGCCCGCCGCCGCCGTCGCCCGAGCCGAAGACCAGCAGGGCCGCGCCGAGGTCCTTCTCGGGGTAGCGCTTCAGGCCGAGCAGCAGGCCGTCGGCGGCCCCACGCGAGTTGTAGTCGCCCTCCGGGGGCATGTGCACGAGCACCTCGGACCCGTCGATGCCGGCCCAGCGGAACGACCGATACGGGTGGTCGTTGAGCTTGTTCCAGGCCAACTTGATCGTCTGGAACCAGTCCATCCCCGACTTCTTGAGGATCTGCGGCAGGGCCCCCGTGTAGCCGAAAGTGTCGGGCAGCCAGCAGAGCCGGAGGTCGTCGTCGGTCAGCCCGAACTCCTCCTGGAGGAACCGCCGGCCGACGAGCGCCTGCCGCACGAGCGACTCGCCGCCGGGCAGGTTGGTGTCGGTCTCGACCCAGAACGAGCCCTGCAGCTCGAGCCGCCCGGCGGCGACGGCCTGCTTCATGCGCGCATACAGGTCGGGATGGCGGTCCTTCATCCACTGCAGCTGCTGCGGCTGGGAGGTGCCGTAGATGTACGCCGGACGATCCTCGATCGTGTTGAGGGCGCGGGTGTAGGTGCGGGCGGCCTTGCGGCGGGTTTCGCGCAGCGGCCAGAGCCAGGCCATGTCGAGGTGCCCGTGACCGACGGCGCTGTACAGGAAGTCGTCGGTCGACGGGGCGGCGAGGGCGGCGGCGAGCGCGGCGCGGGCACCCGGCATGTCGCCGCTGCGGACGCGGGCCCAGGCGGCATCCAGGTCGCGGCGCAGGTCGGCGCGGAGAGCGGCGTCCTCGGTCGCGTGGGCGAGCACGGTGAGGGTCAGGTAGTCGTAGTACAGCGCGAACGCCTCGTCGTCGCGGGTCGCGAGATGGGCGCCGTGGAACCGGCCCTTGCCGACGTTGTAGATGATGAAGCCGTTGTGGGCGACGTCGGCGTAGAGGTCGATCCGTCCGGTGCTCGTGTCGACGCGGCGGACCGGACGATAGCGCCCGCCGCTGTGCGGCAGATCGCCCTGCTGGAAGACCGTGGTGACGGCATCCAGGATCGTCCCGTGAGCGTCGAAGACGAGCCCCTCGCCGCGGATGCCTAGCATCACGACGGGATCGTCGACCCCTGCGGGAATGTCGCCGGTGATCCGCAGCCACGCGCAGTCGAGCACGCCGCCCCAGCTCGCGCCGTCGCGGATCGGGCGGAAGGCGTTGCGCGGGATCTCGTCGAAGGCGATCGGCTCGGCGCTGCGCACGACCTCGGCGCGCAGCTCGCCGACCCGGCGATAGATCAGCTTCCGGATGCGGCGCAGCCGACGGTACTCACCGGGCTGCTGGGCCGCGATGCCGAACAGCCACTCTGCGAATCCGCGCACCGCTCAAGGATGGCGCACTCGGCGTGCATAGTGTCTTCACGCGCGCGGCGCCAGCGGCAGCACCTCCCGCCCAGAGGTCGTAGCGTCGGGATATGGCGCCTGACGAGAACGCTCCCGAGCACCTCTACACCGGACCGATCAGCCTGGCCGGGCTCGGCGGTGATCCCGACTCCGACGTCGAGGTCGAGACGCCTGAAGTCAGTTACGACGAACAGCGCTATCCGGCGCGCCCGCGTCCGTTGCGGCCGCGCGATCAGTTCCGCCGCGACGGCCTGCGTCGCAGCACGACCGACCCGCGCACCGCCAACGGCACCAACCCGTCGTACGTGGAGTGGCTCGTGCAGCAGTCCATGCTCAAAGACGCCGACGTGCTCGCCCGTCAGTTGTCCGGCCAGCCCGCGATGTGGCGCAACCCCTACGCCCGCCCCGACGCCCGGCGCGCGATCGCGACGAGCGACGTCTGGTTCACGGCCTACCCGCTGTCGCTGATCACCCGGCCCGGGCAGTCGTTCCTCGCCGCCCTCGGCGACGAGGAGCTCTGGAGCGCGTTCGAACGGATCGGCATCACCGCCATCCACACCGGTCCGGTCAAGAGCGCCGGCGGGATCACGGGCTGGCAGGAGACGCCGAGCGTCGACGGTCACTTCGACCGCATCAGCACCCAGATCGACCCGGCGTTCGGCACCGAAGACGAGTTCCGGATGCTGTGCGACGTCGCCGAAGCGCATGGGGGCAGCGTCATCGACGACATCGTGCCCGGCCACACCGGCAAGGGGGCCGACTTCCGGCTCGCCGAGATGGGCTACCGCGACTATCCCGGGATCTACCACATGGTCGAGATCCCGCCCGAGGACTGGGGCCTCCTGCCCGACGTCCCGGACGGGGCCGACGCCGTCAACCTCGACCCCGGCACCGAGCAGGTGCTCGCCGAGCGCGGGTACATCATCGGGGCGCTGCAGCGGGTCATCTTCTACACGCCCGGTGTCAAAGAGACCAACTGGAGTGCCACCGCGCCCGCGACCGGCACCGACGGCGTCAGCCGCCGCTGGGTGTATCTGCACTACTTCAAGCAGGGGCAGCCCTCGATCAACTGGCTCGACCCGACCTTCGCCGGGATGCGTCTCGTGATCGGCGACGCGCTCCACTCGCTCGGCGAACTGGGCACGAGCGCTCTGCGGCTCGACGCCAACGGCTTCCTCGGGGTCGAGAAGAGCGCCGAAGGCCTGCCGGCCTGGTCGGAGGGGCACCCGCTCTCGCACGCCGCGAACCACATCATCGCCGGGATGGTGCGCAAGGTCGGCGGCTTCACCTTCCAGGAGCTCAACCTCACGATCGAGGACATCCGCGACACCGGTGCGGTCGGGGCCGACCTGTCGTACGACTTCATCGGGCGCCCCGGCTACCACCACGCGCTCGCGACCGGGCAGACCGAGTTCCTGCGACTCGCCCTCGCGACCTCGCTCGAACTCGGGGTGGCTCCGGTCGCCCTCGTGCACGGCCTGCAGAACCACGACGAACTCACCTACGAACTCGTGCACTGGGCGAGCCACCGCGATGACAAGTACCGCTTCCGGCTGCGCGAGGTGCCGGGCGCCCAGCTCGCCGAGGAGATCCGCGCCGACCTCACCGAGCAGCTCACCGGCACCGCCGACTTCAACCAGATCTTCACCCAGAACGGGATCGCCTGCACGTCGACATCGCTCATCGCCGCGACGCGCGGCTTCGCACGCCTGGACGACATCACGGATGCCGACATCCCCGCGATCCGCGACGCGCACCTGCTGCTGTGCGCCTACAACGCGTGGCAACCCGGCGTCTTCGCC
Organism: Pseudolysinimonas sp.; assembly: GCF_044239695.1. Lineage (GTDB taxonomy): Bacteria > Actinomycetota > Actinomycetes > Actinomycetales > Microbacteriaceae > Pseudolysinimonas_A. The sequence continues at coordinate 1,089 of NZ_JBIIAW010000146.1, read as the reverse complement.
CTGTCGGGCTGGGACCTCACCGGGATGCTCACCGTGCCCGCCGACGAGGTCGCGGCGCTCGTTGCGACCGGAGACACCCGGTGGATCGAGCGCGGTGCCCACGACCTCCTCGACATCGCGCCCGACGCCGTCCGGTCGGCCGCGGGGATGCCGCGCGGTCGCGCCCTCTACGGCGCCCTGCCGGCCCAGCTCGAGGACCCCGAGTCCTTCGCGTCGAAGCTCGCGGCCATCCTCGACGTGCGTCGGACCCACGGCGTCGCCACGGCTTCCCAGGTCGACATCCCGGATGTCGCCGACCCCGCGATGCTCGTGCTCGTGCACCGGCTCGATGACGGCGACCCCGAGGCCGACGCGCGCATCCAGGTGACGGTGCTCAACTTCTCGGCGGAGCCGGTCGAGGGCACCGTGCACTCCGCACACCTCGAAGCCCAGGCGGACGTCGTCTCGGCGGCGACGGGGGAGACGATCGCCCGGGTCGACGATCTGCTGAGCTTCCCGGTGAGCCTGCCTGCTTACGGCGCCCTGTTCCTGACGCTGGACCCGACCGTCGAGCCCACCTCGGCGGTCGAGTAGCCGCGACAGCGGCGTGTCGAGACCCCCGCTCAGGCGAGGGCGGCGTCGATCCCGGCGAGCGGGATGGGGAGCCAGTCGGGGCGGTTGCGCGCTTCGTAGACCGATTCGTAGACCGCCTTGTCGAGCACCAGAGCGCGCAGGAGGTCGACGTCGAGCACCGGTGACGGCGCGGACTCCGCGTACGCGGCGACGAACGCCGCACGGCTCTCCGCCGCCCACCCCGCGGCGTCGGGCCCGCCGCCGACGGCGCTCGCGTAGTCGAACGACCGCAGCATCCCGGCGACATCCCGCAGCGGGACGTCGGGCAGCGCGCGTTCCTCCATCGGACGCATCGGCTCTCCTTCGAAGTCGACGAGCCGCCAGCCGCCGTGGGGCACCGCGAGCACCTGACCCAGATGCAGGTCGCCGTGGACGCGCTGCAGCCGCGGCCACCGGCGGTCGAAGACGCCGCGGTACACGGCGTCGATCGCCTCGCGACGGTCGGCGACCCCGGGCGCCTCGGCGGCGGCGATCGCC
>NZ_JBIIAW010000004.1:0-62496 GCF_044239695.1 Pseudolysinimonas sp. | reverse complement strand
ACCTCCGCACGACGGTGCGCGGCGTGCTCGGGTCGTACTTCGACATCGTGCGCGCCGACCCCGCGCGGGAGCAGGCGATGTTCGAGCTCACGCAGTACGCGCTCCGCACGCCGACTCTCGCGGCATTCCCGGCGGCGCAGTACGACGTGTACCGCGGACTGGCGGCCCGGCTGCTGCAGGCCGGCGCCCTCCACTTCCGGGTGCGCTGGGACGTTCCCGTCGCCGAACTCGCCGCGCTCGGCGTCGCACTCACCGATGGGGCGACCCTCGCCTGGCTCGCGACCCGCGACGACGCCGCGGCCGAGCGCCTGCTCGACCTCGCCTCCGACGCGATCGCCGCCCACGCCCTCCCGATCTCCCGCAACGCCACCACCATCACCGAGGAGTCCGAGTGACCGACACGACCCCGCCCGCTCTGCGCGCGTTCGACGAACCCACGCGGCGCGTGCCCGGCCGGTGGATCGCGGGCTTCGCGGTCGCCTGGCTCGGCATCTGGATGGCACAGCTCACCCCCGTGCAACTGCTGCTGCCCGAGCAGATCGACGCGATCGCCCCGCAGGGCGACGGGGTCCAGAGCGTCGTGGCGTTCGGCATCATCTCCGGTATCGCGGGGGCGTTCGCCCTCGTCGTCTACCCGCTCGCCGGCGCGCTCTCGGACCGGACGACCTCGCGGTTCGGCCGGCGCAAGCCGTGGATCCTCGGCGGCGCGCTCGTCTTCGCCGCCGCCCTCGTGCTGCTCGGGCTGCAGGAGACGATGGTCGGCGTCGGCGTCTTCTGGGTGCTCGCGATCGTCGGGTTCTGCGTGCTGACGGCCGCGCTCACCGCGATGATCTCCGACCAGGTGCCGGTCGGTCAGCGCGGGGTCGCCTCCGCGTGGATCTCGGCGCCGCAGGCCGTCGGACTGATCCTCGGCGTGCTGCTCGTGGTCGCCCTCGAGCTCACGGTGCTGCTCGGCTACGTCGTGGTCGCGGCGCTGCTGCTGGCGCTCATCATCCCGTTCCTGGTCATCACGCCCGACGCGCGCCTCGACCGCGCCGACCGTCCGGCGTTCAGCGCGAAGACGCTGCTGGCCGGATTCTGGATCAGCCCGACACGCTACCCCGACTTCGCCTGGACGCTGCTCGGCCGCATCCTCGTCAACATCGGCAACGCGCTCGGCACGACGCTGCTGCTGTTCTTCCTGATCTACGGGCTGGGCAGTGAGGACGCCGAGACCGACCTGCTCATCCTGATCGTCGTCTACACGGTCTTCATCGTCATGTCGTCGCTCGTCGTCGGGCAGTGGTCCGACCGGGTGGGTCGCCGCAAGCCGTTCGTGGTGTTCTCCGCCGGAATGCAGGCGATCGCCGCCCTGTTGCTGGCGTTCGTCCCGGAGTACGGGGTCGCCCTCGTGGCCAGCGCGTTCCTCGGTGTCGGGTACGGGGCCTTCCTCTCGGTCGACCAGGCGCTCGCGACGCAAGTCCTTCCGGATGCGACCGCGCGCGGCAAGGATCTGGGGGTGATGAACATCGCCACGACCGTGCCGCAAGCCGTCGCTCCGCTGCTCGGCGCGGGCATCGTCGCCCTCGTCGCGACCCTCACCGGTACCGTCGCGACGGGCTTCGTCGGATTGTTCCTCGTGTCGGGCGTCGTCACGATCCTCGGCGCCCTCGCGGTGCTCCCGGTCAGGAGCGTGCGATGAGCGATCGGATGCCCAGCCTGGAGCGGCAGAAGTACGCCCCCTGGGACGATGCCCACGACTGGTGGCCCGCCCTCACCGCCGCGACCCACGAGCTCGACGCCCCCGTCGGGGTCATCTCCGTCGAAGCACTCGCCTCGAACGCCCACGACCTGCTCGACCGCGCGGCCGGCCTGCCGATCCGCGTCGCGAGCAAGTCGGTGCGGGTGCGCGGCGTGCTGGACGCCGTGCTCGCCCTGCCGGGCTATTCCGGCATCCTCGCCTACAGCCTCGACGAGGCGCTCTGGCTCGCCGAAGACCACGACGACATCGTGCTCGGCTACCCGACCGCCGATCGCGGAGCCCTCGCCCGGCTCGCCGCCGACGAGCGGCTCGCCTCGCGCGTGACGCTCATGATCGATGACCTCGCCCAGCTCGACCTCGTGGATGCCGTGGTCGCCCCCGCGAAGCGCGCCGTCATCCGGGTGGCGATCGAGCTCGACATGTCCTACCGCTCGCGTGTGCTGGGTCACGTGGGGGTGTACCGCTCCCCGGTGCACCGGCCCAGCGCGGCCGAGGCGCTCGCCGAAGCCGTGATCGCCCGTCGCGGGTTCCGTCTCGTCGGGATGATGGGGTACGAAGCGCAGATTGCCGGGGTGACGAACGCCGGCCCGCGCAAGGCCGCGATCCGCGCGATGCAGCGGGCCTCGACGCGCGAACTCGCCGAGCGTCGGGCCGAGGCCGTGCGCCGGGTGCGGCAGATCGTCGAGCTCGAGTTCGTCAACGGCGGCGGCACCGGGTCGATCGAGTCGACGCATGCCGACTCCTCGGTCACCGAGGTCGCCGCCGGGTCGGGCCTCTTCGGCCCGCACCTGTTCGACCACTACACGCACTTCCGACCCGCTCCCGCGGCGGCGTTCGCCCTCGACGTCGTGCGGCGCCCGGCCGACGACATCGCGACGTTGCTCGGCGGTGGCTGGATCGCCTCGGGCCCGCCCGCGGCCGACCGCTCCCCGAAGGTGGTCTGGCCCGAGGGCCTCACGATGATCGCGCGGGAAGGAGCGGGCGAGGTGCAGACTCCGCTGCGCGGTGCCGCGGCGCGCGAGCTCGCGGTCGGCGACCGGGTGTGGCTGCGACACACCAAGGCCGGCGAGCTGAGCGAGCACCTCGCCGCGTTCGCGCTCGTCGAGAACGGCGCCCTCGTCGGCGAGTTGCCGACCTACCGCGGGGAAGGGAAGGTGTTCCTGTGACCCTCCTCGGCCCCGGAACCCGCTGGCGCAATTGGGGTCGCTCCGCTGCGGCGCAGGTCGCGCACGTGGCGCGGCCGACGAGCGTGGATGACGTGGTCGCGGTCGTGCGCACGGCCGCCGAGCGCGAGCTCACCGTCAAGGCGGTCGGCGCGGGCCACAGTTTCACCGAGATCGCCGGCACCACGGGGGTGCAGGTCACCCTCGACGGACTCCAGGGCCTCGTCGGCGTCGACACCGTGACGAAGCGGGTGCGGGTCGCCGCCGGCACCCGTCTCCACCGCCTCGGGCCGCTGCTGGCCGAACACGGCCTCGCGTTGCAGAACATGGGCGACATCGACCGGCAGTCGATCGCCGGCGCGACGTCGACCGGCACGCACGGCACCGGCATCGGCTTCGGCGGTCTCGCGACCCAGATCGTCGGGGCGACCCTCGTCACCGGTTCCGGCGACGTGCTCCGGGTCTCCGAGACCGAACGTGCGGAGCTGCTGCCCGCCGTGCGGCTCGGACTCGGCGCCCTCGGCATCCTGGTCGAGGTCGAGCTGCAGTGCGTCGACTCCTTCGTGCTGCGCTCCGCCGACCGGCCCCGACCCTTCGACGAGGTGCTCGACGGCTGGCCGGAGCTGGTCGAAGCTGCCGACCACTTCGAGTTCTACTGGTGGCCGCACACCGACAAGGCGATGACGCAGACCAAGACCCGGCTTCCCGCCGGCACCGCCTTCGCGAAGCCGAACCCGGTCGCCCTCTGGGCGGAGAAGCGGTTGCTCGAGAACGAGGCTCTGCGCGTGCAGCAGGCTCTGGGCCATCTGATCCAGCCGGCGGTTCCCGGGCTCAGTCGCTTCGCGACGAGTGTCTATGGCGAAGGCGAGCGCACGGGCGTCTCGTACGAGATCTTCGCGAGCCCGCGTCTCGTGCGCTTCCGCGAGAGCGAGTACGCGATCCCGTTCGAGAGCCTCCCGCGGGCGCTGCGCGAGGTGCGCGACCTCGTCGAGCGGCAGGGCTGGCGCATCTCCTTCCCGGTCGAGGTGCGCGCGGCGGCCCCCGACGACAACTGGATGTCGACCGCCTACGACCGGCCGAGCGCCTACATCGCCGTGCACCGCTATTTCCGCGACGATCCCGACGAGTACTTCCGGGCGTTCGACGCGATCATGCGCACGTACGACGGCCGGCCGCACTGGGGCAAGATGCACTTCCGTTCGGCCGACGACCTCCGGCCCGCGTACCCGCGCTTCGACGACTTCCTCGCCGTGCGCGACGAACTCGACCCCGAGCGCCGCTTCGGCAACCGCTACCTCGACCGCGTCCTCGGCGCATGACACCCGAGCAACTCGCCGCCTCGATGCGGAGCGACTTCGTGTTCGGCGTCGCGAGCGCCGCCCCGCAGATCGAAGGCGCCTGGGACGAGGACGGCCGCACGCCGTCGACCTGGGATGTGTTCGCGGCGGAGCCCGGCCGCATCCGCGACGGGTCGACGCCGGCGGTGACGACGGATGCCTACCACCGCTTCGACGAGGACCTCGCGCTCATGCGGGAGGCCCGGATCGACGCGTCGCGGTTCTCGCTGTCGTGGAGCCGCCTGCTGCCCGACGGGAGGGGCCCGGTCAACCCGAAGGCCGTCGCCTATTACGACCGCGTGATCGACGGGCTGCTCGAGGCCGGCATCCGCCCGGTCGTCACGCTCTTCCACTGGGATACGCCGGCGCCCCTCGAAGAACGCGGCGGATGGCTGCGCCGCGACACCGCCGATCGCTTCGCGGAGTACGCGGCAGCCGCGGGGGAGGCTTTCGGTGATCGCATCGCCGACTGGATCACGCTCAACGAGCCGACGACGGTGATCCTCGACGGCTACGCGCTCGGCGTGCACGCCCCCGGTCGGGCGAAGCTGTTCGGCGCGATCCGCGCGGTGCGCAATCTGCTGCGCGCGCACGGCCTCGCCGTCGACGCGCTGCGCGCCGTACCCGTGACGGGGCGCATCGGCATCACCAACGTGCACACGCCCGTCGAGCCCGCAACGTCGTCGACGGAGGACGGGGATGCCGCCGACCTCTTCGACTTCATCCACAACCGGCTGTTCGCCGATCCCGTGCTGCTCGGGCGGGCCGCCGAGCTGCCGCGCGGCGCCCGCGGGTTGGAGAGGCTCGGGCTGAAGGTGCTCTCGCGCCTCGGCCGCGACGCCGCGGTGATCTCCCGGCCCCTCGACTTCTACGGGCTCAACTACTACTTCCCGACGCGCATCGCCGCCGGGGCCGATCCGCAGGGGCATACCCCCGACGGCGAGACCGAGGCGATGAAGGACGTGCCGTTCCGGCTCGAGCCGTTCCCCGAGCATCCGGTCACGGGATTCGGCTGGCCGATCGCTCCCGACTCGCTGGACGATGTGCTGGACTACGTCGCGGCTCGCTACGGCGACCGGATGCCGCGCATCCAGATCACCGAGGGCGGCGCGTCGTTCCCCGACGTCGTCGGCCCCGACGGCACCGTCGACGACCGCGCGCGTGTCGACTACCTGAGTCGGCACGTCGCCGTCGCCGCCGCACGTCCGGAGGTCGACGCGTACTTCGTGTGGACGTTCGTCGACAACTGGGAGTGGGCGGCCGGGTTCACCCAGCGCTTCGGGATGGTGCACCTCGACACCGAGACCCTCGCGCGCACGCCCAAGGCGTCCTACCACTGGTTCCGCGCCGTGCAAATGGCACGGGCCGCTGGGTCCGCGCTGCCACAATGAGTGCGTGACACCCGACGAGCTGGCTGCGAAGCTGCCGCCCGGCTTCCTCCTCGGGGTGAGCACGTCGGCGTATCAGATCGAGGGCGGCGCGGATGAGCGCGGCCCGGCCGGCTGGGATCATTTCGCCGCCGAGTCGACCACGATCCTCGACGGCTCGAACGCACTCGTCGCCGCCGATCACTACCACCGGATGCCGGAAGACGTCGCGCTGCTGAAGGACCTCGGTGTCGACGCCTACCGGTTCTCGATCTCCTGGCCGCGCGTACAGCCGACCGGTTCGGGGTCGGCCAGCGCGAAGGGCCTCGCGTTCTACGACCGGCTGCTCGACGAACTGCTCGACGCCGGCATCCGACCGATGGCGACGCTCTTCCACTGGGACACCCCGCTCGAGATCGACGAGGCGGGCGGCTGGGCGAAACGCGACACCGCCTATCGATTCGCCGACTACGTGCGCATCGCGGGGGAGGCGTTCGGCGATCGGGTCGCCGACTGGGTGACCGTCAACGAACCCGCGACCCTCGCCCTGGAGGGGTACACCCTCGACGTGCACTCGCCGGCGACCGCGCTGTGGGTCGCCGGCGCGCGGGCGGCGCACCACCTGCTGCTCGGCCACGGCCTCGCGGTGCGGGCGCTCCGCGAGGTTCCGGTGACCGGTCGCATCGGCATCTCGAACGCGCACACCCCGGTGTTCCCGGCCAGTTCCCGTTGGCGCGACCGTTTCGCGGCCCGCAACTTCGACATCCTCAGCAATCGCGTCTTCGCCGACCCGGTGCTGCTCGGCAAGCGCCCTCCCGGACTCGTCGGCCTCGCGGTGCGGCTCGCGGCACTGCCGCACTGGGGCGACCGCAAGATCATGGCCGAGCCGGTCGACTTCTACGGGGTGCAGTACTACTTCCCGAGCAAGGTGGCGGCCGGTCCGCCGCACGTCAAGGTCGGCACTCACGACGGGCACTCGAAGGCGATGCTCGACCTCCCGCTACGGCTCGAGCCCTGGCCGGAGTACGGCGTCACCGGCTTCGGCTGGCCGGATTCGCCCGACCAGGTGCCGGTGCTCCTGCATCGACTCGCCGAGCGCTACGGCTCGCGTTTGCCGCCGATCATCTTCACCGAAGGCGGGGCTAGCTTCCCCGATCACCCGGAGCGCAGCGGCGCGGTCGACGACGTCCAGCGCATCGAGTACCTGGGCACCCACCTCGCCGAAGCCGCCGCCGCCGTTCCGGGTGTCGAGGTCGAGGGGTACTTCGTCTGGTCGCTGCTCGACAACTTCGAGTGGGCAGCGGGCTACACCCAGAAGTTCGGCCTGGTCTCGGTCGACCCCGAGACGCAGGAGCGTCGACCGAAAGCCTCGTTCGACTGGTATCGCGAGGTACTCTCAGCTCGCAAACGGTGACGGGCCCCTATGATGACGGGCATGGAGATCCTCATCGTCGTCGGCGTCATCGTGCTGCTCGTCATCATCGTCGGCGGCTACCTTCTGTCGACCTACAACGGCCTCGTCCGTCTCAACGTCCGCGTCGACGAGGCGTGGAGCGACATCACGGTGCAGCTCAAGCGCCGCGCCGACCTCATCCCGAACCTCATCGAGGCGGTCAAGGGGTACGCGGCCCACGAGAAGCAGGTCTTCGAGAACGTCACCAAGGCCCGGTCCGAGACGGTCAACGCCTCGACCCCGGCCGAAGCCGGTGCTGCAGAGAACCACTTCCAGTCGGCCCTCAAGAGCCTGTTCGCGGTCGCCGAGGCGTACCCGCAGCTGCAGGCGAACCAGAACTTCCTCCAGCTGCAGGGCGAGCTCGTCGACACCGAGGACAAGATCCAGGCGTCGCGTCGCTTCTACAACGGCGGCGTGCGCGAGCTGAACACGAAGATCAAGATCTTCCCGAACACGCTCTTCGTGCGCGGCCTCGGCTTCACCGAGCGCGAGTTCTTCGAGGTCGACGAGCCGTCGGCCATCGCGGAGCCGCCGAAGGTGCAGTTCTAAGAAATGACTCAGGCTCCGCCGGTTGACTGACCGGCGGAGCCGTTTCGTATCCCGGCCCGCGAGGAAACTAAAGACATGTACTCCGCGATCGCGAAGAACAAGCGCAACACCGTGCTGATCATCATCCTGTTCATGCTGATCATCGCCGGCCTGTCGCTGATCCCGACCTTCCTGTACGGCGACTGGTCGATCTCGGTCATCACGATCGTCATCGCCGCGGCCTACGCGATCTTCCAGTACTTCATGGCGACGCGCGAGACGCTCGCGCTCTCGGGCGCTCACGAGATCCAGAAGCGCGACGAGCCGCGGCTGTACCGCATCGTCGAGAACCTCGCGATCACCGAGGGCATGCCGATGCCGAAGGTCTACGTGATCAACGATCCGGCCCCCAACGCGTTCGCGACGGGCCGCGACCCCGAACACGCCGTCGTCGCCGCGACCACCGGGCTGCTCGAGCTGATGACCGACTCCGAGCTCGAGGGCGTCATGGCTCACGAGATGGGTCACGTCAAGAACTACGACATCCGTGTGTCGCTGATCGTCTTCGGGCTCGTCATCGCGGTCGGCCTCATCGCCGACATCATCTTCCGCATGATCTTCTGGGGCGGCCGCGGTCGCGACAGCAACGCCGGCCCCGCGGCCCTGGTCTTCCTCGCGATCGGCATCGTCGCCGCGATCCTCGCGCCGATCGTCGCCGCGGTCGTGCAGGCCGCGGTGTCGCGCCAGCGCGAGTACCTCGCGGATGCCACGGGCGCCCTCACGACGCGGCACCCCGAAGCGCTCGCCTCGGCCCTCGAGAAGCTCGCCGCCTACGGCCGCCCGGTGGCGCGCACCAACACGTCGATGTCGCACCTGTGGATCTCCGACCCGAACCGTCCCGGGTTCCTGTCGCGCCTGTTCTCGACGCACCCGCCGATCCAGGACCGCGTCGCGCGCCTGCTCGGCAACGCCGCCAAGTTCTAGCCGCACGTCCGTGCGTTGAGTAGCGCCGCGCGCAGCGCGACGCGTATCGAAACGGGGAGTGCTGACGTGTGGGTTTCGATACACCCGCGCTGCGCGCGGGCACTCAACCCGCGGTGACTGGCGTGACGCCGAGGGCCGCGGCGAGATCGCGGGCGAGATCCCCGCGGTCGGCGACCACGACATCCCCGAGCCCTTGCCAGGCGGCGGTCTCGCGCAGCACCGGCACGAGACGTTCTTCGACGCCGCGGGGCGCGTGCGGCTCGCGCCACGCGGACTGCACCCGCAGCACCCCCGCCTGCCGGTCGCTCTTCAGATCGATGCGCCCGACGAGCGCCTCGTCGACGAGGGCGGGCAGCGTGTAGTAGCCGTAGATGCGCCGCGGGGCGGGCGTGTAGATCTCGATGCGGTACCGGAAGTCGAACATCCGCTCGGTGCGGTCGCGTTCCCAGACCACCGGGTCGAAGGGCGACAGCAGCGCGGCGGTCTCGATCCGACGCGGGATGCGGGCATCCGTCGCCACGTAGCCGGGCGCCTTCCAGCCCTCGACCGCGACCTTCTCGGCCTCGCCGGCGTCGACCAGTTCGTCGAGCAGCCGGGCCGTCGTCGCGACGTAGAGCCGGTAGTAGTCGGCGATGTCCTTCGGCGTGCCGATCCCGTGGGAGCGCAGCGCACGACGCACCAGTTCGCGCTGCGCGTCCTCGACGCTCACCTCGGCGTTCAGCAGGTCGGGGGAGAGGATCTGCTCGGGCAGCGCGTACACCCGCTCGAAGCCCCGACGTCCGGCGGTCACCACCTCGCCGAAAACGAAGAGGTACTCCAGCGCCTCCTTGATGTCGGACAGCCCCCACCAGGGCCCGCGGCGCACGTTCTCCTCGTGCTCGATCTGGCTCGCCGCCATCGGCCCGTTCGCGGCGAGCTCCGCCAGGACGAACGCGATCATCTCGGGATGCGTGTCGACCCACCTGCCCGGCTTGCCGTACTTCTGCCGCATCGCGGCCCGGCGGAACGCCCACAGCGGCCAGTCGTCGCGCGGCACGAACGTCGCCACGTGGGCCCAGTACTCGAGGTAGGGCGCCTTCGCGGCGAGGGTCAGCTTGTCGAGCAACTTCTTGTCGTAGGGACCCAACCGCGCGACGACGGGGAGGTAGTGACTGCGTTCGAACACGTTGACGGAGTCGATCTGCAGGATGCCGAGCCGCTGCACGAGGAGGTTGAGCTGACGGGTGCCGACCGTCGCCGGACGCGGCACCCCGAACCCCTGGGCGGCGAGCGCGATGCGGCGGGCGCTCGCCGCCGAGATCTTCTCCGGCACGTGCCGACCCTACCCAGCGCCGCGGACACCGGGGGGTCGCCGTCCGTTCACCTTCGTGCCCCCAGCGGGTCGTTTCGCGCTCCTACCGTCACGACGACGCGGGTCTTCCCTTGGCTCGCGCTTCATCCCTATGGAGGAAACCTGTGATCACCAAGCGTGCCCTCGTCGGCGTCGCGGCTGCTGCCGCGCTCGCCGTCGGCCTCAGCGCCTGCGCCGGATCGGACGCCCCGGCGACCGACGTCGACGCCGCGACCGCCACCAGCGCCGAAGACTTCGGAGGCCTCGATGCCCTGATCGCCGCGGCCGAAGCCGAGGGCGAGCTCAACGTCATCGCCCTGCCCGACAACTGGGCGAACTACGGCGAGATCAAGGCGCTCTTCGAGGAGACCTACGACATCGTCATCAACGACGCCGACCCCGACATCTCCTCCGCCGAGGAGATCGCCGCGGCCGACAACCTCCGCGGCCAGGACACGGCTCCGGATGTCTTCGACCTCGGCACCGCGGTGACCCTCGACTCGCTCGACTACTTCGCGCCCTACCAGGTCGCGAACTGGGACGAGATCCCCGACGCGAACAAGGAGGCCACCGGCCTCTGGGTGAACGACTACACGGGTTCGATGTCGATCGGCTACAACTCGAACGAGGTGCCGGAGCCCGAGTCCCTCGACGACCTCCTCGGTGACGACTACCGTGGCGCGGTCGCCCTCAACGGCGACCCGACGCAGGCGGGCGCGGCCTTCGCCGCCGTCGGCCTCGCCACCGTGCAGTCGGGCGGCGACCTGGACGACTTCCAGCCCGGGATCGACTTCTTCGAGCAGCTCAACGACGCCGGCAACTTCCTGCCGGTCAACGTGACCGAGGCGGCCATCGCCTCGGGCGAGATCAAGGTCGCCTTCGACTGGAGCTACAACAACCTCGCCGTCGCGTCGACGGTCGACGGCTGGGAGGTGACCACGCTCCCGGGCACGGTCTACACCTCGTTCTACAACCAGGCCATCAACAACGACGCGCCGCACCCGGCCGCTGCTCGCCTGTGGATGGAGTTCCTCTACAGCGCCGCGGCGCAGAACCTCTTCATCGTCGGTGGCGCCTACCCGGTGACCATCCAGACGCTGCAGGATGCCGGAACGGTCGACCAGGACGCGCTCGACGCGCTGGGCGCCCTCGAGGGTGAGCTCGTGACCCCGACCGCCGAGCAGGCCGAGGCTGCGGCCGCGCTGCTCGCCGAGAAGTGGGCCGCCGCGATCTCCTGATCGCGCAACGCAGATGACCGTCGCCGACACTGCGGCGCTGGTCGCGGATGCCGCCGGGGAGACCCCCCGGCGGCATCCCGTGGCCGGGCCCGCCCCCCTCCGCCGCCGTGGCGGCGTCGCCAAGTACCTCGGGCTGACGCCGTTCGCCCTCTACGTGCTGCTCTTCCTCGCCATCCCGACGCTCCTCGCCGTCGGCACCGGCTTCTTCGCCGAGGACGGCTCGTTCACGCTCGCCAACATCCTCGGCATCTTCGAACCCGCCGTGCTGACCACCTTCGGCAGCTCCTTCTGGGTCTCGGCCGTCACCGCGGTGATCGGCGCGGTCATCGGAGCGCTCGTCTGCTACGCGATGCTCGGGACGAAATCATCCGGAGCCCTGCGCACGATCGTCGACTCGGCGACCAGCGTGCTCGCGCAGTTCGGCGGCGTCATGCTCGCCTTCGCCTTCATCGCCGCGATCGGCAGCCAGGGTCTCATCACGCTGTGGCTCGTCGACACCGTGGGCGTCAACATCCACGAGAACGGCGTCTGGCTCTACCAGGTGCCGGGCCTCCTGCCCGTCTACGTCTACTTCCAGGTGCCGCTCATGATCATCACCTTCCTGCCGGCCCTCGAGGGGCTCAAGTCGCAGTGGGCCGAGGCCAACGCCACGCTCGGCGGCACGCGCTGGACGTACTGGACCCGCATCGCCGGCCCCGTGCTCGCCCCGTCGTTCATCGGGAGCCTGCTGCTGCTGTTCGCCAACGCCTTCTCGTCGTACGCGACCGCCGCCGCGCTGATCAGCCAGGGCTCGCAGATCGTGCCGCTGCAGATCCGGTCGGCCCTGATCAGCGAGACCGTGCTCGGCCGGGAGAACATGGCGGGCGCCCTCGCCCTCGGGATGATCGTCGTCATGGTCGTCGTGATGTGGGGATACTCGGTGCTCGCCGCCCGGACCTCGCGGTGGCAGCGATGAGCCGCGCGTCGACGGTGGCGGGCCCCGTGCGGCTCGGCCTCGCCCCGAGCACCGTCACCCGCTGGGTCATCCTCGGGGTCGTCGCGATCGTGTTCGCGATCCCGCTGCTGTCGCTGCTCGAGTTCTCGCTGCGCGACGGATTCACCGGCGACTACACCTTCACCCACTGGACCGGACTCTTCGATCCCGAGAACGCGCGCCCCTATCGCCAGTTGTTCCAGGCGATCGGCAATTCGTTCGTGCTCGCCGCGGTGGCCGTGGGCATCGTGCTGGTGGTGCTGCTGCCGACGATGCTGCTCGTGCACATGAGCTTCCCGAAGCTGCGCCGCGTGCTGGAGTTCATCTGCATCATCCCGATCACCGTGCCCGCGATCGTGCTCGTCGTCGGACTCGCACCCGTCTACTCGGTCGTCGTGAGGATCTTCGGCAGCGGCACCTGGACGCTCGCGTTCGCCTACGGCATCCTCGTGCTGCCCTACGCCTACCGGGCGATCCAGTCGAACCTCGACGGCGTGCCGGTGGTCACCCTCAGCGAAGCCGCCCGATCGCTCGGCGCCTCCTGGCCGGTCGTCGTGTGGCGGGTGCTGCTGCCGAACTTGCGCCGGGGAGTGCTCGCCGCCGCGTTCATCACGGTCGCCGTCGTGCTCGGCGAGTTCACGCTCGCGAGTCTCCTCAACCGCCGCAACCTGCAGACCGCGATCCTCCAGGTCTCGCAGTCCGACCCGTGGGTGGCGGCGATCCTCGCGCTCCTCGCCCTCGCGTTCGCCTTCGTCCTTCTACTCGTCATCGGCCGTCTTGGAACGGTCGGAAACCGGAGCCGTGCATCATGACCGACACCCAAGCCCTGCGCACGGCCGCCTGGCCGACCGAGCCCGCGGCATCCCTCACCATCACCCCGGCGACCGTCGAGCTCGACGCCGTCGTGAAGGTGTACGGCGCCCACCGCGCGCTCGACGGCATCTCGCTGAAGCTGGAGCCGGGCGAGTTCGTCGCCCTGCTCGGTCCCTCGGGCTGTGGCAAGACGACGGCGCTGCGTGCACTCGCCGGCCTCGAGGTCGTCGACGGCGGGTCGATCCGCATCGACGGCGACGACGTCTCGGGGCTGCCGACGAACAAGCGCGACATCGGCATGGTGTTCCAGGCCTACTCGCTCTTCCCGCACATGACGGTGCTCGAGAACGTCGAGTTCGGACTCCGGATGCGCAAGGTCGCCGCCGCGGAACGTCGCGAGCGCGCGCAGGAGGCGCTCGACCTCGTCGGCCTCGGCGAGCGGGGGGAGCGGTTCGCGCACCAGCTGTCCGGCGGGCAGCAGCAGCGCGTTGCCCTGGCCCGTGCGCTGGTCACCCGCCCGCGGGTGCTCCTGCTCGACGAGCCGCTCTCGGCGCTCGACGCGAAGGTACGCGTGCAGCTGCGCGAGCAGATCCGGCGCATCCAGACCGAACTCGGCATCACGACGCTGTTCGTCACCCACGACCAGGAGGAGGCGCTCGCCGTCGCCGACCGGGTCGCCGTCATGCGCGAGGGGCGGATCGAGCAGATCGGCACCCCGGAAGAGCTCTACGTCACGCCGGCGACCCCGTTCGTCGCCGACTTCGTGGGGTTGTCGAACCGGATTCCGGGAACGCTCGAGGCCGGCACGATCACTGCGGCCGGGGCGACGTTCGCCCTGCTCGGCGACGCCCAGCCCGACGGCCCGGTGCTCGCCTACGTGCGCCCCGAAGACGTCGTACTCGCCGTCGGAAAGGCCACGAAGGGTCTCGCGGCGACCGTCGTGGCGTCGAGCTTCCTCGGCTCCCTGCGCCGCACCACGGTGCGGCTCGACGACGGCACCCTGCTGAGCGTGCAGCACGAGGTCTCGGTGCAGCCGGCGCCCGGCGACAGCGTGCGGGTGAGCTTCCGGGGCAACCCCGTGAGCGCCACCGCGGCACCGTGAGGGCGGCGGCGCCGCGCCTAGACTGACATGGTGGCTCGAGCCGAGGAACCCGTAGAGCGCCCTGCTCCGCGTCTACGTCGTCGGAAGGCGGCCGAGGCGCCCGTCGCGATGCCGCCGTTCGACCCGAATGAGAAAGTCGCCCCGGGGATGCGTGTCGCCGCGGCCTGGTCGTGGCGCATCCTGCTCGTGCTCGCGGTGCTCGGGGTGCTCGGCTTCCTGATCGTGCAACTGCGGTACGTCGCCATCCCGTTCTTCATCGGGGTGCTGCTCGCCGCACTGCTCGTGCCGTTCAGCACCTGGCTCCAGCGCACGGGCTGGCCGAAGTGGCTGGCCGTCGCGGTCAACGAACTGGCCGTCATCGCCGTCGTCGGAGGCCTCATCACCCTCATCGTGTTCCAGGTGCGGGCGGGCTTCCCGGCGCTGCAGGAGCGGACGTTCGAGCGCTACGAGGATCTCAAGGACTTTCTCGCCCAGCCCCCGTTCGACCTCACCGACCAGGACATCACCGCCTACGTCGACGGGCTGTTCGCCGGCTTCGGCGACAACCTGTCGAGTTTCATCGACCCCGCCCTCGAGGTCGGGTCGCTCGGCGGCCACATCCTGGCCGGCCTCGTGCTCGCCCTCTTCACGACGCTGTTCATCCTCATCGACGGCCGCCGCATCTGGCAGTGGGTCGTGCGGCTGTTCCCGACCCGCGCGCGGGCCGCGGTCGTCGGCGGCGGCGAAGCCGCCTGGATCACGCTGACCACGTTCGTGAAGGTGCAGATCATGGTCGCCGCGATCGACGCGATCGGCATCGGCGTCGGTGCCTGGGCGCTCGGGTTCTTCACCGGACGGGACTTCCCGCTCGTCATCCCGATCGCGATCGCGGTGTTCCTCGCCTCGTTCGTGCCGGTCGTCGGCGCCGTCGTGTCGGGCGCGATGGCGGTGTTCGTCGCCCTGGTCTTCCTCGGACCGGTCGAGTCGCTCGTCATGCTCGGCATCGTGATCCTCGTGCAGCAGGTCGAGGGGCACGTCCTGCAGCCGCTGCTGGTCGGGTCGGTCGTGAAGATCCATCCGCTCGCGATCGTGCTCGCGGTCGCGACCGGCGGATTCGTCGCCGGCATCCCGGGGGCGCTGTTCGCGGTGCCGCTCGTCGCGGTGCTCAACGGGTCGATCGGCTACATCGCCCGTGGCGAGTGGCGCACCAACCCGCATCCGACGGTCGCCGACGTGACGACCCCGCTCCCGTCACCGAGGAGACGCCGTGCGAGCTGAGCTGGATCGGACGGCCCTCCCGGGACCGACCCTCGACGACTTCCACGCGGCCCGGGAACGTGTCTCCGCCGTCGTGCAGACGACGCCGATGGAGGTCTCGCGGTTCCTCTCCGGGATCGTCGGCGTGCCCGTGTTCCTCAAGGCCGAGAACCTCCAACGCACCGGGTCGTACAAGATCCGCGGCGCCTACAACCGGCTCTCGCAGCTCTCCGCCGATGAGCGCTCGCGCGGCGTCGTCGCGGCCTCGGCCGGCAACCACGCCCAGGGCGTCGCCCTCGCCGCGCGGGAGCTCGGGATCGCCGCGACGATCTACATGCCCACCGGCGTCGCGCTTCCCAAGTTGCAGGCCACCCGCGACTACGGCGCCGACGTCGTGCTCGAAGGCGACATCTTCGACGACACCAACGCCGCGGCGAAGGCGTTCGCCGAACGCACGGGTGCGACCTTCATCCCGCCGTTCGACCATGCCGACGTCGTCGCCGGGCAGGGCACGCTCGGCCTGGAGATCCTCGAGCAGGTGCCCGACGTCGCGACGATCGTCATTCCGATCGGGGGCGGCGGGCTGATCTCGGGGGTGGCGTCGGCGATCGCGCAGGCCGCCCCCGACCGCGACATCCGCATCATCGGCGTGCAGGCGCACAACGCGGCCCCCTACGTGCCGTCGCTCGCCGCGGGCGAGATCATCCCGGTCGCGGTCGGCCCGACGATCGCCGACGGCATCGCGGTCGCCCGCCCGGGAACGCTCAACTTCGACATCATCAGCCGCACCGTCGACGACGTCGTCACCGTCAGCGACGACGACATCGCCCGCGCGCTGGTCGTGCTGCTCGAGCGCGCCAAGATGGTCGTCGAACCGGCGGGTGCCGCCGGGGTCGCCGCACTGCTCGCGGGGGTCGTGGATGCCGTCGGCCCGACCGTCGTCGTGCTGTCGGGCGGCAACATCGACCCGATGGTGATGGAACGCGTCATCAGCCGCGGCCTCGCCGCCGCGCAGCGCTACCTCAAGGTCGACATCCCGCTGCCCGACCGTCCGGGCCAGCTGGCGCGGATCGCCGAACTCATCTCCGACGCGAACGCGAACGTCGTCGAAGTCATCCACACCCGGCACGGCACCGGGCTGCTCATCAACGAGGTCGGCATCGAGATCCACATGGAGACGCGCGGTCCCGTGCACGCGGAACTCGTGCTCACCCGCCTGCGGGACGCCGGCTACCGGCCCCGCGTCACCAGCTAAGGACCGACGCCCGGGACGGGCGTCGGCGCTGGCGACGCGCGACGGCACGACCGTGCCGTCGCCTCAAGCGTCAGCGCGCGCGGTAGGTCTCGACCGCGACGACCTCGACGGCGATCTCCTTGCCGTTCGGCGCGACGTAGGTCGCCTTCTCGCCGACCTTAAGGCCGAGGATCGCCTCACCGAGCGCGCTCGTGGCCGGGTAGACGTCGAGGTCGCTGGAGTCGTCGGCGATCTCGCGGCTGCCGAGCAGGAACGTCGTCTCGTCGCCGGCGATCTTCGCGGTCACGACCGTGCCGACCTCGACGACCCCCGAGGCGGCCGGCGGTTCGCCGACGGTGGCGTGGCGCAGCAGGAAGGTGAGCTGGCGGATGCGCGCCTCGATGTTCCCCTGCTGGTCCTTCGCGGCGTGGTAGCCGCCGTTCTCCTTGAGGTCGCCTTCGTCACGCGCGGCTTCGATCTTCTTCGCGATGTCGAGGCGCGCGGGTCCTTCGAGCTCGGCGAGCTCGGCGCTGAGTCGGTCGTAGGACTCCTGGGTCAGCCAGGTCGTGGCAGCGGGGTCGGACATGCGGATGCTCCTTCGAGGGGGCGAGCAAATACGTGTGCCCGGCCGGAGCCGGGCAATCGCCCCATGCTAGGTCAGCCAGCAGCGGTAGATCAACCCGGTGACGGCCGGTTCGGTGACCCGCACGTTCTCGACGAACGCGCGGGTGCGCTCCTCGCCGGCGGGCAGCTCGACGATCTTCCAGCCGACGATCGCGAACGATTCGTTGAGCGCCTGGAGGGCGCACGACACCGAGAGACCGGGCTCGGTGCTGACCTCGAAACGGATGTCGACGGAGCCGTCCTCGCGGGTCACATACCCGGTGTCGCGCGTCTCGAGGCTGGCCGAGGGGCTGAAGAGCCCGACCCAGACGACCCAGGCGACGACCACGACGAGCACCCCGACGGCCGCCGCGACGCCGATCGTCAGCCGGCGTCGCCGGTCGGCATCCGTGCGCCCGTAGCGCTCCGCGACCGAGCTGTGCGTCATCTCGCCTCCGTTACCCTGGAACCAGGCTATTCGGACCGGGAGGCCCACGTGCTCCATTTGCTCTTCACCACGGTGCCGACCCCCGGTCCGGCGGAGGATTTCGACCCGAACGTCGTCACCCCGGGCGTCTGGGGATTCGTGATCACCTTCGGCATCGTCGTCGTGGTCGTGCTGCTCATCGTCGACATGGTGCGCCGCACCCGCCGCGTGAACTACCGGGCGGCGATCAACGAGCAGCTGGATGCCGAAGAGGCCGCCGCCGCCGAGAAGGACTAGCCGCCCAGCCGAGCGGCGCTACCACCCCAGCGGGTTGAGCACGATCATGAGGATCGCGGTCCAGTGGCAGAGGAACGCCACGACCGTCGCGGTGTGGAACAGCTCGTGGAACCCGAACACGCCGGGCACCGGGTTGGGGCGCTTGAACCCGTAGATCAGCGCGCCCGCCGTGTACGACAGGCCGCCGATGAGCACGAGCAGCATCGCGACCGGGTTGAACGAGACGAGGTCCACGGCGTAGAAGACGGCGGCCCAGCCCATGCCGATGTAGAGCGGCACATACGACCAGCGCGGCGCCTGCACCCAGAACACCCGGAACACGATGCCGAGCACCGCGACACCCCAGACCGCCGAGAGCAGCACGATCCCCTTGTCGAAGGGCAGCGCGCTGACCGCGAGCGGCGTGTAGGTACCGGCGATGAGGATGAAGATGTTCGAGTGGTCGAGCCGGCGGAAGATCGCCTTGACCTTCGGGCTCCAGTTGAAGCGGTGGTAGACCGCGGAGACGCCGAAGAGCAGGATCGACGACGCCATGAACACGGCCGACGCCGCCTTCGCCGCGGGGCCGTCGGCGAGCACGATGAGAACGATGCCGGCCGCGAGCGCGAGCGGCGCGGTGGCGGCGTGGATCCAGCCGCGCCAGGTGGGCTTCTGCTCGACCTCGGGATGCGCGATCGCGTCGTCGAGCAGGGGGATGTTGGGGAGGTCGACGCCCGGGTCGGCCGGGTCCGTCAGATCGGTCGCTCCGGGGCGCGCAGAGGTCATGCGGGGAGTGTACGGGGACCCGCGACGAAGACCCTGGGAGGGTCGACTACCTTAGTCAGGTGCCACAACGGAAGGGCGCATCCGGCCGGAGCTTCTTGTATGGGCTCTACTCGGCTCGGTTGCGCAGAGAGCTCGCGGACCTTCCGCGACCCCACCACGTCGGCATGATCATCGACGGCAACCGTCGCTGGGCGCGAGAGCGGGCGCTCGAGACGGCGGCCCACGGGCATCGCGCCGGTGCGGCGAAGATGCGCGAGTTCCTCGGCTGGTGCGACGCCCTCGGCATCCGCATGGTCACCATCTACCTGCTCTCGACCGACAACCTGACCGGCCGCGACGCGGACGAGTTGGGGACCCTGTTCGAGATCATCGCGGACCTCGCCGACGACCTCTCGCGCGCCGCCGACTGGCGCATCCAGCACGTCGGCACGACCGAGGGTCTGCCCCAGCCGCTGGTCGACGCGCTCCACGGCGCGGAAGCGCGCACGGCCGCGAATGCGGGCCTGCACGTCAACCTCGCGATCGGGTACGGCGGACGCCGGGAGATCGCGGATGCCATGCGCAGCATCGTGCGCACGCACGGCACCAGCGGCGGCACGATCGACGACCTCGCGGCGCTGCTCACGCCCGAGCTGATCGCCGACCACCTGTACACGCAGGGTCAGCCCGACCCCGACCTCATCATCCGCACGTCGGGGGAGCAGCGGCTCTCCGACTTCATGCTCTGGCAGAGCGCCCACAGCGAGTTCTACTTCCTCGAGTCGCTCGGCCCCGACCTTCGCGAGGTCGACTTCCTGCGCGCGTTGCGCGCCTACGCCACCCGGGATCGGAGGTACGGCGCATGAATCTCACCGACTACCAGGCCCGCTTCGACGAGGAGCCGGGCTACCTGGACTACGCGCGCGTCGCGCCGATGGGTCGTGCCGCCCTCGAGGAGCAGACGGCGCTCGCCAGCGTCCTCGCGCACGCGCGCTTCGGGTCCGTCGCCGGGCTGCTCGCCCAGCACGACCGGATGCGGGCGGCCGTCGCGGCGCTCGGCGGCTTCCGGCCGGATCAGGTCGTGTTCCAGCCCAACGCCTCCACCGGCCTGCTGCACACGATGTTCGGGATCACCGGCGGCGTCGCGGTGTCGCCGCGGGAGTTCCCGTCGATGACCTACGCCGTGCAGCGTGCCGCCGACGCGCTCGGCGTGCTCGCCCCGCTCTGGCTCGAGACCGATGACGGCCGGGTCACGCCGGGCAACCTGCGCGACCAGCTCACGCCCTCGGTGGTCGCCGTCGCCGTGAGCCTCGTCGACTACCGCACCGGGTATCTCGTCGACCTCGACGGCATCCGCCAGGTGATCGGCGACCGGTTGCTGATCGTGGACGCCGCCCAGGGCTTCGGGATCGTGGATGCGCCCTATGAGGTCACCGACGTCGTCGTGTCGGGCGGTCAGAAGTGGACGCGGGCCGGCATCGGGTCGGGCTTCCTCGCCGTCAGCGATCGGGCCCGCGACCACCTGACTCCGGTGTGGTCGAGTTTCGCCGGCTCCCGCGATCCGTACGCGCCGACCGTGGAGCCGGCCGCGGAGGGGGCTGCCGCGTACCAGGTCAGTCACGCCGACCCGGTCGCCGCCGGGCGGTTCGCCGCCGCCCTCGAAGAGATCGCCGCCGTCGGCATCCCGGTGCTCCACCGCGAGATCGCGCACAACGTGTCGCGACTCATCGACCTCGCCGACGAGTACGCGGTGCCGGTCGTGTCGCCCCGGGCGGAGGCGGAACGGGCCGGGATCGTCGTGCTCGAGCCGTCGCCCGAGCAGCTCACCGTGCTCGCCGCCTCGCTGCACAACCACGGCGTCACCGCGACGGTGCGCGACACCACCGTGCGGCTCTCGGCCCACGCGACGGTCGAGGAGGAGACCTTCTCGATGTTGCGTGCGGCCCTGGTCTCGTTCGCCACCACGATCTGAGCACCCGAAGCTGAGGATTCACACGTCCGTAACGCGCGGGGGGCGTGTCGAAACGCGACCGTCACACGCCCGGGGTTAGCGTCGGAGACATCAGGCACGGCGCCTGGTCGGAGCGGCCACGTAAGTTCGTTCCGAGTGAAGTGGCCGCCACGAAATCAGAGCCGGGGGAGCGTTCCCCGGGGATGGAGTGGGAGTGCCCGCACTCGACAAGCCCCAGCAGCAGTCCACCAACGCCCCGGGCGGAGGTGGGAAACCGAAGCAGGGGGAGCGGACATTCGTCCTCGACACGTCGGTGCTGCTGAGCGATCCCAAGGCGATCTTCCGCTTCGCGGAGCACGCCGTCGTCCTGCCCGTCGTCGTCATCTCGGAACTCGAGGCGAAGCGCCACGACCCGGAGATCGGGTACTTCGCGCGTCAAGCACTGCGCAATCTCGATGAGCTGCGGCGGCTGCACGAACGGCTCGACTTCCCGATGTCGGCGGGGGAGGCGGGGGGCTCCATCCGGGTCGAGCTCAACCACTCCAGCCAGTCGGTGCTGCCGTCGGGGCTCCAGCTCGGCGACAACGACTCCCGCATCCTCGCGGTCGCGATGAACCTCGCGAACGACGGGCTCGACGTCACCGTCGTGTCGAAGGACCTCCCGATGCGCGTCAAGGCCGCGTCCGTCGGCCTCACCGCGGAGGAGTACAAAGCCGAACTCGCCGTCGACTCCGGGTACACCGGCATGGCCGATGTCGAGATCTCGGCCGAGCAGATGGCGGACCTCTACGACACCGAGCAGATGTCCTCCCGGCAGGTCGCCGACCTGCCGATCAACACGAGTCTCGTCGTGCACTCCGAGCGCGGGTCGGCCCTCGGCCGGGTGAGCGCGCGGGGCGAGTTCAAGCTGGTGCGCGGGGATCGGGATGTCTTCGGCCTCCACGGCCGCAGCGCCGAGCAGCGCCTCGCGATCGACCTGCTGCTCGACCCGGAGATCGGCATCGTGTCGCTCGGCGGTCGCGCCGGCACCGGCAAGTCGGCGCTCGCCCTCTGCGCCGGACTCGAAGCCGTGCTCGAGAAGCAGCAGCACCGCAAGATCATGGTGTTCCGTCCGCTGTACGCGGTCGGCGGCCAGGAGCTGGGTTACCTGCCGGGCGACAAGGACGAGAAGATGAACCCCTGGGGGCAGGCGGTGTTCGACACCCTCGGCGCCCTCGTCTCGGACAACGTGCTCGAAGAGATCGTCGAGCGCGGCATCCTCGAGGTCCTGCCGCTCACGCACATCCGCGGTCGCTCCCTGCACGACGCCTTCGTGATCGTCGACGAGGCGCAGTCGCTGGAGCGCAACGTGCTGCTCACGGTGCTCAGCCGCATCGGCCAGAACTCCCGGGTCGTGCTGACGCACGACGTCGCCCAGCGCGACAACCTCCGGGTCGGACGCCACGACGGGGTGGCCAGCGTGATCGAGACCCTCAAGGGGCATCCTCTGTTCGCGCACATCACCCTCACCCGCTCCGAGCGGTCGGCCATCGCGGCCCTCGTCACGGAGATGCTCGAGGGCAACGAGCTGGCGTAGCCCCGCAGGCACGTCTGAGGGTCGGGCACCACGTCGCCGGGGAAGTGCGGCGTGGGCCCGGCCCGTCCAGTCCGCATCCCCTGCGTTGTGAGCAGGATGCCGCTTTCCACGACTCCGGTCGCTAGCATCCCGCCATGCGACGGATCGGATGGCAGCTGCCGGTGACCCTCGCGATCGGCGTCCTCACCTGGGTCGCGATCGGCCCGGCCGTGGCAGCCATCCCCGCGCTCTACGTCGCGGCGACAGCCCCCGAGCTGACGCGCATCGATCTCGCCGAGCACCGGCTGCCGAATCGGCTCGTCGCGCCCGGACTCGTCATCGGGCTGCTCGCCGCCGGCGGATCGTGGGCGACCACCGGCGTCCCGCCGCTCATCCCCGTGCTCGCGGGTGTGGGCTACGCCGGGGTGCTCTTCCTGTTGGCGCTCGGCGGCGGGATGGGGATGGGGGATGTGAAGCTCGCCGCCGTCCTCGGGCTCGCCTCGCCGACGGTCAGCGTCGCGATCGCGTCACCCCTGATCGCCTTCCTGCTCGGCGGCGTGGTCGCGCTCGTCGTGCTGATCGTGAAGGGACGCGACCGCCGCATCCCGTTCGGACCGTTCCTGCTCGCCGGGTACGTCGGGGCGCTCGTCGTCCAGACCGTCTGACGGTCTCAGAGTGGTCAGTACGTCGACCCACCGGCGCAGGAAGGCCGGCTCGTCGAGCCGCTTGCGCCGCAGCCAGCCGGTGACCTCGTCGTTGCTCTTGCTCGCGTTGCACGACCGGCAGGCGGGGACGACGTTCTCGATGGTGTAGCGGCCGCCGCGCGACAGCGGCAGCACGCAGTCCTTCTGCAGCGACTCGTCGGGGCCGCCGCAGTAGGCGCAGCAGCCCCAGGCCGACCGGATCGCGGTCCACTGCGCCGCGGTGAGATCGTTGTCGGCGGCCAGGAACCGCTTACGCCGCTTCCGCGCCGCGCGGGCACGGCGGGAGCGATCGAGCGTCATGCCGTGAGTGTGCCACCAGGGTTTCGATACACCGCGCTGCCGCGCGGCACTCAACCCGCGGGAGGGGGTTATCCGGGGCGCGTCATCGACAGGACATCCAGTGCCGTGTCGAGCTGCTCGAGGGTGAGTTCGCCGCGCTCGACGAAGCCGAGGTCGATGACCGCCTCACGCACGGTGAGGCCCTTCGCGACCGAGTGCTTGGCGATCTTCGCGGCGTTCTCGTAGCCGATGAACTTGTTGAGCGGGGTGACGATCGACGGGCTCGACTCGGCGAGCGCGCGGGAACGCTCGACGTTCGCCTCGAGTCCCTCGACGGTCTTGTCGGCGAGCAGCACGGAGCCGTTGGCGAGCAGGCGGATCGACTCCAGCAGCGCCGTGCCCATCACCGGGATGGCGACGTTGAGCTCGAAGTTGCCGGTCGCGCCGGCCCAGGCGATCGTCGCGTCGTTGCCGATCACGCGGGCACCGACCATGATGACCGCCTCCGGGATGACCGGGTTGACCTTGCCGGGCATGATCGACGACCCCGGCTGGAGGTCGGGGATCGACAGCTCGGCGAGACCGGTGTTCGGGCCCGAGCCCATCCAGCGCAGGTCGTTGCAGATCTTGGTGAGCGACACCGCGATGACGCGCAGCGCCCCGGAGGCCTCGACGAGTCCGTCGCGCGCGCCCTGCGCCTCGAAGTGGTCGAGCGCCTCGGTGATCGGCAGCCCTGAGGTCTCGGCGACGATCGCGATGACCTTCGGCGAGAAGCCCTTCGGGGTGTTGATACCGGTGCCGGTCGCGGTGCCGCCGAGCGGGACCTCGGCGACCCGGGGGAGCGCCGCCTGCACGCGCTCGATGCCCAGGCGCACCTGGCGGGCGTAGCCGCCGAACTCCTGGCCGAGGGTGACGGGGGTGGCGTCCATGAGGTGCGTGCGGCCGGACTTGACGACGCCCTTCCACAGCTCGGCCTTCGCCTCGAGCGCGGTGGCGAGGTGGTCGAGCGCCGGCACGAGGTCGTTGACCAGGGCACCGGTCACCGCGACGTGCACCGACGTCGGGAAGACGTCGTTGCTGGACTGCGACATGTTGACGTGGTCGTTGGGGTGCACGGGCGCGCCGAGCTTCTGCGTCGCGAGGGTGGCGAGCACCTCGTTCATGTTCATGTTCGACGACGTGCCCGACCCGGTCTGGTAGGTGTCGACCGGGAACTGGTCGTGGTGCGCGCCGCCGATGATGTCGTCCGCCGCGGCCACGATCGAGTCGGCGATGGCTCCGTCGAGGATGCCGAGCTCCTGGTTGACCAGGGCGGCCGCGCGCTTGATGCGGGCGAGGGCCACGATCTGGCCGGCCTCGAGTCCCGATCCCGAGATCGGGAAGTTCTCGACGGCGCGCTGGGTCTGCGCGCCGTAGAGGGCGGATGCGGGCACCCGCACCTCACCCATCGTGTCGTGCTCGATGCGGAAGCCGGTCTCGGCGTTCGGGGTGCTCACGGCGACGTGGCCTTTCGGTTTGAGGGGCGAGGAGGCGGTGGCGGGGAGGAGCGACGAGTCAGGACTCGAGCGCC
Source organism: Pseudolysinimonas sp. (assembly GCF_044239695.1). Classification (GTDB taxonomy): domain Bacteria; phylum Actinomycetota; class Actinomycetes; order Actinomycetales; family Microbacteriaceae; genus Pseudolysinimonas_A. The sequence goes on along the minus strand of NZ_JBIIAW010000004.1, from coordinate 37,867 downwards.
CCGAGGGCGACAGCCGGAACCACGTGGCCTTCGATGAGGCGGTAGTTCGCGCCGACGACTCCCAGCGTACCGGCGGCGATGGCGTCGGAGATGAGTTCGCTGCGCTCGACGAGGGCTCGAACCGTGCGCTCGAGGTGCGCCCGGCCGACGTCTTCGGGGTCGCGCGTGGCGGCGAGGCGCACGGCCGGCCGGATTCCCGCGATGTGCCCGGCGATGTGCGGGGGGAGCTGCGCCGACTCGGCGGAGTCGAGGTCGATCGCCGCCTGCACGGCCCCGCACGCGTCGTGCGCGAGCACGATGATGAGCGGCACGTCGAGCACCGCGACCGCGTACTCGAGCGACGCGATCACGGAGTCGGAGATGACCTGGCCGGCATTGCGCACGACGAACAGATCGCCGAGGCCCTTGTCGAAGATGATCTCGGCCGCGAGGCGGGAGTCACTGCACCCGAACAGCGCGGCGTGCGGTGCCTGCGACCCGGCCAGTTCGGTGCGACGCTCGACGTCCTGCCGCGGGTGCTGCGGCTCGCCGGCGACGAAGCGCTCGTTGCCGCGGCTCATCTCGCGCCACACCTGCGCGGGGGTGCGACGGCTCTCGACGGCGGCGTCGGCCATCAGCGGGCCTCTCCCACGGTGGTGGCGAGCACGGCGAACTCCTCGTCGGATGCCGTGCCGCCGAGCACGATCGTCGACGCCCCCGACTCGGTCACGAGCGCGAACTCGACATTGCCCGGGTCGGGCACGTCGCGGCGGTCGTAGGCGTCCCAGGTGAGGCCGCCGTGGCTCTGCGCTCCGGTCACGGAGGCGGAACGCACCTGGTCGGCGAGCCACGACGCGTTCGCGTCGACGCCCTGTACGAGGCCGATGTACGCGCCGTCGGGGGTGAGGAACCCGATCTCCCACCGCGTCACGCCGTCGGCCGGGTCGCTCACCAGTTCGGCGCGGTTGGCGGTCCAGCCCTCGGGGAGGTCGGGGATGACGAGCGGTTCGTCGACGGACCCCTGGGCCGAGGCTCCGACCGCCCGGTAGTCGATGGCGGGGAGCTGGGTGTCGGGCCGCACGACCACGACGACGAGCAGCAGAACGATGCCGAGCGACGCGATCAGGGCGATGACGAGGTTGAACGTCGTCTGGTTGGCGCGCCGGGCCGCGCGACGCTCGGCGACGGTCGGCGCCGCCTCCTGGGCGGGCATCGTCATGACGGGTCGCCGGCGGCGGGGGACGCCGCGGAGGTGCGGGCGGCGTCGAGACGGGCCTTCGCGCCGACGAGCCACTCCTCGCACCGCTTCGCGAGGGCTTCCCCGCGCTCCCAGAGGGCGAGCGACTCCTCGAGCGAGACGCCGCCCTGCTCGAGGGCGCCGACCACCTTCACGAGTTCGTCCCGAGCCTGTTCGTAGGAGAGCTCGGCGATGTCGGACACGCCCACAACCCTACCCGCGGCCCTCGACGGTCGCCGCGATCTCGCCGTCGACGAGGGTGAGGCGGAGGGCATCCCCGGGGGTGGACTCGGCGACGTGCCGCAGCACCGCCCCCGACTCGAGGCGGGCGATGGCGTAGCCGCGCTCGAGGGTCGCTTGCGGAGAGAGCGCCCGCAGCTGCGCGCGGAGTTCGACGACGCGCTGCCCGGCGCGTTCGAATGCGTAGTCGAGCAATTCCGCCCCGCGGGCGACCCACCGGGTGAGCTCTTCGGCCCGGTCGCCGACCAGGCGCTGCGGGTCGGCCAGCACGGGGCGCGAGCGGATGCTTCCGATGCGGTCGATCTCGGCGGTGACCATTCCGGTGACTCGCGCGAGCATCCGGCTGCGGGCCTGCCGCACGCGCGCGAGCTCGTCGGCGATGTCGGGCACGACCCGCTTCGCCGCGTCGGTCGGGGTGGAGGCCCGCAGGTCGGCCACGTCGTCGAGCAGCGGCCGATCGGCCTCGTGGCCGATCGCGCTCACGACCGGGGTGCGGCATTCGGCGACCGCCCGCACCAGCCGCTCGTCGCTGAACGGCAGCAGGTTCTGGAAGTCGCCGCCGCCGCGCGCGACGATGATGACGTCGACGTCGGGGTCTTTGTCGAGCGAGGTGATCGCGCCGATGACATCCGACACCGCGCGGTCGCCCTGCACCGCCGCATGCCGGATGCGGAACTGAACGGCCGGCCAGCGCAACTGGGCGTTGCGGATCACGTCCTTCTCGGCATCCGAGTCCTTGCCCGTCACCAGCCCGATGCAGCGCGGCAGGAAGGGCAGGCGCTGCTTGCGCTCCGCGTCGAACAGCCCCTCCTGGCTGAGCTTCCGGCGCAGCGCCTCGAGTTTCGCGAGCAGGTCGCCGATGCCGACATGGCGGATGTCGTAGACCTGCATCGTGAGGGTGCCGCCCTTGGGCCACCACTCGGACTTCACGAGGGCGACGACCCGGTCGCCCTGCCGGAACTCCTCCTTGAGTTTCATCAGCGTCGTCGACCAGACCCGGAACGACAGCGTCACGTCCTGGGTGAGGTCTTTGACCTTGCCGTAGGCGTTGCCGCCGGAGAGCCCCCACTGGGTGATCTCGCCCTCGACCCACACGGTGCCGAGGCGGTCGATGTAGTCCTTGAGTTTGCCCGACATCATCGCGACCGGCCACGGCGCCTCGGGGGAGGAGCGCTCGGGGGTCGCGGCGGGCTCGGGGGTCACGCGTCGAGGCTAACCGAGCCCGCCGTCCTCCCAGCCCGGTGCCGGTCGGCTCCGTAGAATCGAGACATGGCCGGCATCACCAACGGCGCGGCAGTGCTCGCGCCGCCTCGCGTCCCCGCGGTCCGCGGGCGACTCGTCGACCGACCCGTCGACGGGGGCAAGCGCGTTCTGCTCGCCGCCCCGCGCGGCTACTGCGCCGGAGTCGACCGTGCGGTGATCGCCGTCGAGAAGGCGCTCGAGAACTTCGGCGCCCCCGTCTACGTGCGCAAGCAGATCGTGCACAACGTGCACGTCGTCAGCACGCTCGAGCAGCGTGGGGCGATCTTCGTGGATGACGTCGCCGAGGTGCCGCACGGATCGCACGTGGTCTTCTCGGCGCACGGCGTCTCGCCGGCGGTCGTGCAGGGGGCCACCGACCGCGGGCTCCAGGCGATCGACGCCACCTGCCCGCTCGTGACCAAGGTGCATCGCGAGGCCGTCCGCTTCGCGAAGCAGGACCTCGACATCCTCTTGATCGGTCACACCGGGCACGAAGAGGTCGAGGGCACGATGGGGCACGCGCCCGAGCGCACCACCCTCGTGACGAAGCCGGAGGATGTCGACACGCTCGTCGTGCGCGACCCCGACAACCTCGTCTGGATCTCGCAGACCACCCTGAGCGTCGACGAGACGATGGAGACGGTGCGGCGGCTGCGCGAGCGGTTCCCGAACCTGCAGGACCCCCCGAGCGACGACATCTGCTACGCCACCCAGAATCGTCAGGTCGCGATCAAGAAGGTGGCGCCGGCCGCCGATCTGGTGATCGTGGTGGGTTCGGCCAACAGCTCCAACACGGTGCGGCTCGTCGACGTCGCGCTCGAGCACGGCGCGAAGGCCGCGCATCGCGTCGACTACGCGACCGAGATCCAGCAGGAGTGGCTCGACGGCGTCGCCACGGTCGGGGTCACGAGCGGCGCGTCGGTGCCTGAGGTGCTCGTGCAGGAGGTCCTCGCCGAGCTGGCGGATGCCGGCTACCTCGACGTCGAGACCGTCGTCACGGCCGAGGAGGACCTGATGTTCTCGCTGCCGAAGGAACTGCGCACCGACGCCCAGGGCAACCCCGACGATCGCGGCCTCGGCGGACGCACCCGTCGCCTCGACTGGCAGGGCTGAGCGGGTGTCCGACCCCCGCTCGGCGCCCCGACCGATCCCGCAGTACGGCGAGTACGCGACGCCCGAGGAGGTCGCCGCCCTGCGCGGGGTCGCGGTCGAGGCACCCCTCGCGGAGGCACCGCCCGCTCCGGCGCCTGCGGCGGTCGGCGGTCCGGCCGCACCCGGGGGCCGGCGCTACGACCGGCCCGTGACGATCGCCCTCCTGCTCTTCGGCGCGATCAATCTCGTGCAGTACGGGGCGGCACTGCTCGACTTCGACACCTTCCTCGAGAGCGCGACCGCCGGGACGCCGACCGAGTCGATCGACTTCGGCGATGCGGCGCGGGTCGGGGGCTACGTGCTGTTCGGGGTCTCGCTCCTGCTCTTCCTCGTCGCCGGCTTCGTCTCGGTGCAGCGGCTGCGGCGCGGTCGGGTCGCGTTCTGGGTGCCGCTCGTCGCCGGCGCGCTCACCGTCGCGAGCTGGGTCGTCGTGCTCGTCGCGATCGTCTTCCAGACCCCGGACGCGCTCGCCTACCCCCTTGCCCTGACCGCTTCCGGAACCTGACCCGTGCGGGTTCGGGTCCTGCCGCGCGAGACGGCCGCCGCCGTCATCACCGGTGCGGTTTCGGCGGCCGGGTGGGGGGTCGCCGCCATGACGATCCTGCTGACCGTGCCCGTGCTCGTCGAGACCTTCATCCTGCGTGATCGGCTCTCCGACCTGCCCCTCGCCCTCATCCTCCTCGGCGTCGTGCTCGGCGGGATCGTCGCGGTCGTCCTGCATCCCCGTCGCTGGGTCGTGCTCGCCTACCTCGCGGTGGCCGGATCCGCGACCGTCGGCTATGAGGTGCTCCTGCTCGCCGGAGACCCCGGGATCGTCGAGAGCACGCCGTACCTCGTCAACCGGCCGACCCTCGCCCTCGTGCTCGTCGGCATCCCGGCGACCCGGGCCCTCATGGGGATCGGCTGGTCGGTGCTCGGCTTCGCCGTGGCGACGGTCGCCGGCGTCATCGCGTTCGCGGTGTCGGGGATGACGTTCACCCCCGGCTTCGGACCGGCGATGGTGCTCGCGCTCTCGACAGTCGCCTATCTGACGCTCGCCGCCATCCAGGAGCGCATCCGCCGCCGCGTGCCGAACTTCGACGAGCTGGAGGCGGAGACGCACGCCCTCGCGCACGGGGAGGATCTGGCGCGCCGCACCACCGCGGTCGTGCACGACACGATCCTCAACGACCTCGCCGTCGTGATGAGCGCCCCGAACCGGCTGGACGAGCGCGCCCGGGAGCGCCTGCTCGCCGATCTGGACGTGCTGCGCGGAGCGGACTGGATCCGGGCGTCGAACGCCACGTCCGACCTGATCGAGGAGGATCCGGGGTTGCGGAACGACCTCGCGCGACTGGCGAGTGAATTCCAGTGGCGGGGGCTCAGCCTCCACATGACCGGACCGGCACCGGCCAACCACGCTCTCGAGCCCGACGTGGGCGACGCTCTGCTCTGGTCGTTGAGGGCGACCCTGGAGAACGTCCTCCGGCACTCCGGCGCGACGACCGCCGAAGTCGAGGTGATCGCCGACCCGACCACGATCACCGTGATGGTCACCGATCGAGGCTCCGGATTCGACCCGGCCGCGGTCGCGCAGGACCGGCTCGGACTGCGCGCCTCGGTGGTCGACCGGATGGCGGCCGTCGGCGGGCGGGCGCAGATCTGGTCCGCGAAGGGCGAGGGGACCTCGGTGATCCTCACCGCCCCGGCGACCGAAGTCAGGTCGTCGTGAGGCTCCCGTGGCTCGACCGACGATTCCTGCGGCTTTCCGCCCAGGACGCGGATCCGCTGAGCTGGTTCACCGGCTCCCTCGTGCCGCTGGTGTTCGCCGGGCTGAGCCTCCTCTACGGCGGCACCTTCGCCCTCGTCGCCTGGGACTCCAGCCGCGATCCGGTGCTGCAGTTGGTCGGTGTCGCGCTCTGCACGTCGGCGAGCGTCCTCATCCATGTGCTCACCCGGCCGATGCGGCGCCGACTCGGCTGGGGTGGCGCGAGCATCGCCCTCGCGATCGGGGTGGCGGGGTTCGCGCTCTCGTCGATCGGCTACGCCGATACGGCACTGACCATCGAGCTGTGGTGGGCGCCGTTCGGGCTCGCGCTGGTGATCGGCTCGCTCGGACCGTACCTCCCGCCGCGCGCGATCATCGTGCTCGGCTCCGCCGTCACCCTCGTCGCCGTCCCGATCGGCTGCCTGCTGATCCGGCCGGAGGTCTCGGCGTGGGGTCCCGTCTCGACGGCGCTGATCATCGCCTCCCCGCTCGTCAGCGGCATCGCCGCGACCGCGGGGTTCTCGCTCGCCGTCGTCGCGCGCACCATTCCGCTGATCGAGCGACGCTCCCAGTCGATGCTCTCCCTCGACGCCCCCCAGGGCGCGCACAACGAGGCGCTCGAACGCGCGCGTCTGGCCCGCCTGATCGCGCGGGCGGCGCCCTTCATCGAAGGCATCGCCCGGTCGGGTGAGGTCACTCCGGCGGATCGCACGCTCGCCGGCCAGCTCGCGCGGCGGTTGCGCGACGACCTGGTCACGCAGTCGAACCTCAGCTGGCTCGATTCGGTCGCGCAGGACCGGCTGGTCGTGGTCGACCCCGACCATCAGGCGGGACGGATGCGCGCGGCGCAGCGCACCGCGCTGCGCGCCCTCATCCGCGCGATCCTCGCGACGCCGGGCACCGACGCGGGGTCCCTCCTCGTCGAGCTGCGCGCTCACCCCGACGGCACGACGGCGGTCGGGGTGAGTCTCGACTTCGAGCTCCCCGAGGGTCGGCGCGTCATGCACCTCGCGCCGTACTACCTCGCGCTGCGCGGCAGCGTCGATGACTTGGAGTGGAGCGACGACCGGTTCCTGCGGGTGACGTTCAACTTGCCGCCGGAAGCCGGCGAGGCGCGCGCTACCTCGAGCTGATGCTCTGCCCGGCGCTGCCGAGCTGGCGGGTCGCCTCGGCGACGCGCGCGGCCATCGCGGACTCGGCGATCTTGCCCCAGGCGCGCGGGTCGTAGATCTTCTTGTTGCCCACGCCGCCGTCGACCTTGAGCACGCCGTCGTAGTTGGCGAACATCGTGCCGGCGATCGAGCGGGTGAAGGCGTACTGGGTGTCGGTGTCGATGTTCATCTTCACGACCCCGTACGAGACGGCATCCGCGATCTCCTGGTCGGTCGACCCCGACCCGCCGTGGAAGACGAGGTCGAGCGGCTTGGCCGCCGTGCCGTACTTCGCCGCCAGCCCCTCCTGGATCTCCTTCAGCAGCTCCGGGCGCAGCTTCACGTTGCCCGGCGCGTAGACGCCGTGCACGTTGCCGAAGGTGAGCGCCGCCATGTAGCGGCCCTGGTCGCCGAGGCCGAGCGCGTCGACGGTCGCGATCGCGTCGTCGAGCGTCGTGTACAGGTGCTCGTTGATCTCGTGGGCGACGCCGTCCTCCTCGCCGCCGACGACGCCGATCTCGACTTCGAGGATCGCGTTGATCGCTTTCATGCGGGGGAGCAGATCTTTCGCGATCTCGAGGTTCTCGGCGAGCGGCACGGCCGAGCCGTCCCACATGTGCGACTGGAAGATCGGGTGACCGCCGGCCTTGACCTGCGCCTCCGACGCCGCGATGAGCGGCTCGACGAAGCCGGGCAGGGCGTCCTTGGGGCAGTGGTCGGTGTGCAGTGCGACGGTGACGGGGTAGTTCTTGGCGACCTCGGTGGCGAACGCGGCGAACGCGAGAGCGCCCGCGGCCCGGGCCTTCACGGTCTGGCCGGCGAAGTAGTCGGCGCCGCCGGTGGTGACCTGGATGATGCCGTCGGACCCGGCCTCGGAGAGACCCTGGAGCACCGCGTTGATCGTCTGCGACGACGAGACGTTGATCGCCGGGAAGGCGAACCCGCTCTTCTTGGCGGTGTCGAGCATCTCGGCGTACTGGTCGGGGGTTGCGACGGGCATGGGGTCTCCTTGACAGGGGCCGGAAACGATCGTGGTGGCGGGATCGCCTGCGAGCTTACCGGGGCTCGGTAGGCTGACTTCAGCGCCCTCGCCGCCACCGGGGCCGATCCTTCCCGTATCGACCAGAGGACACTCCCATGGCGGATGCCGAGACCGGCACTCTCTATCTCCACCCCGACCGCAACCTCGCGATGGAGCTCGTGCGCGCCACCGAGGCCGCCGCCATCCGCGCCTTCCCGTACGTCGGTCACGGCGACAAGAACGGCGCCGATGGGGCCGCCGTGGATGCCATGCGCAAGTTCCTGGGGACGGTCAACTTCGCCGGCACCGTCGTGATCGGTGAGGGCGAGAAGGATCAGGCGCCGATGCTGTTCAACGGCGAGGTCGTCGGCAATGGGCGCGGGCCGGCTTGCGACATCGCCGTCGACCCGATCGACGGCACGTCGCTCACGGCGGCCGGGCGCAGCAACGCGATCTCGATGATCGCCGCCGCGGACCGAGGAGCGATGCTCGACGCCTCGAGCGTCTTCTACATGGAGAAGCTCGTGACGGATGCCGCCGGGATCGGGGTGGTCGACATCCGGCAGCCCATCGGAGAGAACATCCGCGCGCTCGCGAAGGCGAAGGGCAAGGGCGTCGACGAGATGCTCATCGGCGTGCTCGACCGGCCGCGCCACCAGCAGCTCATCGAGGACATCCGGGCGGCCGGCGCCGGCACGCGACTGCTGCTCGACGGCGACGTCGCGGGCGGCATCAACGCGGCCCGCTACGACAGCCGCCTCGACATGTGCGTCGGCATCGGCGGCAGCCCCGAGGGCGTCGCCACGGCGTGCGCGATCAAGGCGCTCGGCGGCTTCATCCAGACGATGCTCTACCCGCAGACGGATGCCGAGCGCGAGAAAGGCGCGGCGGCGGGGCTGCGCTTCGGCGAGGTCTACGAGGCGGACGACCTCGTGAAGGGCGACAACACGTTCTTCGTCGCGACCGGGGTCACCGACGGTGCCCTCGTGCGCGGCGTCGAGCGGAAGGGCCCGATCCTGCGCACCGAGAGCATCGTGCTGCGCGCGCGTTCCGGCACGATCCGGCGGGTCATCGCCGACCACCTGGTCGAGAAGTGGCTCGGCGAGGACGGCTAAGCCGGCGACTCCGCGATGTCGCCGTTGTCGCGCGCGACGTGACTGCGGGCGTGGGCGACGGCAGCCGTGAGGTCGTCGAACAGGTGACGCTGGTCGCGTAGCGCGTCGAGAACGCCGACGGTGCGGAAGAGCTCGGTGTGCCCTTCCCGCACGCCCTTGATGAGCACGGTGACGCCGCGGGCTTCGAGGCGCTGCACGATCTCGCTGAGCACGTGCGCGCCGGTCGCGTCGACGAGCTCGAGTTGCGACATCCGCAGGATGACGACCGAGACCCCGTCGAGCCCGGTCACGGTGTCGAGGACGCGGTCGGCGGCGGCGAAGAAGAGCGGCCCGTCAAAACGCACGACCGCGATGCGCTCGTCACCCGCCCGGGCCTCGCCGTCGAGCGGCTCGCGATGCACCCCGGTGGCGCGGGCGAGACCGCGGATGGCGAACAAGCCGGCGACGACCATGCCGATTCCGACGGCGACGATCAGGTCGACGGAGACGGTGACGACGGCCGTGATCACGAAGGCGGCCGCGTCGGCGCGCGTCGAGCGCAGGATCGAGCGCACGGTGCCGGCATGCACCATCCGCGTGGCGGTCACCATGAGCACGCCGGAGAGGGCGGCGAGGGGGATCGCGCCGACCGGCCCGGAGACCATCACGATGACGAGCAGCAGGATGACCGCGTGCGTGATCGCGGCGAGACGTGTGACGGCACCCGAACGCACGTTGACGGCGGTCCGGGCGATCGCGCCCGTTGCGGGCATCCCGCCGAAGATCCCGGCCGCGATCGAGGCGAGCCCCTGCCCGACGAGTTCGCGGTCGGGATCGTAGGGTCCCGTGTCGGCGAGGCCGGCCGCGACGCGGGCCGAGAGCAGGGATTCGATCGCGGCGAGGGCGGCGACGGTGACCGCGGGGAGGAGGAGCGCGCTCAGCGTCGCGAGGTCGAGGACCGGCAGCGCAGGAAGAGGCAGCGTGCGCGGCAGGTCGCCGATCGGAGCCAGCGGGTCGGGCAGCACCAGGGTGAGCGCGGTCACGACGACGATCCCGACGAGGGAGCCGGGGATGGCGCGGTGCAGTCGGGGAAGCAGGAGCATGCACGCGGAGATGATCACGACCGCGCCGAGAGCCCAGAGCAGGTAGACCGGATCCGCCGACGTGATCGCCGACACGGCTTCGACGACGACGTTGCCGTGCGAGGCGTGCGTGGCGGACCCGGTGAGCGCGGGAACCTGCTGGAGGAAGATGATGACGGCGATGCCGAGGGTGAACCCCTCGATCACCGGCCAGGGGATCATCGAGACCGCTCGACCGAGCCGCAGAACGCCGGCGCCGAGCACGATGACGCCGGCGAGGAGGCTCACGATCGCCACCGCGCCGACGCCGTGCATCGCGACGATCGGTGCGAGCACGACCACCATCGCGCCGGTGGGCCCTGAGACCTGCACGTTCGAGCCCCCGAAGACGGCGGCGACGACCCCGGCGACGATCGCCGTGATGAGGCCGGCCTCGGCGCCGGCACCGGAGGAGATGCCGAAACCGAGTGCGAGCGGGAGCGCGACGATGCCGACGGTGAGGCCGGCGAGCAGGTCCCGTCGCCATGACCGGGGGACCGCCGCGTAGTCCCGCGCGCCGGGAAGTAGTCGGCGCCCGTGCCTGACGGCGCGACTCAGAAGCCCGGTCACGGGCCGGCCAGTTCGGGGAGCGCGGTCAGGCGTCCGAGCTGTTCGGCATCGGCGGCGAGCACCGCGCTCAGCAGTCGGCGCGCGACGGCGAGGAGCTCGGCGACCTCGGGGTCGGTCACCCGGTAGTACACGTGGCTCGCGCGGCGTGACGATCCAACGAGCCGGTGTCGTCGGAGCACGGCGAGATGCTGGGAGAGGTGGGACGCTTCGAGCCCGGTGCCGCGCTGGAGTTCGGCGACGCTGTGCTCGGCGCCGTCGGCGAGGAGCTCGAGGAGGCGGATCCTGAGCGGGTGGGCGAGCCCCTTGAACAGGCCGGCCTTGACCTCGTAGAGCGGTCGCTCGTCGCGGGTGAGTGACATGATGAAGTCATCATATAGCTGAACACGCTCAGATCGACGGGCGCCTGGCAAGGGCTCCCGTGGGCGGGACGGCGCTGGCACCCTGAGGTGATGAACGACAGAGCACGGTCCACCGCGGCGCACACGCAGCATTCCTCCGCCATGCAGCTGGCCGCGCGACTCGGCTTCGCCGTCAACGGCCTGCTGAACGTGATGATCGGCGGGCTCGCACTGGGGGTGGCCGGTTCGGCGGCGTCGGGGGGAGCGGATCCGAACGGAGCGTTGACGGGTCTCGCCCAGGGGCCGGGCGGCCAGGTGCTGATCTGGGTGATCGTGGTCGGGCTCCTGGGTCTCGCGGTCTGGCAGATCGCCTCCGCCGTGCAGGAGCGCGACCCCGACGCGCGACGCCTCTGGGCGGCGCGGGCGAAATCCGTCGGCAAGGGCGTCGCCTACGCCGCGATCGCGGTCGTCGGGATCCGGGTCGCGCTCGGGTCGGGTGGGGGCGGCGGGGGCGAAGAGGATGTCACCGCCCAGGCGCTCGCGACGCCCGGCGGGGTCGTGCTCGTCGTGCTCGTGGGTCTCGGCACGCTCGGCGTCGGCGGCTACCTCGTCGCCAAAGGCGTCCGGAAGAAGTTCCTCGACGACGTGAGCCTCCCGGCCGGACGGGTCGCGACGGGCGTCACCGTGCTCGGGATGGTGGGATACATCGCCCGTGGCATCGCGTTCGGGATGATCGGCATCCTGTTCCTGGTGGCGGCGGTCACGGCCGACCCGTCGAGCGCGGGAGGGTTGGATGACGCGCTCGCGGCGCTCGCCGCGCTGCCGTTCGGTGCGGTGGTGCTCGTCGCGGTCGCGCTCGGGTTCATCGCCTACGGCCTCTATGGCTTCGTGCGGGCCCGATTCGCCCGCCTCTAGGACCGCCACTTGCGGAGTGAGTGCTCACTCATTTAGAGTTCCCGAGTGATGCAGGCGGGTGACGCGTTCGTCGACGCGGCGGCGTTCTCGCGCGAACGAGCCCGCCCCCTCGCGCCCGAGGACCGGCGTCAGGCGATCGTCGACGCCGTGATTCCGCTGTTGCGTGAGCACGGCCGGGACGTCTCGACCCGTCAACTGGCCGAGGCGGCCGGAGTCGCGGAGGGCACGCTGTTCCGGGCCTTCGGCGACAAGGACTCGCTCATCGCCGCCGCCACGGAGAAGATCTTCGACCCGACCCCGCTCTGGGCGGCGCTTGCCTCGATCGACATCGACCTGCCGCTCGAGGACAAGCTCACCGAGGTCATGCGGATGCTCCACGAGCACTTCCGTGCCGTCGTCCGGGCGGTCGTTGCGCTGGGCCTACGCGAGCGCCCGCCGGCACGGCCCGAGCACCTCGAGCGTCGGCTCGAGCAGATCCTGGGAGATCTGCTGCTCCCCGACATGGGGCGGCTCGCCGTCCCGATCGCAACGGTCGCCGACTACGTGCGCCTCATCGCCTTCGCCTCCTCGCTGCCGATGTCCCCTGATCTCGGCGACGACGTGCTGTCCGGATTGATCACCCGCGGGATCCTCCGCCGGGAAGGGGAGCACTGATGCTCGGAAAACTGCTCGTGCGCTTCATCAAGCCCTACTGGCCGCTGCTGGTCGGGGTGATCGTGTTCCAAGCGGCGCAGTCGATCGCCAACCTGTGGCTGCCGAGCCTCAACGCCGACATCATCGACCGCGGCGTGGCGACCGGCGACCTCGGCTACATTCTCGGCGTCGGCGGTCTCATGCTCGCCGTCACGCTGGCGCAGATCGTCTGCGCGATCGTCGCCGTCTACTTCGGCGCGCGCCTCGCGATGGCGTTCGGGCGCGACCTCCGCGCCGCGATCTTCGCCCAGGTCGGACGGTTCTCCGAACAGGAGGTCTCGCGATTCGGCGCCCCGTCGCTCATCACCCGCACCACCAACGACGTGCAGCAGGTGCAGATGCTCGTGCTCATCGGGTGCACGATGCTGGTCGCGACGCCGATCCTCGCGGTCGGCGGCGTCGTCTTCGCGATCTCCGAAGACCCGGGGCTGTCGTGGATCATGGTCGTCGCCGTGCCGGTGCTGCTCGTCGCGGTCGGCCTGATCATCGCCCGGATGACCCCACAGTTCCGCAAGATGCAGGAGCGCATCGACGCCGTCAACCGCGTGCTGCGTGAGCAGCTCACCGGCATCCGGGTCGTGCGCGCGTTCGTGCGCGAGCCAGCCGAGACCGCCCGCTTCGGCCGCGCCAACGACGAGCTCACCGACACCGCGGTGCGAGCGGGCCGGCTCTTCGCGCTGATGTTTCCCGTCGTGATGCTCATTCTCAACGTGTCGAGCGTGGCCGTGCTGTGGTTCGGCGCCTACCGGATCGAGGACGGCGACCTGCAGGTGGGGTCGCTCATCGCATTCCTCAGCTACCTCGTGCAGATCCTCACCGCGGTGCTGATGGCGTCGATGCTCGCCTTCTTCCTCCCGCGGGCGGCGGTGTCGTCCGACCGGATCGGCGAAGTGCTCGACACCCCGTCGAGCGTCGTGCTGCCGACATCCCCCGTCACCTCCCTCGCGACGAGCGGCGCCATCGAGTTGCGCGACGTGACCTTCTCCTACCCCGGTGCCGAGGCCCCCGTGCTGCGCGAGCTGTCGTTCGCGGTCACCCCGGGAAGCACGACGGCCGTCGTCGGCAGCACGGGCGCCGGCAAGACCACGCTCGTGAACCTCCTGCCGCGCCTGTTCGACGCGTCGGAGGGAGCGGTGCTCGTCGACGGCGTCGACGTGCGGGAGCTCGATCCCGACCTGCTCTGGGGGCGGATCGGGCTGGTGCCGCAACGCGCCTACCTGTTCTCGGGAACGGTGGCGTCGAACCTCCGGTACGGCAAGCCCGACGCGACCGACGACGAACTGTGGGCGGCGCTCGAGGTCGCGCAGGGCCGGGACTTCGTCCAGCAGATGCCCGGTGGTCTCGACGCGCCGATCACCCAGGGCGGCACCAACGTGTCGGGCGGTCAGCGGCAGCGACTCGCGATCGCCCGGGCGCTCGTCAAGCGGCCGGAGATCTACGTCTTCGACGACTCGTTCTCGGCGCTCGACACCGCGACGGATGCGCGGCTCCGGGCCGCTCTGACGAAGGCGGTGCCCGACGCGACGAAGATCATCGTCGCGCAACGCGTGGCGACGATCACCGATGCCGATCAGATCCTGGTGCTCGATCACGGCGAGATCGTCGGTCGGGGAACCCATTCCGAGCTGCTCGAGACGTCGGCGGAGTACGCCGAGATCGTCGCGAGTCAGCTCTCGGCGGAGGAGGCGGCCTGATGACCCTTCGACAGGCTCAGGACGGCGGCGACGACACCACGACTCAGGACGAGGCTCAGGTTCGGCCCGCGTCGCGTCGCGGCCCCGGCGGGGGCGGCCCCTTCGGCGGCATGGGGATGCCGGTGGAGAAGAGCATGAACTTCCTGCCGTCGGCGAAGCGGCTGATCGGGCGCCTGCGGCCCGAGCGCATCCCGGTCGCGTTCGTCTTCCTGCTGGGCATCGTGAGCGTCGCGCTCGCGGTGCTCGGCCCCAAGATCCTCGGCATGGCGACCGACATCATCTTCACCGGCGCCATCTCCTCGCAGCTTCCCGCGGGCGTGACGAAAGAGCAGGTCATCGCCGGGCTCGAGGCCGACGGCAACCAGCAGCAGGCCGACCTGATCCGCAACCTCGACCTCACGCCCGGCGTCGGCATCGACTTCGCCGCGCTCCAGGTGGTGCTCGGCATCGTGCTGCTGCTCTACGTGTTCTCGTCGCTGTTCCAATACGTGCAGGGCTACGTGCTGAACGGCGTCACCCAGCGCACCGTCTACCGCCTGCGCTCCGACGTCGAGCAGAAGATCCACCGCCTGCCGCTGTCGTACTTCGACAGGATGCCCCGCGGCGAGCTGCTCTCGCGCGTGACGAACGACATCGACAATGTGTCGCAGAGCCTGCAGCAGACCCTCAGCCAGATGGTGACCTCGATCCTCACGGTGGTCGGCGTCGTCGTGATGATGTTCGTCATCTCGCCGCTGCTCGCCCTCATCGCGCTCATCGCGATCCCGCTCACCCTCGGCATCACGGTGGTGATCGCGAAGCGCTCGCAGAAGCTCTTCGTCGCCCAGTGGAAGAACACCGGGGAGCTCAACGCCCAGATCGAGGAAGGCTACTCGGGCCACGCGCTCGTCAAGGTCTTCGGCCGCCACCGCGAGGTCGAGGCCCGGTTCGCCCAGAAGAACGACGAGCTGTTCACGGCGTCGTTCGGCGCCCAGTTCATCAGCGGCATCATCCTGCCGGCGACGATGTTCGTCGGGAACCTGGTCTACGTCGCGATCGCGGTCGTCGGCGGGGTGCTCGTCGCGGGCGGCACGATGCGCATCGGCGACGTGCAGGCCTTCATCCAGTACTCGCGGCAGTTCACCCAGCCGCTGTCGCAGCTCGGCTCGCTCGCCAACCTGCTGCAATCGGGCGTCGCGAGCGCCGAGCGCGTCTTCGAACTGCTGGATGCCGACGAGCAGTCGGCCGAGCCGACCGCACCGGCGTCGCCTCCGCTCACCGCCGGTCGGCTGGCGTTCGAGCACGCGTCGTTCAGCTACGACCCGGCGAAGCCGCTCATCGACGATCTGTCGCTCGTCGCCGATCCCGGCAGCACGGTCGCGATCGTCGGCCCGACCGGCGCGGGCAAGACGACGCTCGTGAACCTCATCATGCGCTTCTACGACCTCGACAGCGGACGCATCACCCTCGACGGCGTCGACATCGCCACGATGACCCGCGACGACCTGCGCGAGCGCACCGGCATGGTGTTGCAGGATACCTGGCTGTTCAAGGGTTCGATCCGCGACAACATCGCGTACGGAAACCCGTCCGCGTCGGAGGAGGAGATCCTTGCCGCAGCGCGGGATGCCTACGTCGACCGCTTCGTGCACGCCCTGCCCGACGGGTACGACACGGTGCTCGACGACGAGGGCGGCAACGTGTCGGCGGGGGAGAAGCAGCTGATCACGATCGCCCGGGCGTTCCTCGCCGATCCGTCGCTGCTCATCCTCGACGAGGCGACCTCGTCGGTCGACACCCGCACCGAGCTGCTCGTGCAGCGCGCGATGCGCGACCTGCGGCAGGAACGCACCTCGTTCGTCATCGCGCACCGCCTGTCGACGATCCGGGATGCGGACCTGATCCTTGTGATGGAGTCGGGCTCGATCGTCGAACAGGGCACTCACGAGCAGCTCATCGCCGCCGGTGGTGCGTACGCGCGGCTCTACGAGGCGCAGTTCGCGGCTCCGGTGGAGGCGGCCGTCGAGAAGGCTCCCGCCGACTAGGCCGTCTTCGGCTTGCGGATCGGCGTCGGCGGCTCGACGAGGTCGAAGTCGAGCTCGGGTCGGCCGATGCCGGTCTCGTCGAGCGCGCCGAGTTCGTCGACGACGCGATCGTCGGGCGTGCGGTCGTCGAGCACGCGCTCATCGAGCACCGCGGTGAGATCGGATGCCGTCAGCTCACGCGGCAACTCGTCGATCTCGCTGAGCGGCGGCAGTAGCTTCGAGCTGTCGAGCTGGCTGATGCGGCGAGCCGACGGCAGCACCTGGCGCTCGAAGGAGCCGACGAAGGTGTTGTAGTCCTTGACGCTGCGCTCGATCGTGCGACCGAGCTTGTCGACGTGGCCGGCGAGGGTCGTGAGCCGGCCGTACAGTTCCCGGCTGACGTCGAACAGGTTCTTCGCCTCCTGCGTGACGACCTCGTGGCGCCAGCTCACGGCGACGGCCTTGAGCACCGAGAACAGGGTGACCGGGGAGGCGAGGGCGACGTGCTTGCTGAACGCGAACTCCATCACCGACGGGTCGGCTTCGAGGGCGGCGGAGAGCAACGACTCGCTCGGGATGAAGGCGATGACCATCTCCGGGCTCGAGTCGAGTCCGTCCCAGTAGGAGCGGGCGCCGAGCGCGACGATGTGGTCGCGCACCGCCTTGACGTGCGCCTTCATCAGCACCTCGCGGCGGGCGAGTTCGGCGTCGTTCGCGGTGGGCAGGATGGCGGCCGCGTCGAGGTACGAGTTGAACGGCACCTTCGCGTCGACCGCGATGCTCTTGCCGCCGGGGAGCGTCACGACCATGTCGGGGCGCGAGGTGCGGCTGTCGATCTTGATGCTCGACTGCACGTCGAAGTTGACGTGCTCCATCATGCCCGCGGACTCCACGACGGCGCGCAGCTGGGTCTCACCCCAGACGCCGCGGGTGGCGTTGTTCTTGAGCGCCGAGGCGAGCGACTCGGCGGTCGTGCGCAGGCGCTCCTCCGATTCGACGGCGCTCTTGAGCTGCTGGGCGAGTTCGCCGTGCTGGAGGCTGCGCTGCTGCTCGAGGTCGGTGACCTTCTGCTGCATCGACGAGAGCGACTCCTTGACGGGGGCGAGGGCTTGCAGCACCTTGCTCTCGGCGGCCTCCGCCTGAGTACGTGCGGCGGCTTCGAGGCGCTGCCGCTCCATCAGGTCGCGGTACTGCTCCTGCGCCGAACCGAGCTGCTCGCGCAGACCGGCCAGAGTCGCCTGGGCCGCCGCGAGTTCCGAGCCGAGCTCGGCCCGCACCGAGGCCAGGTTCGCCGAGTGCTGCGCGGCGAGCAGGGCCGGGTCGGCGCCGGCGACGGCCTCGCTGCGGCGGGCGCGCGCGACGACGAAGCCCACGACCCCGCCCAGGCTCGCACCGAGGACAAGGCCGACGGCGAGTCCGAGGATCAGGGTGAGCGTCGCATCCATGCCTGAAGTGTCGCAACAGCGTCCGACATCCCCGTGTTGCACCCACCGAAAACCGAAAATGTTCGGGAAATGTCTTGCGATTAGCTTGGGCCTCATGACCATCGTTCTCGATCACTGGGTGTCCGGCGCCGCGTTCTCCGGCGACAGCACCCGCACCGCCCCCGTCTACGACCCCGCGCGGGGTGTCGTGCAACGCGAGGTGCGGCTCGCCTCGACGACGGATGTCGACGCAGCGGTGCAGGTCGCGGCGGCCGCCTTCCCGGAGTGGAGCGAGGCGTCGTGGGCGAAGCGGCAGGGGGTGATCTTCGCGTTCCGCGAGATCCTCAACGCCCGCAAGGGGGAGCTCGCCGCGATCCTCACGAGCGAGCACGGCAAGGTGACCTCGGATGCGCTCGGCGAGGTCGCCCGCGGGCTCGAGGTGGTGGAGTTCGCCTGCGGCATCCCGCACCTGGCGAAGGGCGAGTACACCGAGAACGCGTCGACCGGGGTCGACGTCTACTCGGTACGTCAGGCGCTCGGCGTCGTCGGCATCATCTCGCCGTTCAACTTCCCGGCGATGGTTCCGCTGTGGTTCTTCCCGATCGCGCTCGCGCTCGGGAACACGGTCGTGCTCAAGCCGTCGGAGAAGGATCCGTCGGCCGCCATCTGGATGGCGGAGGCGCTGAAGGAGGCGGGGCTGCCCGACGGCGTCTTCAACGTCGTGCACGGTGACAAGGAGGCGGTGGACGCGATCCTCACGCATCCGCAGATCGCGTCGATCAGCTTCGTCGGCTCGACCCCGATCGCGAAGTACGTCTACGAGACGGGCACCGCCGCCGGCAAGCGCGTGCAAGCGCTCGGCGGGGCGAAGAACCACATGCTCGTGCTGCCCGACGCCGACCTCGACCTCGTCGCCGACTCGGCGGTGAACGCGGGCTTCGGCTCCGCGGGCGAGCGCTGCATGGCGATCTCGGTCGTCGTCGCGGTCGGCGACATCGCGGATGACCTCATCCCGAAGATCGTCGACCGGATGGCGACGCTGAGGGTCGGCGACGGCACGCGCGGCTGCGACATGGGTCCGCTGATCACGAGGGAGCACCGCGACAAGGTGGCGGGCTACCTCGACGTCGCCGTCACCGACGGCGCCGACATCGTGGTCGACGGACGCGGCATCGAGGTGGATGGCGAGGCCGACGGGTTCTGGCTCGGCCCCACCCTCATCGACAAGGTGCCGACATCCTCGGATGTCTACACGCACGAGATCTTCGGACCGGTGCTGTCGGTCGTGCGCGTCGACACCTACGAGGAGGGTCTCGCCCTCATCAACGGCTCTCCGTACGGCAACGGCACCGCGATCTTCACCAACGACGGCGGCGCCGCGCGGCGCTTCCAGCGCGAGGCGACCGTCGGGATGATCGGCATCAACGTGCCCATCCCGGTGCCGGTGGGCTACTACTCGTTCGGCGGCTGGAAGGACTCCCTCTTCGGCGACACGAAGGCGTACGGCCCCGACGCCATCCACTTCTTCACCCGCCAGAAGGCGATCACCTCGCGCTGGCTCGACCCGTCGCACGGCGGCATCAACCTGGGCTTCCCGACCAACTGATCCCTCCCTGCTTGCGCCATAGAACCCTCTATGACGTTGCGGACCCCCGCGTGCGACCCTCCGCGGCGTCGAGCCGGGTTCCGAAGGGCAGGATGGGGTCGTGAACTCGCGTGCGGTGATCGCGGCAGCAGTGCAGAAGCTGCGGGATGCCGGCGCGCCCACGGAAGTGCGCGTCGCGATGTTGCGCGGCGCCTTCGGGCGCTCGAAGCTCCGGCCGGTGGGCGAGGTGTGGCGGCTCGGCGCGCTGTGCCTCGCCGACGACGGAACGTTGTTCGCGACCGGCGACGTGCTCGTCGTGACCGAGCCGACGCATCCGAACTATCGCAACGAACTCGCGATCCAGCGCAACGAGCTGCGAGCGATGCTGCGCCGCGCGGGCGTCCCCTCGGGGGCGACCGCCGTGCTCGACACCCGGCCCCTCGACCTCGACGCCCCCGAGCCTCCGCTCGTCGTCACCGACGACGGGCTCGGCGTGCTGTGGACGACCGGCGGCGCGAGCATCCCGTTCGAGCGCTACCTCGCGGAGCGGGTCGACCTGCTGCTCGGCTGAGGTCAGACGGCCGTGTCGAACCGGTAGGGCACGGTCGTCGGCCCGTCGTTCTCGCCGGTGTTCACGGCGGCTCCGGCCTTGCGGTAGATGAGCTGGCCCTGCTCCCACTGCAGCACGAGTTCGTCGTCGACCGTTTCGAGCGTCTCCGCGTCGAGGGGGACGATCTGGCCGTCGAGGGGGCCGCCCGAGAGCTGGCCGAGGATGTTCGCCATGTGATGCTCCGTTCCGCCGTCAGCCTAGCGAGAGTGGCCGGACGCTCAGGCGATCGCGGCCGCGGCGGGCTGCACGATCGTCGAAATGCGCACGCCCGCTCGCAGCGCGAGTTCGGGAACGTCGATCGCGCCGTAGTGCTCGGCCGCATGGATGATGATCGCCGCGCAGGCCTCGGCGTCCGCGACGGCGTCGTGGTGCGGGAAGTCGGAGAATCCCGCGGCCGTGGCCACCGACGGCAGCTTGTAGGAGTCGAGCGTGTAGGTGTTGCGGGCGATCTGCAGCGAGCAGAAGTAGGAGTACAGCGGGATCGTGAACCCCGTCGCGGTGCAGGCCGCCTTGATGACGCCCATGTCGAAACCGGCGTTGTGCGCGACGAGGGGGTCGTCGCCGGCGAAGGCGAGCAGGTCGGCCATCTGCTCGAGCCAGGACGGGGCATCCCTCACCATGTCGGCGGTGATGCCGTGGATGCGCGTGTTCCAGTCGATGAAGTGGTCGTGGCCGGCCGGCGGCCGGATGAACCAGCCGATGCGGTCGACGACCTGACCGTCGCGCACCTTCACGAGCCCGACCGAACACGCGCTCGCCATCGACGAGTTGGCCGTCTCGAAGTCGATGGCGGTGAAGTCGAGCGGCACATGCCGACTCTGACACGGGCCTCCGACGGTGGCCCTCTGGCACGCCGGTAGGCTCGTTCCCCGTGGCATTGACTATCGGCATCGTCGGACTCCCCAACGTCGGCAAGAGCACGCTGTTCAACGCGCTCACCAAGAACGACGTGCTCGCGGCGAACTACCCGTTCGCGACGATCGAGCCGAACGTCGGGGTCGTGAACCTGCCCGACCCGCGCCTTGCCGTCTTGGCGGGCATCTTCGGCAGCGAGCGCATCCTGCCGGCGACGGTGTCGTTCGTCGACATCGCCGGCATCGTGAAGGGCGCCTCCGAGGGGGAGGGCCTGGGCAACCAGTTCCTCGCCAACATCCGGGAGGCCGACGCGATCGCCCAGGTCGTGCGCGGCTTCGAGGATTCGGATGTCGTGCACGTCGCCGGCGTCGTCGATGCGAAGGACGACCTCGAGGTGATCACCGCCGAGCTCGCGCTCGCCGACCTGCAGACCCTCGAGAAGGCGATCCCGCGCTTCGAAAAGGAGGTCAAGACCAAGAAGGTCGAACCCGGTGTGCTGGCGGCGGCGATCGACGCGCAGAAGGCGCTCGAAGCCGGCATCCCGTTGTCCCGCGCGAAAGACGTCGACCTCGGGCTCATCAGGGAGCTGGGACTGCTGACCGCGAAGCCGATCATCTACGTGTTCAACGTCGACGAGTCGATCCTCACCTCGGCCGAGAAGAAGGATGCCCTCTCGGCCCTCGTGGCCCCGGCTCAGGCCGTCTTCCTCGACGCCAAGGTCGAGTCGGAGCTCATCGACCTCGATCCCGAGGACGCCGCCGAGCTGCTCGCCTCCACGGGGCAGACCGAGAGCGGGCTCGACCAGCTCGCGCGCATCGGCTTCGACACCCTCGGCCTGCAGACCTACCTCACCGCCGGCCCCAAGGAGTCGCGGGCGTGGACGATCCACAAGGGCGACAAGGCCCCGCAGGCGGCGGGCGTCATCCACACCGACTTCGAGAAGGGGTTCATCAAGGCCGAGGTCATCGGCTTCGACGACCTCGTCGCGACCGGCTCGATCGCCGAAGCCCGCGCGAAGGGCAAGGCGCGGATCGAGGGTAAGGACTACGTCATGCAGGATGGCGACGTGGTGGAGTTCCGCTTCAACGTCTGAGCGACGCGGGTGACTTCGGGTCCGCCGGCTGGGTACCCCGGGTGTTCACCAGCCCAGTGATCCGGGCGCCCCCTTGAAGGGCCCGACGACGGCACTCGTGATCCAGCCGCCGTAGAAGCCTCCGGGCTGCGGCTCGACGACCTCGCCGCCGACGGTGCACTCGTCCATCGGCTGCGCGTAGACGGCGACGCGATCGCGGAGTAGCTCGAACCCGGGCGACGGATGCGGGTAGTTCCACGCGCTCGCGGGCCTCACCTCTCCTCCGCCGCGCACGTCGAGATATCGCGCGGTGCCCTTGAACTCGCAGAACGACGAACCGTCGGCGTCGACGAGTGCGCCGGGCACGAAGTCCGAGATCGGGAGGTAGTAGACCGGCGGGTGGCTGGTCTCCAGCACCCGGACCACATCTCGGGTCTCGACGATGAGCTCACCGCCGAGACAGATCGCGACCGGCGCGGTGACGCGCTCGATGCGCGGTGGCCGGGGGTAGTCCCACACCGACTCCTGTCCCGGTCCGGGGGTCTCAGGGAGCGGCCTGGGCACCCGATCACTCTAGGACCGGGGTGCTTGACTGGGGTATGGCAGCGACCCCGATGTTCCCGCTCGGATCAGTGCTGTTCCCGAGCGTGCCGATCCCGTTGCGGGTGTTCGAGCCGCGGTATCTCACGCTGGTCGGGCGACTGCTCGACGAGCAGGAATCCGGGTCGGAGTTCGGCGTCGTCCTCATCGAGCGCGGGCACGAAGCCGGAGGTGGTGATCAGCGCGCCTCGATCGGGACGATGGCGCGTCTGGTGAGCGTCGTCGCGCGCGCCGACGATCTGATCATCGTCGTCCTCGGGACCCGGCGGTTCTCGGTCGAGCGCTGGCTCGACGAGGACCCGTATCCGCGAGCCGAACTCTCGATGCTGCCGGAACTGGAGTGGTCCGAGTCGCTCGCGTCCCTGCGGGCCGACGCGGAAGCGGTGGTCCGTCGCGTCATCGCCCGCGTCGCGGAGCCGGAGGCGGCTGGGGACGTCGAACTGTCCGAGGATCCCGTCGCCTCCGTGTGGCAACTGGCGGCGATGGCGCCGCTCGGCGAGTACGACAGGTACACCCTGTTGACGTCGACGTCGATGGAAGCTCTTCTTCGTCGCCTGATCGATCTGACCCTCGAGGCTGAGGAGCTCTGGTCCGCCTGAGTAGCCCGTGTGATGTCGGTGGTCCCTCCCACCCTGCGGGCATGGAGACCACCACCCCGCGCATCCTCGACCTTCTCGACCGCTGGCTGACCGCGTACGCCGCTGAGCGCACCGGCCGCCGCCGTGACCGCCTGCTTGCGGTCGGAGCTCGGGCCCGGGAGTGTCTCGAGGCGGAGGCCGATCGCATCGGGACCGACTCCGAACTGCTGATGCTCGCCTTCGAACGCGAGCGGGGAGCGCCGGATGCGGCGGCGCGGGTGATCGACGGCGACGCGCTGCCGATCCTGCTGCTCCTGCTGACGACCGAGCGGTGGCTTCCGCACGATCGGCTGGATCGTCGGGCGCAGCTGCAGGTGCTCGGGGCGCTCGGCGAGTGGCTGTCGAAGCCGCGTGTCGCGTGGTTCGGGTCGTATTGCGACGTGCTGACCCTCCAGGTCGAGGTCGATAGGGTACGCGCGCTCGAGCAGCGCCGCGCTCGTCAGTGATGCGAGTCGCCGGAGCCGATCGGGATGCCCATGCGGGGCTTTCGTCCCTGGTCGCGGGCGTCGCCTTCCCGGCACCATGGGCGCATGGCTGTCATCGAGAACTCGAAGCTCACCGTCGTCGGCGCCGGCAGCGTCGGCGCGTCCGTCGCCTACGCGGCGCTCATCCGGGGATCGGCGCGGCACGTCGCGCTCTACGACATCGCGACGGCGAAGGTGGATGCCGAGGTGCTCGATCTCGCGCACGGCACCCAGTTCACCGGTTCGAGCGAGATCTCGGGCGGATCCGACATCGCGGTGGCGGCGGGCTCGCACGTCGTCGTCGTCACGGCCGGCGCCAAACAGGACCCGGGTCAGTCGCGCCTCGATCTCGCGACCACCAACGCCGGCATCCTGGATTCGCTCATGCCGAAGCTGCTCGAGGTGGCGCCCGACGCGATCTACGTGATCGTGACCAACCCGTGCGACGTGCTCACCGTGCTGGCGCAGCGGGCGTCCGGGCTGCCCGCGAAACGCGTGTTCGCCTCCGGGACGGTGCTCGACACCTCGAGGCTGCGCTGGAAGCTCGCGCAGCGCGCCGGGGTGTCGCCGACCAGCATCCACGCCTACATCGTCGGCGAGCACGGGGACTCGGAGTTCCCGCTCTGGTCGCGCGCGACGATCGGCACGGTGCCGATCCTCGACTGGGAGGTCGACGGACGTCCCCGCATGACGGTGGCCGAACTCGATGCGATCGCCGAGGACGTACGCACCGCCGCCTACACCGTCATCAAGGGCAAGGGCGCGACGAATCACGCCATCGGGCTCTCGAGCGCCCGGATCGTCGAGGCGATCCTGCGGGATGAGCGCGCCGTACTGCCGGTCTCGACGGTGCTCGACGACGTGCACGGGGTCAGCGGGGTGGCGCTGTCGGTTCCGTCGATCGTCGGGTCTGACGGTGCGCTGCCGATCGGCGCCCTCGACTTCTCCCCGGCGGAACACGAGTCGTTCCTCCGTTCGGCCGCGGCGGTTCGTCGGGTCGTCGAGGATCTCCGATCCTGACGCCTCGATGCGCGACCAACCCCCGAACTGGGCTCTGCTCGGCTTCTGGCGCGGGTGATTGACTGGCACCGACGAAGGAGTTGCGGCATGGGGGAAAAGCCCGACCTGCTGGGGGTCGCCTACACGAGTGTGGCCTCTGTGCCATTCGACGAGGCGCAGTTGAGCAGCCTGCTGACCTGGTGCCGCGAGTGGAACGCATCGGTGGATGTCACCGGCGTGCTGCTGCACCGCGAGGGACGGTTCATCCAGTTCCTCGAAGGTCCCGAGCGGGCGGTGCGCGACCTCGTCGCCAAGATCTCCCGGGATCCGCGGCACACTCGGGTCCGCGTCCTGCTCGACGACCCGGTCGCCGAGCGTCAGTTCGCCGAGTGGACGATGGGTTTCCAGGCGCTCGACGACATCGAGTCGATGCCCGAAGGATTCCGTACGTCGTTCGACGACCTCGAGAACGGCGACGACCGCATCCTGATGCAGCAGGCGGCCCGCGATCTCACCCGCTGGTTCCGCGCGGGCGCCGCCAAGTCGGCGTAGCCCTCCGACACGACGACGCCCGCCTCCGCGAGGAGACGGGCGCCGTGCCGAGCGGGGTGGGGATCAGCCCGCGTTCTCCAGCTCGTACGCGTCGCGCAGGGACTCGATCTCGGCCTCGATGTCGCCGAGGTTCTCGGGATCGGTCAGTCCGCACTGCTCCATCTCCTGGTCGACCTGGAGGGTGAGGCCCTCCTTGCCGTCGGCGTGGGCGTCGGCGACGGATCCGACGCGGATCTCGTTCGCGGCTGACTGCTGGTTCACGGCGGAGACGTCGCTGCACAGGTGGTAGACCTTGCCGGCCGGGGTCCAGGCGACCTCGTCGGAGCCGGTCAGTTCGGTGACGATCGCGGTGTACTCGTCGATCTGACCCTCGTTGGCGATCTCTTCTTCGATGACGTCTTCGGTGTTGGCTTCCTGCGAGGCCGGGTTCCACTCGATGCCCAGCAGCACGGCGGCGACGAGCACGACGGCGCCGACGGCTCCCGCGAAGCCCTTGGTGCGGCTGTCGAGGTTCTTGTTGAGCAGGATCACGATGATGATCGGCACGAACGCGATGATCGGGATGAGCGCGCCGAGCTGGTTCTGCACGAAGAACTTGAACTTCTCCTGGCGCGACGCGGGGTCGGCCTGGTTCGCGGCCTTCCAGAGCTGCGAGCCGATGACCACCAGGATGCCCATGACGACGAGCAGGCCGATGAGCGCCCAGAACAGGTACTCGCTGGGGATGAACCCCGTGACCGGTTCGCCGTCGACGTTGGTGCCGCGCACCTGCGTCAGCAGGTACCAGATGCCGAGACCCTCGAGGATGATCGCGAGGCCCCAGAGGATGAAGGCGATGACCCGCTTCGTCGTCGCGCCGGCCTTCGCGTCGTCGCTGGCCTTCCAGCCCTCGCCCTCGCTGACGCGCTTGTCGGCTTCCGCCTTGATGGCGGCCCGCTCCTTCGCGGTGGTCTTCGGCGCGGGTGCTTCGGCCGCCTCGACGACCTTCTTCCCGCTCTTGCTGGTGCGCTCTGCCATGGGGGTTCTCCTTTACTGAGAATCAGCTGGGCGACAGCATAGCGGCGCGCGGAGAAGCGCTCGGCTCGAGAACTGCCCTGGTTCTTCTGATCGATATAGTCGAGCCGGGGATCGAGAGAGGGCACTTTCACGCAATGACGCTGGGCCTGCCATCTTCTTCTCCTCGGTCCCGTCATGGGTCGCTCGCTGTCGTCCTCGCCCTCGCCCTCGCCCTCGTGCTTCCGGTGGTTCCCGCCCACGCGACCGATCCGGACCCTCTCGCGGCGCGCCTGCTTGCGGAGCCGTACACCTCCACCGGGGTGCGGGTCAGTGTGTCGAACATGGCGAGCATGGCCGGCCTCGCGACTGACGGAACGACGGTCTACCTGCTCAACGGGTCGTCGGGGGATGTCATCACCACCCCGCTGTCGGCGATCCCTCTCACGCCCGGCGGCAGCGTCGCGGCGACCGGCACGGTCCATGACGTCGCCTGGGGTGGCGCCAACCCGTCGCTGCCGGGCGACATCATGAGGTTGAGCCTCTCCTACAGCCACGGATGTCTCTTCATCACCAGCGATGACAACACCGAGGGCTCGATCCGGCTGTACTGCATCGACGTGTCGGACTGGTCGGTGACTGAGATCCCGGTTCCGGCGGCCCATCCCTTGCCCGAGGGGCGCTATTACACGTACAGCAGCTTGATCGACTTCCCCGACGGGCGGATCGGGAAGGTGTCGCGGTACACCGGAACGTCCGGGGCGTGGATCTCGATCCTCCGCACCTACGCCGTCACCGGAAGCGGGAAGGGCGTCGCGATCACCTGGTCGCAGGACTATGAGATGGCCGACTCGGCGTCGGACGAGTGGGCGCGCGACGAGCACGGCATCGCGACCGACGGCACCTACCTGTACCGGATCCAATGGCGTGATTTCACCCCGAACTTCAAGACCTGGGCGCTCGACGCTTCGGCAGTGGGGCAGGTGGTTGCGAGCGGGCAGTACACGATGCCGTTCGACAACATGCACTATCTCGCCCACAACCACGTCGAGAACTCGTATCTCGTGGGTCACTACGCCGGCTCGTCGTTCTTCATCACAGCGGCCGCCGACCCCGGCCCCGGGCCGGGCAATCCGCTCGAGCCGTCGTTCGCATCGCCCGTCGCGAGCACCTCGGGGTGCACCGTGCAGGTGACCAACTTCGACGCCGGTTTCACCTGGGCCGGCTCGGCGACCGATGGGGCGGCGGTGGCCGTCGACTCCACGGGTCTCGTCACCGTCTCGGGCCTGAGCCGTGGTTCCGATGCGACGGTGACCGTGCGCGCCACGCGTTCCGGATACCCCGACGGCACTACCACCTTCGTCTGCGCGGCGCTTCCGCTCGCGGTCCCGAGCGCCCCGCTCGCGGTGACCGTCAAGGAGGAGGATGCGCAGCTCTCGATCGGCTGGACGAGTCCGTCCGACGACGGGGGCAGCCCAGTCACCGGCTACCTCGTGCGCGTCTCGGATTCGGGCGGAACGCCGATCCCGGGCGCGACGTGCTCCGCGACCTCGGTCACCTATTGCACCGTCGCGGGACTCACTCCGGGTATCGATTACCGCATCGAGGTGCGGGCTTCGAACTCGATCGGTGACGGTCCGTGGTCTGCGGCCTCTACCGCATCGCCGGGGATCCCCGTCGGAATCGTGCTCCCGACCGGCCCCGAATCCGCCGATCTGACTCTGGATGACGCGACGCCGACTGTCGGCGGAACGATCCGCCTGGTCGCCGAAGGATTCCGCCCGGGTACTCAGGTCGACTTCTGGATCCACTCGACGCCGCAGCTGCTCGGTTCCGTGGTCGCCGACGGATCGGGGATCGCGCGGCTTACCGTGGGTCTTCCCGCAGGGCTGGTCGGCGGGCACACCGTTCAGGCGGTCGGGATCGCGCCGTCGGGTGCCGCGTGGAACCTCGCACGTGGCTTGACGATCTCGTCGCCGTCGGTTGCCGGTCTGGCGGGCACCGGAGTCGACACCGCCCCCGGTGTGACGCGTGGGCTGTTGCTCGTCGTGCTGGGACTCGTCGTGCTTGTGGTCGTCAGCCGTTCGCCGCGGTCTTCGCGGCTCTGACCACCTTCGCGATCTTCGTGGCGTCGATCCCGAGCTGCCGGAGGTTGCCGGTGAGCGGGTTCGAGTACCCCAGGAAGAAGAGCCCGGGGTGGGCGGCGAGCTGCGCCGCGCCGTTGATGAGCGGGCGTCCCGTGCGGGCGAGCACGCCGAGGTCGCCGACGAGGGGTTCGAGTCCGCGCTGGAACCCCGTCGCGAGCACGACCGCGTCCGGCGTGAGCGATGTGCCGTCGGCGAGCACCACGGCATCCTCGGTGAACCGCACGACGGAGGCGACCACTTTGACGCCACCCGCCTTGAGCGCCTTCAGCAGGCCGACGTCGATCGTCGGGGTGACGTCGTCGCGCAGCTGCTGGGTGGCGATCCCGCGCGGCGCCTTCGGGATGCCGTAGCGACTCAGGTTGCCGACGGCGACCTTCTGCAGCAGGCCCGACAGTGCGTCCTGGGCCTTCACCGGCAGCGGCGCCATCGACAGGATGAGCGCCTGACTCGGGATGCCGGCCACGGCGCGCAGCACGATGTTCGGCGGCGTGCGCATCGCGAGCGACACCCGCACGCCGGTGTCGGCGAGGTCGGCGGCGATCTCGGCGCCGCTGTTGCCGGGGCCGATGACGAGCACGTCGCGCCCGCCGAGAGCGACCGGGTTCTGGTACGCGCTCGAGTGCACGACCGTGCCGGTGTACTCCGCGAGCCCCGGGATGTCGGGGAGCTTCGCGGTGTGGTTGTACCCGGTCGCGACGACGACCGTGTCGGTGGCGATGACACCGACCTCGGTGCCGCGCCGCCACGACACCTGCCAGCCGTCCTCCGCCCGCTCGACGACCGTCGCCGTGACGCCGAGATGCACGTCGAGGTCGTGGAGGTCGGCGTACTCGGCGAGGTAGCGCAGCACGTCGTCGCGTGCGACCCAGCGGCCGTAGCGGCGCGGGATGCGGTAGCCCGGCAGTCCGGAGAGCCCGCGGGAGGTGTGCAGGTGCAGACGGTCGTAGTGGCCGGCCCAGCTCGCGCCCACCCGATCGGCCTTGTCGAGCACGATCGCGTCGACGCCGGCGCGTTTCAGTTCGGCGGCGGCCGCGAGCCCGCCGGGGCCGGCTCCGAGGACGACAGCGGGCACAGCGGTCGGAAGGGCGTCATCGCTCACGGCAACACCTTATGGCTAGCGTGGGCCCATGGATCTCCAGCTCACGGGCAAGCGCGCGATCGTCCTCGGCGGCACGAAGGGCATCGGCCGCGCGGCGGCGGAAGCGCTCGCGCGAGAAGGTGCCACGGTCACCGTCGCCGCGCGGCATGACGTCGAGACGATCGCCGCCACGATCGCCGCGGAGACGGGCGGCACCGTGCACGGTGTCGCGATCGATTCGCGCGACGACGCCTCGGTGCAGTCGGGAATCGCCGCCGCCGTCGCGGCGATGGGCGGCGTCGACATCCTGGTGAACACCGCGGCGGCACCGTGGTCGGCCGCGAAGAACACCGTCGCGACCGAGACGAGCGACGACGCGATGCGGCAGGAGTTCGAGGAGAAGGTGCTCGGCTACCTGCGGGCGGCCCGCGCCGTCTCGCCGCACCTCGTCGCGGGTGGGTGGGGGCGCATCATCAACGTCAGCGGACTCGGTGCCCGCAAGACCGGATCCGTCGCCCAGACAGTGCGCAACATCAGTGTCGCCGCGATCACCAAGAACCTCGCCGACGAGCTCGGACCGCTCGGCACCAACGTCTCGGTCGTGCATCCCGGCCTCACCCGCACCGAGGGCGTCGCCGCGCGGATCGACGCCGCGGTCGCCGCCGGCACCCCGCTGGCCGAGGCCGAGCGGGTGCTCGCCGGCAATCTCATCGGGCGGGTCGTCACCCCCGCCGAGCTCGCCGACGTGATCGTGTTCCTCGCGTCGCCGAGGAGCGTCGCGATCACCGGCGGCGCCGTGGATGCCGGGGGCGGCACCCCGGGCGTCGTCACCTACTGAGCGGGCCGGTCCGCCATCCCCGCCAGCAGGGCTTCGCGGAGATCGGGCTCGAGCTTCGGCGGCACGTCGACCTCGACGCCGAGGGCGTGCAAGGAGCGGCTGTAGAAGTTGCGGGCCGCCGCCGCGATCGTGATGTCGACGATCTCCCGGTCGCTGAAGCCGTGGTCGCGCAAGGTCGCGGCATCCGCCTCCGTCATCGCCGACGAGTCGAGGCTGAGCCGCTCGGCGAACTCCATCATGGCGACCTCGTCGGCCGGGAGCCCGGCCGTGCGGAAGTCGCGCGCGATGCGCTCCAGTTCGCCGGCATCGATGTACTTCAGCGACTTCTGGCCGTGCGCGAGCCGGCAGGCCGTCGAGCGCAGCGCCCCGGCGGCGGCGAGGGTCACGAGTTCGTAGCGCCGCATCCCGAGCCCCGGCGCGACGGACTTGATGAGCGCTTCGAACGCGCGCACCGCTTCCGGGTTGAGGGCCATCGCGCGGGTGTGCGAGGGCACATACCCCAGGTGCTCGCGGTCTTCGGCGTAGAGCTCGGCGGCGAGGCCGGCGACCTCGGACTCGTCGGGCGTGCGCAGAATCGTCATGCCGCAGAGCCTAGGTGTACTCGGCAGAGACGTTGGTGACGCTGCCGTTGTGAAACGGGGAGACCTCCTGGCTTAGTGGAGCTGTCTAGTTCTTCACGGCCAGGAGGTCTCGTGTCTCACGGTAATGCGCGGTTGAACGTCCGCGGGAGGTTGCTTCTCGTTGAGCGGGTCGTAGGTGATCGGCGTCCGGTGTCGCATGTGGCGGCCGAGCTCGGAGTGTCGCGGCAGTGCGCTCACCGCTGGGTTCGTCGGTTTCGCGACGAGGGTGCAGAGGGATTGGTGGATCGGTCGTCGCGTCCGCATCGATCGCCGCGGAAGACCCCGGCGGATGTCGAGCAGCGGGTGCTGGCTCTGCGGCGGGAGCTGCGGGTCGGGCCGGCGCGGCTGGCGCAGGAGTTGGAACTTCCAACTCGGACTGTCGGGGCGATCCTGCACCGCCATCGAGTCCCGCGGTTAGCGGAATGCGACCCGCTGACGGGGGTGGTGATCCGCGCATCCCGCAGCAGCGGCATCCGATATGAACGTGAGCGTCCCGGCGAGCTGGTCCACATGGACGTCAAGAAACTCGGCCGGATCCCGAACGGTGGTGGTTGGCGAGCTCACGGCCGAAGCGAAGAGGTCCGCGGGCGCGGCATCGGGTTCGACTACGTCCACTCGCTCGTCGATGACCACTCCCGACTCGCCTATTCCGAGATCCTCACCGACGAGAAGGGAACCACCTGCGCAGGATTTCTGCTGCGAGCAGCCGCCTACTTCGCCGACCACGGCATCCGACGGATCGAGCGGGTGATGACCGACAACGCCTTCGCCTACCGCTACTCGCTCGCCGACGCGGTCGCCCAGCTCGGAGCGCGACAAGTATTCATCCGGCCTCACTGCCCCTGGCAGAACGGCAAAGTCGAACGCCTCAACCGCACCCTGCAAAACGAATGGGCCTACCGGCAGATCTTCACCTCGAACGCCGAGCGGAGCGCAGCACTTGCACCCTGGCTCGAGCACTACAACACTCGACGCATCCACTCCGCCCTCGGAGCCCCACCGATCAGCCGACTGTCACCAACGTGACTGCCGAGTACACCTAGAGCACCGGCACGCGCACCATGCCCTCCTGGGCCACCGTGGCCAGGAGGGTTCCGTCGCGCGAGAAGATGCGACCGAACGAGAGTCCGCGACCGCCGAGGGCGACGGGGGAGGCCTGCTCGTAGAGCAGCCACTCGTCGACGCGGCCGTCGTGGTGCCACCACATCGCGTGGTCGAGGCTCGCCGCCTTCAGCCCGGGCGTTCCCCACGAGACGCCGTGGGCGCGCAGGATCGGCTCGAGGATCGCGTAGTCGCTCGCATACGCGAGCGCCGCGCGGTGCAGGTTCGGGTCGTCGGGCAACGTGCCGATCGCCTTCATCCACACCGCCTGTTTCGGCGAACGCTCACCCTCGCCCGGGAAGTAGACCGGCTGCTGGATGTGGCGGATGTCGAAGGCACGCTGTGTCGACCAGAACTTCGCGACCGGATGATCGGTGCCCCCGAGCGCCTCGGCGGTGCTCGGCAGCGACTCGGGCTCGGGCAGCCCGGTCGGCATCTCGACGGAGTGCTCGAGGCCCGGGTCGCGATCCTGGAACGAGGCGATCATCGACAGGATCGGCTCGCCGTTCTGGTAGCACTGCGTGCGCCGCGTCGCGAACGACCGGCCGTCGTGGATGCGGTCGACCGAGAAGGTGATCGGCTGCTCGACATCCCCGGGGCGCAGGAAATAGCCGTGCATCGAGTGCACGATGCGGTCTTCGGGGACGGTGCGGGTCGCCGCGATGAGCGACTGGGCGAGCACCTGTCCGCCGAACACGCGGCCGCCCGGCATCCATTGGCTCGGCCCGGTGAAGATGTCTTCGCGGGTGCGCGCTCCGGTGTCGGTCAGGTCGAGGGCGGCCAAGAACCCCGCCAAGGGATCGCTCACGCGTGTAGCTTAGGAGCCGAATGAGCGCCTTCACCCTCACCGACGCCCCCTCCCTCGACGATCTCCAGGTCTTCCTGTCGCGCGCCGCGCGGGTCGAGGAGGGTTCCGTGCGCCTGATCGCCGGATCCGGGGTGCTCGCGGTCTACTGCTCGGTGTTCACCCCGGCGGGGATCCTCGACGAGAGCGCGACGGTGCTCGGGCTGCGCACGCTCGCGCTGACCGAACCCGCGGCCTTCGACGCCGTCGTGCCGGTGCGCTCCCTGCTGCAGCGCCTCGAGCACGCCCAGGCGGACGGGACGACGACGATCGGTCTGCCGATGGAGGTCAACACCGCGACCTGGGCCGCGATCTCCCCGCCCCGGGGCGGCTGGCAGGCCCGCGGCGAGGTCGCGCCTGCGTTGCTCGACACCGCCGCCCGCGCCGGCATCCGCGAGGTCGCCTCGGCCATCCCCGACGGGGCGGGCGAGCAGATCGTACGGAAGGTGCGCTCCGAGGTCTGGGGCCGGCCGATCCCGGGTGCCGAGCACATCCCGTCGGGGGCCGCCTTCGCGGGGTTCGCGCTCGGCTTCCTCGGCGAGGATGCCGTCCGCGTCTACGAGACCGGACCGTGGACGCGGCTCAGCACGCAACGAGGCCACGTGCTGGTCAAGCGCCGCGCCTGGAACCTCCTGCGCTAACCCAGCCGCCGGAGCACGGTCTTCGCCGCGTTCCAGCCGCCCATGCCGTGGACGCCGCCGCCCGGAAGAGTCGAGGAGGAGCAGAGGAAGAGGTCGGGCAGCGGGGTCGCCCACGGGGTGAGCGATACCCGGGGGCGGGAGATCAGCTGGCGCCAGTCGGTGGCTCCGCCGGCGATGTCGCCGCCGACGAGGTTGGCGTTGTAGCTCTCGAGCCCGGCGGGCGTGAGCACATGGCGGCCGAGCGCCCGGTCGCGGAATCCGGGGGCGTGCTGCTCGATGCGGGCTTCGAGGATGTCGGTCGCGTCGAGGTCGCTGCCGTACGGGATGTGGGTGTAGGCCCAGACGGTGTGCTTCCCCGCGGGCGCGCGGCTCGCATCGGCGACGCTCGCCTGCACGAGCAGCACATAGGGCTCGTCGCTCATCGTGCCGCGGGCGGCCGCACGCTCAGATGCGGCGACGGTCGCGCCGGTGCCGCCGATGTGCACCGTGCCGGCTCCGGCGAGTTCGGGGTCGAGCCACGGGATCGGGCCGTCGAGCGCCCAGTCGGCTTTGAACACCGCGGGCCCGTAGCGCCAGCGGCCGAGGCGTGCCGCGTAGCGGGCGGGGAGCCGGTCTCCGGCGAGGTCGAGCACCTGCCGCGGAGTGAGGTCGAGGATCGTCGCGCGGGCCGAGGGCAATTCGGCCAGCGAGGTCACGCGATGCCCCGTGCGCAGCTCCCCGCCGAGCGACTCGAGCCGGCGCACCAGGGCGTCGGCGATCGACTGCGAGCCGCCGACGGCGACCGGCCAGCCCACCCCGTGCGCGAGTCCGCCGAGCAGCAGCGCGATGGCGGAGGTGACGGGTTCGTGCAGGTCGACGGCGCCGTGCACGGCGAGTCCGGCGAAGAGGGCGCGCGCGGGCTCCTCGCGGAAGCCGAACCGATTCGTCCAGGTCGCCGGCCACAGGCCGTTGAGCCCGACCTCGAACAGTTCGCGGGGTGCCCGCGGGGGCAGAGCGGTGGGATCGAGGATGGAGGCGACGAGCCCCTCCCAGCGGTCCCCGAGTCCGCCGAACACCCGACGCCAGTGGCGGCCGTCACGGCCCAGCCCCGCCGCGGTGTCAGCCGCCGAGCGGTGCAGCAGCACCGAGCTCCCCGGCGCGAGGGTGTGGCCGAGGGGAAGCGGCGGATGCGCGAACTGCAGCCCCTCACGGGCGAGGTCGAGCGCTCGGAATGCGGGGGAGGCGAGCCCGAGCGCATGCACGGTCGAGCCGAGGTCGTGCCGAAAACCCGGGAGGGTCAACTCCTCGGTGCGCAGGCCGCCGCCGGCTCGCTCGGCGGCTTCGAACAGCACGACCTTCCAGCCGGCCTGCGCGAGGGCGACCGCGGCCACCAGTCCGTTGGGGCCCGCCCCGACGACGACGGCGTCGAGGTCGGTCATGCGCAGGTCCCGGGCGGCGTCATCAGAGCGCGTCGACGATCGCCCGACCAGCCTGGCGGCCCGAGAAGAGACAGCCGCCGAGGAACGTGCCTTCCAGCGACCGGTAGCCGTGCACACCGCCGCCGCCGAACCCGGCGACCTCGCCCACGGCGTAGAGCCCCGGGATCGGAGTGCCGGACGCGTCGAGGGCACGCGCCGAGAGGTCGGTCTGGATGCCGCCGAGGCTCTTGCGGGTGAGCACGTGCAGTTTCACCGCGATGAGCGGTCCGTGCGCCGGATCGAGGAACTTGTGCGGCTTCGCGACCCGGATCAGCTTGTCGCCCCGGTAGCGGCGGGCGCCGCGCAGGGCGGTGATCTGCGCATCCTTCGTGAAGGTGTTGTCCATCTCCCGGTCGCGGGCCTCGATCTCATACTTCATCTCGAGCACGTCGAGCTCGATGCCGGGGGAGAGCTTCTTCATCCCGGCGAAGAGTTCGTCGAGCGTGCTCGCGACGACGAAGTCGGGCCCGGCGACCTTGAACTTCTCCACCGGCCCGGTCGCACCCTTGCCGAGGCGCTGCTTCGCGAGTTCGCGCACGCTCTTGCCCGTGAGGTCGGGGTTCTGCTCCGAGCCGGAGAGCGCGAACTCCTTCTCGATCACCGACTGGGTGAGCACGAACCAGGAGTGGTCGTGACCGGTCGAGCGCAGGTGCTCGAGCGTCCCGAGGGTGTCGAACCCGGGGAACAGCGGCACCGGCAGCCGGCGTCCCGTGGCGTCGAACCACA
Source organism: Pseudolysinimonas sp. (assembly GCF_044239695.1). GTDB lineage: Bacteria > Actinomycetota > Actinomycetes > Actinomycetales > Microbacteriaceae > Pseudolysinimonas_A. The sequence goes on along the minus strand of NZ_JBIIAW010000004.1, from coordinate 2,426 downwards.
GGCTCGACGGGCCCGGCAGGATGCGGATGCCGTGGTCGGCCCAGACCGGCGTGTGGTTCTGGATGCCTTCGACGTAGTGCCACATCCGGTCGCGGTTCACCAGTCGCGCACCCGCGGTCTCCGAGATGCCCAGCATCCGGCCGTCGACGTGGGCGGGAACCCCGCTCAACATCGACGCGGGCGCCGTGCCGAGCCACTCGGGCCACCACTGGCGGACGAGGTCGTGGTTGCCGCCGATGCCCCCGCTCGCGACGACGACCGCGGCGGCCTCGAGGGCGAACTCGCCGACGGTCTCCCGCGAGGAGGCTTCTCCGCGTGCCGCGTCGGACGGCTCGAGGATGCTGCCGCTCGCCCCGGTGACGACGCCCTTGGTGACGGTGAGCGCATCCACTCGGTGCCGGAAGCGCAGGTCGACGAGGCCTTTCTCCTGGCCTTTTCGCACGGCCGCGAGGAACGGCTCGAGGATGCCGGGACCGGTGCCCCAGGTGATGTGGAAGCGGGGGACCGAGTTGCCGTGGCCCGTCGCCGTGTAGCCGCCGCGCTCCGCCCAGCCCACGACGGGGAAGAACTTCACGCCCTTGTCGGCGAGCCAGCGGCGCTTCTCTCCGGCGGCGAAGGCGAGGTAGGCCTCCGCCCACTGACGGCCCCAGGAGTCCTCGTCGTCGCGGTCGAATTCGGCACTCGCGAACCAGTCCTGGCGGGCCAGATTCTGAGAATCCTTGATGCCCATCCGCCGCTGCTCGGGGGAGTCGACGAGGAACAACCCGCCGAACGACCACCACGCCTGACCGCCGAGATTCGACGCGGGCTCCTGATCGAGCACGATCACCCGCTTGCCGGCTTCCACGAGTTCGGCGGTGGCCACGAGTCCCGCCAGCCCGGCTCCGATGACGATCACGTCCGCATGCGCAGTCATACCAAGTCCCTTTCCCTGAACTGGAAGGCTACGGGATGGCCCCCGTCCGGGCGTCATCCTCGCGGCGGAAAATGACTAGTCCTCGTGGGTGTTCACCATCGCGTGCGCGGCGCGCTCGAGGTAGTCCCAGAGCATGTTCTCGTGCAACGGCGCGAGCCCGAGCCCGTTGACAGCGACCCGCATGTGGTGCAACCAGCGGTCGCGGGCATCCGGATTCACTTTGAACGGGTTGTGGCGGATGCGCAGCCGCGGGTGGCCGCGCTCCTCGCTGTAGGTGCCCGGGCCGCCCCAGTACTGCTCGAGGAATCCGGTGAGCCGCTGAATCGCGCCCTCGAGGTCGTCCTCCGGGTACATCGGCCAGAGCACCTCGTCGGTCTGCACGCCCTCGTAGAACGCGCGCACGAGCTTCTCGAACGTCGCCCGCCCGCCGACCTCGCGCCAGAAGGTGCTGCCGACGGGTTCGCCGCCGGGGCCGCTGCGCAGCATGAGATTGTTCACTTCTTGCCTCCGGTCGGCAGTGGCTTCGTCGCAGGCGGCTTCGACAGACCCGGGATGACCGGGGTGTCGCTCGATCCTTCGGTCGTGGGGGCGCGCACGGTGGCGACGTTGAGCGAGGGCAGGCGCAGTCCCATCGCATCGAGGGTGCGCTTCACGCGTGAGCGCAGCTCGCGGGCGACGTCGTCCTTCGAGCCCGCCCGCGTCTTCACGACCATCCGCAGGATGACCGCCTCGGACGAGATCGACTCGATCCCCCAGATCTCGGGCTGCTCCATCATGAGCCGCTTCCATTTGCCGTCGGCGCGCATCTCGACACCGGTCTGCAGCATCCGGTCCTTCACCGCGTCGATGTCGGCGTCGTAGGGGATCGCGAGGTCGAGGATGACCCGCGCCCAGCCCTGCGACATGTTGCCGACCCGCAGGATCTCCCCGTTGCGCACGTACCAGAGGGTGCCGTTGACGTCGCGCACGGTCGTGACCCGGATGCCGACGGCTTCGACGACGCCGGTCGCCTGCCCGAGGTCGACGACGTCGCCCACCCCCAACTGATCTTCCGCGACGATGAACAGACCGTTGAGCACGTCACGCACGACGTTCTGGGCGCCGAAGCCGAGGCCGGCACCGAGGGCCGCGGTGATGAGCGAGAACGCCCCGGTGGCGTTGGGGTCGATCGCCGAGACGATGAGCACGAGCGACACGAGCACGACGACCGTCGTCACGGTGCTCGACAGCACGCCGCCGAATGCGCGGGTGCGTTGCACGATGCGCATCGCGGCGACCGGGGATGCCTGCAGCGCCGCGGTGTCCTCGACGTTCTGCTTCTTCTTCACCCCGCTGATGACGCGGTTGACGACCCGCCGGATGACGATCTGCAGCAGGAGCCGCACGAACAACGCGACCAGCACGATGAGCCCGATCCGCACGGGCAGGCTCCAGCCCGTGTTCATGAATCCCTCGAGCCACGCCCAGAACTCCGTCATGCCTTCATTCTCCCGGAGCGCTCCTGGGCGCC
>NZ_JBIIAW010000145.1:0-5685 GCF_044239695.1 Pseudolysinimonas sp. | reverse complement strand
GAGCGAGGAGGTCTTCGAGGCCACCAAGATCGATCCGTGGTTCATCGACCAGATCATCCTCATCAACGAGGTTGCCGCAGAGATCGCCGCCTCGAAGGAGCTTGACGCGTCGATCCTCCGCCACGCGAAGGACCACGGCTTCAGCGACCTGCAGATCGCCGAGCTGCGTGGCCTCAGCGAGCAGGCCGTTCGCGATACCCGCTGGCACAAGAACGTGCGCCCCGTCTTCAAGACGGTGGACACCTGTGCCGGCGAGTTCCCGGCCCTCACCCCGTACCACTACTCGAGCTACGACCTCGAGACCGAGGTCTCGCCGAGCGACCGCCGCAAGGTCGTCATTCTCGGCTCCGGCCCGAACCGCATCGGCCAGGGAATCGAGTTCGACTACTCCTGCGTGCATGCGAGCTTCGCCCTCGCCGAGGCGGGTTTCGAGACGATCATGATCAACTGCAACCCCGAGACGGTCTCGACCGACTACGACACGAGCGACCGGCTCTACTTCGAGCCGCTGACGCTGGAGGACGTTCTCGAGATCATCCACGCTGAGTCGCAGTCGGGTGAGCTCGTTGGCGTCGTCGTGCAGCTCGGTGGCCAGACGGCCCTCGGCCTCGCCAAGGGCCTCAAGGCCGCGGGTGTCACCATCCTCGGCACCAGCCCGGAGGCGATCGACCTGGCTGAGGAGCGCGGGCTGTTCAGCGGCATCCTCGCCGACGCCGGACTGCTCAGCCCGAAGAACGGCACCGCCGTCGACGTCGACAACGCCGTGACGATCGCCGAGGACATCGGCTACCCGGTTCTCGTGCGCCCGAGCTACGTGCTCGGCGGCCGCGGCATGGAGATCGTCTACGACACAGCGAGCATGCGCGACTACTTCGATCGCGTGAAAGACCAGGCCATCATCGCCGCCGACTCGCCGCTGCTGGTCGACCGCTTCCTCGACGACGCGATCGAGATCGACGTCGACGCGCTCTACGACGGCACAGAGCTCTATATCGGCGGCATCATGGAGCATATCGAGGAGGCGGGCGTGCACTCGGGAGACTCCGCGTGCACCCTTCCGCCGGTCACCCTCGGCCGCCACGTCATCGACGCGGTGCGCGAGGCGACGCTCGGCATCGCCAAGGGCATCGGCGTGCAGGGCCTCCTCAACGTGCAGTTCGCCATCGGGCAGGGAATCCTCTACGTGCTCGAGGCCAACCCGCGCGCCTCGCGCACGGTGCCGTTCGTGTCGAAGGCTCTCGGCATCCCGCTCGCCAAGGCGGCCTCGCTGCTCATGGTCGGCAGCAGCATCCGCGACCTCGTCGACTCGGGCCTGCTGCCCACGCAGGACGGCTCGGTGGTGCCGCTCGACTCGCCCATCGCGGTGAAGGAGGCAGTGCTGCCCTTCCGCCGCTTCCGCACCAAGGAGGGCCAGGTCGTCGACTCGGTTCTCGGCCCGGAGATGCGCTCCACGGGCGAGGTCATGGGTATCGACTCGAACTTTCCCAAGGCCTTCGCCAAGAGCCAGTCGGCGGCCTACGGCGGCCTGCCGACGAGTGGAACGGTCTTCATCTCGGTGGCCGACCGTGACAAGCGCGCCATCATCCTGCCGGTGCTTCGCCTGCAGCAGCTGGGCTTCACGATTCTCGCAACGGAGGGCACCGCAGAGGTGCTCAACCGCAACGGCATCGAGGCGGTCATCGTCGAGAAGTACTTCCAGGGGCAGGCCGCGGGCGACACCGAGACGGTCGTCGACCTCATCAACGCCGGCAAGATCGACGTCGTCATCAACACGCCGAGCGGCCGCGCCGCCCGCGCCGACGGCTACGAGATCCGCACGGCGACGGTCGCGGCCGACAAGCCGCTGTTCACGACGATGGCGCAGGTGGGCGCCGCGGTGGCGTCCATCGAGTCCATTCAGAACGGCTTCGACGTGCGCAGCCTGCAGGACTACGCGATCGACCGCGCACAGCGTCTGGCGGCCTCGGTTTGACCTTCGGCGAGCGGCTGCGGTCCGCCTTCGACACCGGGGGCAACCTCTGTGTCGGCATCGATCCTCACGCCTTCCTGCTCGCGCAGTGGAACCTGACGGATGACCCTGCCGGCCTGCGCGAGTTCGGCCTGCGGGTTGTCGAAGCCGCCTCCACCCGGGCCGCGATAGTGAAGCCACAGGTGGCGTTCTTCGAGCGGCACGGATCCGCCGGCTTCGCCGCCCTCGAAGACGTGCTCGGGGCCGCACGCGCCGCGGGCCTGCTCGTGATCGCCGATGCGAAGCGCGGCGACATCGGCTCCACCTTCGACGCCTACGCCTCCGCCTGGCTGACGCCGGGCTCGCCCCTCGAGGTACACGCCATCACCGTCAGCCCCTACCTCGGCATCGGCTCGATCGAGGGACCACGGGCCATCGCCGCGGCGAACGGCAAGGGCCTCTTCGTGCTCGCCGCGACCTCCAACCCCGAGGCTCTCGCCCTGCAGACTTCGCGCATGGCCAGCGGCTCGACCGTGGCCGCGGGTATCGTCGAAGAGGTGCAGCAGTGGAACAGCGCCGACGCCGGGCTCGGCTCCGTCGGCATCGTGCTCGGTGCAACGGTCGACCGAGGCGACTTCGGCATCACCGACCTCGGCAACATCCCGGTTCTCGCTCCGGGCTTCGGGCACCAGGGTGCACGAATCGGCGACCTGCGTGCGCTCTACGGCGCGGCCGCGGCCAACGTTCTCGTCAGCGCCTCCCGCAGCATCCTCGCTGCGGGGCCGTCGGGCATCGCCGCAGCTATTGAGCAGCAGGCCGCTGAGGTCGCGGAGGCGCTGGCCGCATGAGCCCGCGTCCGGATCCACCCGAGGTTGACCGCATCGCGGCGGGCAAGGCGGCAGTCGCCGCCCGTCAGGCGCGGGCCGCGGTCAAGAACGCGATCGCGACGCGCAGCCGCACGGCCCTCGATGCCGCGCAGGCCGGGTGGACGGATGCGAGCAGCGCCGAGGCGGGCATGCGCGTTCGCGAGCTGCTCACCAGCATCCCCGGCCTTGGCCCTACCCGTGTCGCCAAGACGCTCGCCGACCTCGAGATCTCTGACAAGAAGCGCGTCGGCGGACTCGGAAACCGGCAGCGCGTGAAACTGCACGACTACCTGCAGCAGCGCGAGGGGGACGCCCCCGCGCACCTGGTCGTGCTTGCCGGGCCGACAGCGGTCGGCAAGGGCACGGTGTCGAGCTACATCCGCGACAACTACCCGGATGTGCACATCAGCGTCTCGGCCACCACTCGCGCCCCACGCCCGGGCGAGATCGACGGCGTGCACTACTTCTTCGTCGACGACGCGGAGTTCGACCGCAAGATCGCCGCGGGGGAGCTGCTCGAGTGGGCTGTTGTGCACAACTCCTACCGCTATGGAACGCCGCGTCCGCCCATCGACGTCGCTCTCGAGGAGGGACGCAGCGTCCTGCTCGAGATCGACCTGCAGGGCGCGAGGCTGGTGCGCGCGGCCATGCCGGAGGCACGCCTCGTCTTTCTGCTGCCGCCGACTTGGGAGGAGCTCGTGCGGCGCCTCATCGGTCGCGGTACCGAGAGCCCGGCCGAGCAGCAGCGTCGCCTGGAGACCGCACGCGTCGAGCTCGCCGCGCAGGACGAGTTTGACTTCAAGGTCGTCAACCACGACGTGAGCCAGGCTGCGCAGGAGGTCGTCGACCTCATGGCTGTTTCGTCGCCGTATACAAGGTGATCCGCACGCCTGGCGGCAAAATCTGGCGTGGTCAGGCTAAAATGGTCTACAGCCGCGTGCGCAAACGCACCTGACGGCACAATCTTCCCAATCTGAAGGAGCTTCACCATGGTCGACCGCCACAGTGGAATCATTGACCCGCCCATCGACGAGCTGCTCTCGAAGGTCGACTCCAAGTACCAGCTCGTGATCTTCGCCTCGAAGCGCGCGCGCCAGATCAACGACTACTACGCCGACCTGCACGAGGGCTCGCTCTTCGACAATGTCGGCCCGCTCGTCGACTCGACGATCGACGACAAGCCGCTCTCGGTTGCTCTTAAGGAGATCAACGAGGACAAGCTCGTTCTGCAGCGCCTCAGCGAAGAGTAAGCACTCCGCGTGAACATCGTTGTCGGCGTGACCGGCGGCATCGCCGCCTACAAGGCCGTCAACGTGATCCGTGGGCTTGTTCTCGCGGGCCACGATGTGCACGTCATCCCCACGGATGCGGCGCTGCGATTCGTCGGTCGACCGACGTTCGAGGCCATCAGCCGCAACCCCGTGCACTCCGACCTCTACGAGGGTGTCGCCGAGGTTCGCCACGTCGCGATCGGCCAGGCGGCTGACCTGATCGTGATCGCACCCGCAACCGCCAACACGCTCGCAAAGCTGGCGCACGGGATTGCCGACGACCTGCTCACCAACTCTGTGCTCGCCTCCACGGCACCCGTCGTGGTCGCCCCGGCCATGCACACCGAGATGTGGCAGAACCCGGCGACCGTCGCGAACGTCGCGCTGCTGCGCGAGCGCGGCATCACCGTCGTCGGTCCAGCGGTCGGGCAGCTGACCGGCAAGGACTCCGGCCCGGGCCGCATGAGCGAGCCCGACGAGATTGTGGCCGCCGCACTTGCGGCTGTCGGCCCGCGTGATCTGGCCGGCCGGCGCATCCTCATCTCCGCCGGAGGCACGCGGGAGGCGCTGGACCCCGTTCGCTTCATCGGCAACCGGTCCAGCGGCAAGCAGGGCGTCGCCCTCGCTGTTGCCGCTGCCGCGCGCGGCGCCGAGGTCGCCCTCATCGCCGCGAACCTCGAGGTGGATGCGCCACAGCACGTCTCGGTCACGCATGTCAGCTCGACGCTCGAACTCGAGGCGGCTGTGAGCGCTGCGGCTGCTGATGCCGACGTGGTCATCATGGCGGCGGCCGTCGCGGACTACCGGCCGGAAAGCGTCGCGGACACCAAGATCAAGAAGGAGACGCAGGGCGACACCCTGCAGCTCACCCTCGTCAAGAACCCCGACATTCTGCGGGGCCTCACCGAGCGCCGCACTCCGGGGCAGGTCGTCATCGGCTTCGCCGCAGAGACGGAGCAGGACCGCACTGCACTGATCGCGCTCGGCGTCGCCAAGGCCGCGCGCAAGGGCGTCGACTATCTCGTCGTCAACATGGTCGGCTGGACCGAGGGTTTTGCAACAGAGAGCAACGCCATCATCGTGCTGTCGGGCACCGGCGATATAGTGAGCGAGGCCAGCGGGAGCAAGGCGGCAGTCGCTGATTCTGTACTCGATCTGCTGGTCTGAGCTCCCCAACCCCAAGGATTTCCATGAGCAGCCCTCTGCGTCTCTTCACGTCGGAATCAGTGACCGAGGGTCACCCCGACAAGATCTGCGACCAGATCTCCGACTCGATCCTCGATGCGTTGCTCGCGGAAGACAAGCACGCCCGCGTGGCGGTTGAGACCCTGGTGACGACCGGCCTCGTGCACGTGGCGGGCGAGGTCACCACGACCGGTTACGTGGACATTCCGGGCATCGTGCGCAAGCGCATCACCGACATCGGCTACGACTCGAGCGATGTCTGGTTCGACGGCCGCTCGTGCGGTGTCTCCATCTCCATCGGCGGGCAGTCACCCGATATCGCGGTCGGCGTCAACCGCTCCCTCGAGGAGCGTGAGGGAACCAACAGCGACGAGGACGACTCGCAGGGCGCGGGCGACCAGGGCATCATGTTCGG
>NZ_JBIIAW010000143.1:0-5762 GCF_044239695.1 Pseudolysinimonas sp. | reverse complement strand
CTCCCGCCCCCGCCGAGGCGGCGGTCACCGCCCCCGCGTCCGCGCCCGCCCTCGTCGAGCAGATGCGGGCTCCCGTGGCCGCGATCCGCGCCCTGCCGGAGGGCACCCACGTCGTCACCGTGCACGTCACTCCCGACGAACTCGGGCCGGTCACCGTGCGCGCGGTCGTCACGGATGGCGCGCTCGACGTGCAGCTCACGGTCTCCACCGACGCCGCGCGGGACGCCCTGCGTGCGATCCTCCCCGACCTGCGGCGCGACCTGTCGAGCGGCGGCGCCCCGGCGCAGTTGCAGCTCGCGGACGCCGCGAGCGACGGCCCTGCCGCCGATCGCGGCTCCACCGAGCGACAAGCGGAGCGCGGCACGGACGGGCGCACGCGCGGCGGTCGCGCCGATTCCGGGACATCCTCGGCCGAGCCGGCCGCGGCATCCCGACCTGTTCTCGCCCCCGGGCACACCGCCCTCGACGTGCTGGCGTAAGGAGCCGACATGACCACCCCGATCGCCGCCACCGGCACGAGCACCTACACCTCGAGCACCGGCACCCGCGCCCCGCAGCAGACGATGAACGCCGACGTGTTCATGCAGTTGCTCGTGACGCAGCTGCGCAACCAGGATCCCTCGTCGCCGATGGACACCAACGAGATGCTGGCCCAGACCACGCAGCTCGCGTCGATGGAGCAGCTGACGACCCTCACCGGCCTGACCGAGGAGAACTTCTCGCTCAACATGCGGGCCGCCGCCTCCGCCCTCCTCGGCAGGAGCGTCGACTACACGGATGCCGACGGCAAGGCCGCCTCCGGCACCGTGTCGTCGGTCACCTTCTCCGCGAAGGTGCCGGTCGTCAACGTGAACGGCGTCGCCATCCGCCTCGACGAACTCCTGGGCGCCGGCGCCTAGCCGACCCCCGCGACCACTCACCCGCTTCACCCGCTTCACCTGAACTCCTGAAACATCCAAGAAAGGACGCATCATGCTCCGCTCGCTCTACTCCGGGATCTCCGGGCTCCGCTCGCACCAGACCATGCTCGACGTCACCGGCAACAACATCGCCAACGTCAACACGACCGCGTTCAAGTCGTCGGCCGTCCGCTTCCAGGACACCCTGTCGCAGATGACGCAGGGCGCCGGTGCGGCGACCGAACTCCAGGGCGGCACCAATCCCGCGCAGATCGGACTCGGCGTGCAGGTCGCCGGCATCTCGACCAACTTCACGCAGGGCTCCACCCAGTCGACCGGCAAGTCGACCGACATGATGATCTCGGGCGACGGCTTCTTCGTCGTCACCCGCGGCGGTGAGACCCAGTACACCCGTGCCGGTGCGTTCGACTTCGACTCGGCCGGGCGCCTGGTCACCGCCGACGGCGGCATCGTGCAGGGCTGGGCGGCCGTCAACGGCGTCGTCCCGGTCTCCGGCGGAGTCGGCCCCGTCACCCTCCCGCTGACCTCGATGGCCGCGGCCGTCGAGACGACGGCGGCCGGGGTCACCGGCAACCTGCCCTCCGACGCCGCGACGGGGCAGACCTACGTGCGCGACATCGAAGTGTTCGACGAGACCGGCGCCGCCCGCACCGTCACGCTCACCTTCGAGAAGACGGCGGCCGGCTGGGATGTCGACGCCGCCGATGGGGCCACCACGGCGTCCGGGTCGATCACCTTCGACAACGGGCTGCTCGACACCGGCGGCACGCTGACCGTCGGCGGCATCGACATCGACCTCACGGGCGTCACCGGGTACGCGGAACTGACCACCGTATCAATCGCGAGCCAGAACGGCCGGGAGGCGGGCTCGCTGCAGTCGTACTCGATGTCGAGCGACGGGACCCTCATGGGCTCCTACAGCAACGGCACCACGCAGCCGCTGGCGCGCATCGCCCTCGCCACGTTCACCAACCCGGGGGGACTGGAGAAGGTCGGCGGCACCGCCTACCGCGCCTCGATCAACTCGGGCGAGGCCCGCTACGGCACCCCCGGCGCGGACGGCCTCGGCCAGCTCGTCGGCGGCGCCCTCGAGATGAGCAACGTCGACCTCTCGGCGGAGTTCACCAACCTGATCGTCGCGCAGCGCGGCTTCCAGGCGAACGCCCGCATCATCACCACGTCCGACGAGGTGCTCCAGGAGCTCACGAACCTCAAGCGCTGACCCCGTCGCCCGAACGCCCGGTCCCGCCTCGTGCGGGCCGGGCGTTCGCGCGTTCCGGGGGCGTCCCGCCCGCCGAGAACCCCGATTCGCGTCGACATCCCTGATTCCCACCCGAGGCCTCGACGCATATCGAGGCACTCGGGCGGCCGACACGCGATCGGGGGATGGCGGCGGGGGAGGGGTGTCGGGAGGATCGGGGGACGGAAGTGACGGGGGCTGCTAACGGGCGGGGGACATCGGCCGACAGTGCACCTTGAACACGGACGAACACCGTTCCGTGAGGGGATTCCGGCGCTCAGGATGAGCGCCGTCAAGAAGGCAGGATGCCGATGATCGTGGTCACACGTCTGAACGGTTCGCGGTTCGCCGTGAACCCGGACCTCATCGAGCGCATCCATGCCAGCCCCGACACGACCCTCGTGCTCGTCGACGGGTCGTCGTACATCGTCACCGAGACCCTCGACGAGATCATCGAACTCGTCGCGCGCTACCGCGCGAAGGTCATCGCCCTGGCCCACGCCGCATCCACCGACCCGGCCGAGGGACCCGCCCTTCCGGGCGAGGTCGTGCACCTGGCATCCACCCGCGGGAAGAACCGCTGATGGATCCGGCAACGCTGATCGGGATCTTCATCGCATTCGGGGCCATCCTCGCGATGATCTTCCTCGAGGGCGGCAGCGTCTCCTCGATCCTGCTGCCCGCCCCGATGATCCTCGTCTTCGGCGCGACGATCGCCGTCGGCATCGCGAGCGCCACCGTCAAAGACCTCGGGCTCGTCGTCAAGGCGCTGCCCCGGGCGTTCCAGGGCAAGGTCGAGTCGGCGCCGAAGCTCATCGCGCAGATCTCCGGCATCGCCGAGAAGGCCCGGCGCGAGGGTCTGCTCTCGCTCGAGGCCGAGGCGGCGAAGATCAAGGACCCCTTCCTGAAGGAGGCGCTGCAGAACGTCGCCGACGGGATGGACCCCGACGAGCTGCGGGAGCTGCTCGAAGAGAAGCTCGCCGCCGAGGAGCGCACCGAGCGCGTCGCGGCGAAGTTCTACACGACGATGGGCGGCTACGCCCCGACGATCGGCATCATCGGCACCGTCGTCTCGCTCACCCACGTGCTCGAGAACCTGTCCGACCCCGAGAACCTCGGGCACATGATCGCGGCCGCGTTCGTCGCCACGCTGTGGGGCGTGCTGTCGTCCAACCTGCTCTGGATGCCGATCGGCGCGCGGCTGACCCGGCTCACCGACCTCATGGTCGAGCGCCGCACCCTCGCCATCGAAGGCGTCCTCTCGGTGCAGGGCGGCGCGCAGCCGCGTGCCATCGTCGAGCGGCTCGAGGCGATGATCGGCATCAAGGCGCCGGCCGCCAAGGGTGGCGCGAAGGCCGGCAAGGGCGGCAAGAACCCCGATCTGAAGGTCGTCGCATGAGCCGCCGGCGGCGCGGTCACGCGGCGCACGCCGACGGCGGCGGGCACGGCGGCGGCGAAGAGCGCTGGATGGCGTCGTACATGGACATGGTCACCGTGCTGATGTGCCTCTTCATCGTGCTCTACGCGATGTCGACGGTGGATGCCGAGAAGTGGGAGACGCTCAAGCTGTCGCTCGCGACCGGTTTCGGGGTCACGCAGTCCGACACGGTCGACACCGCGGAGGGCCTCGTCGTCCCCGAGGAGCTGGTCGGGGAGGCCGGTCCGTCCGAGGGGTACGCGGGCTACGTCCCCGAGCCCACCGAGTTCGAGCAGATGCAGCAGTTCGCCGACACCATCTCGGCGCAGCTCGGTGACTCGGGGCTCGCGGCGGCCGTCGAGTTCGAGATCGAGGACCGCGGACTCGTCGTGAAGCTCACCGGCGTCGACACGTTCTTCGACGGCAACTCGGCCCGGCTGCGGCCCGACGCGCTCCAGGTGCTCAACGCGATCGGCCCGGGCCTGGCCGCCTCCGGGCGGGAGCTGTCGGTGGAGGGCCACGCCGATCCCCGTTTCAACCCCGCGCCCTACGAGACGACGTGGGAACTCGCGGCGGCGCGCGCGACGAGCGTGCTGCGCTACCTGGTCGAGTCGAGCGGGATGCCGGCGGCGCACATCTCGGGCACGACCTTCGGGTCGGCGCATCCGGCTTCCGACGACCCGGCGCAGAACCGACGCGTCGACATCGTCGTGCTGACCACCGATCCGGAGGGGCTCGCCCAGCAGCTCAGCCAGGCATCGGAGGAATCGTCGTCCGGGGGGACGACGTCACAGGGGCAGGGCTCGGGGGAGCCCGCCTCGACCTCGGGAGGGAAGGAGACCGGATCGAGCCATTGATCCCGTCCGCACGGCTCAGTCCGTCCACCCAACGGGGGGTACCCGCCTAGCTAACGCCGCATCTCGGAACACCCGACAGTCAGCACCATGACGGTCGTGGTGGCGGATGAGCTGGATGCGGGTACCCCCGCGCCCGAGCCGTACGACTTCCGTCGCCCGGCGGCCATCCCGCGCGAGCGGATGCGTCGCCTCGAGTCGGCCTTCGAGACCTTCGCCGACCGGTGGTCGACCACGCTGTCGGCTCGCCTGCACGCGGAGGTCGTCGTCGAGCCGGTGTCACTCGCGGCCCTCGACTACCGCGAGATCGTCGACCGTCTCGCCGACGACGACGCCCTCGTGCTCTGCGCGGTGCCGGGAACCGAGGCGCGCGGCCTGATCCGCGTCGCGGTGCCCGCCCTGCTCGGCTGGGTCGCCCGCACGCTCGGCGGGGCTCCCGCGGCCGTGCCGGCCCGGGAGTCGCTCACCGCGATCGAGCAGGCGATCGTGCGCCGCATCCTGGACGGCGCGTTCGAAGATCTTCGCTACGCGTTCACCGGCTTCCTGCCGATCGACCTCGCCGTCGCGTCCTTCCCGATCGCCCCGCGCCTCGCCTCGGCGGCCCGCCCCGACGACGTCATGCTCGCGGCGGGGTTCACGGTGCTCATCGACGGCGCGCGCACACCCTTCGCCCTCGTGCTGCCTGCGGTCGCCGTCACCGCCGGCACCGAGGACATCGCGGCCCCCGTCTCCGACGCACCGGCGGAGCTGCTCCGTGCCCAGATCGTCACGGTTCCCGTCGAGCTGGCGCTGCGTCTGCGTCCCGCTCCGGTCAGCCCGGCGACGATCCTCGGCCTCGCGGTCGGCGACGTCATCGCGCTTCCCCACCAGCAGCACCGCCCGCTCGACCTCGCGGTCGAGGGGCAGATCGTGGCGCACGCCGCGATCGGCGCGCAGAGCGGCCACGTCGCCTGCGTCGTCACCGACCTCGAGGAGATCGAATGAGCACCGCAGACACCCTGAGCCCGGCGGGCATCGAGGAACGTCTCGTCACCGCGCTGGCTCCGGCGCTGCCGATCGCCGAGGCGGTCGTCGCCGAGCCTCTCGACCACACGCCGTCCGTCCCCGCCGACGCGGTCGCCGTCAGCGCGACCTTCGTCGGCTCGCGGTCGGCCGACCTCGTGCTGGTGATCGCCGACGGCGCACTGCTGACGGATGCCGCCGGCGTCGACGGCGGACGGGTCACCGCGGCCGACGTGCTGCGCCCTGCGCTCGAGGCGGCCGCCGCGCCGCTCGGGGTCGGCGTCGTGGCCGAGCCGCGGGAGGTGCCGGCCCAGGCCGCGCTCGCCGAA
>NZ_JBIIAW010000141.1:0-5778 GCF_044239695.1 Pseudolysinimonas sp. | reverse complement strand
CTCGACGGGCCGGCAGCGACCTTGGCCGACGACGAGGTGCTGATTCCCGGAATCGTCGACACCCACGTGCACGTCAACGAGCCGGGCCGCACCGAGTGGGAGGGCTTCGCCAGCGCCACCCGCGCCGCCGCCGCCGGCGGGGTCACGACGATCATCGACATGCCGCTCAACTCGGTGCCCACGACGATCACCGCCGAGGCGCTGCGCATCAAGCGCGAGGTCGCGGCCGACAAGGTCGTCATCGACACCGGCTTCTGGGGCGGCGCGGTGCCAGAGAACCTCGGCTCGCTGCGCGCGCTGCACGACGCGGGCGTCTTCGGCTTCAAGGCCTTTCTCGCGCCGAGCGGCATCGACGAGTTCGGCCACCTCGACGCCGATCAGCTCGAGGCCGCGCTCGACGAGATCGCGGCGCTCGGCAGCGTGCTCATCGTGCACGCCGAAGACCCCGGAGTGCTCGACGCCCACGCCAACCACGGCGGCACGTCGTACGCGGCCTTCGTCGAATCGCGACCGGATGCGGCAGAGACCACCGCGATCGACCGCGTCATCGCCGGGGTGCGTCGCACCGGGGCGCGCGCCCACATCCTGCACCTGTCGAGCGCTGCCGCCCTGCCCGCCCTGCGAGCCGCGCGTGCGGAGGGGCTGCCGATCACCGTCGAGACCTGCCCGCACTACCTCGTGCTCTCTGCGGAGCAGATCGACGACGGCGCCACCCAGTTCAAGTGCTGCCCGCCCATCCGCAGCGATGCCAACCGCGAAGCGCTGTGGCAGGCGCTGCTCGACGGCGACATCGATGTGGTCGTGACCGATCACTCCCCCGCGACCGCCGACCTCAAGTTCGCCGGGGACGGCGACTTTCAGGTGGCGTGGGGCGGCATCGCGGGACTGCAGACCGGCTTCTCGAGTGTGTGGACGGAGGCCGCCGAGCGCGGCATCCCCCTCGACCGGGTGCTGCAGTGGATGTCGCGCGGCACCGCCGACCTCGTCGGCCTCACCCAGAAGGGCCGCATCGCCGTCGGCGCCGATGCGGACCTCGTGGCCTTCGCCCCCGACGAGCGGTTTACGGTGCATGCCTCGGAGTTGCGGCACAAGAATCCGGTCAGCGCGTTTGAAGGGCGGGCGCTCAGGGGTGTCGCCCGGCGCGCGTGGCTGAGCGGGCATCCGATCGACGACGCGACGACCGGTGCCCTGCTAGAAACATCGCGGTCATAAACCTTTTCTAGAATCACGCCATGGCGATAATCATGGGCGACAACCAGTACGGCAAGGCCGAGAACCGCGTTGTGCGCATCTACCGCGACACGGCGCGGCACGAGATCCGCGATCTCAACGTGTCGACCTCGCTGCGCGGGCCCTTCTCGCCCGCCCACGTCGAAGGCGACCAGTCGATGCTGCTGCCGACCGACACCCAGAAGAACACGGCCTTCGCCTACGCCAAGGAGAAGGGCGTCGGATCGATCGAGGACTATGCCCTCGCGCTCGCCCGCCACTTCGTGCACGACATCGGCCCGGTCGAGGGTGCACGCATCGAGGTGGAGGAGTACGCGTGGCAGCGGGCCGTCGTCGACGGCGTCGAGCACGACCACACCTGGACGCGCCGCGGCCCCGAGGTGCGCACCGCCGCCGTCACCGTGGATGCGACCGGCGAGTACGTCATCGGCGGCATCAAAGACCTGGTGATTCTCAAGTCGACCGGCAGCGAGTTCGCCGGCTTCTTCACGGATGGCTACACCACCCTCGAAGAGACCCACGACCGGGTGATGGCCACCTCCCTCGTCGCGAAGTGGCGCTTCACGACCACCGAGCTGGACTGGGAGGCCACCTACGCGAGCATCACGGCGATCATCGTTCGCGAGTTCGCGACCCTGCAGTCGCTCGCCCTGCAGCAGACGCTCTTCCACATCGGCAAGGCGGTGCTCGAAGCGCACCCCGAGATCGCCGAGATGCGCCTGAGCGCTCCGAACAAGCACCACTTCGTCGTTGACCTCGAGCCCTTCGGCCTCGACAACCCCGGCGAGGTCTTCTTCGCCGCCGACCGGCCCTACGGGCTGATTCAGGCGACGGTGACCCGCGACGACGCCCCACCGGCGAACGAGGCGTGGCGCAGTGCGGCGGGTCTCGCATGAGCGGCCAGGACGAGCTGTTTCTCGCTCGCGCCATCGAGCTGGCGACTGAGAACGTCGCCAATGCGGGTGGGCCCTTCGGCGCCCTCATCGTGCGCGACGGCAAGGTGCTGGCCGAGGGCCAGAACCGCGTCACGGCGACCCTCGACCCGACGGCGCACGCCGAGGTGACCGCCATTCGCGCGGCCTGCCAGGCGGTCAAGGACTTCTCCCTCGCCGGCGCGACGCTCTACACCTCGTGCGAGCCCTGCCCGCTGTGCCTGTCGGCCGCGCTGTGGGCGCGCATCGACCGAGTGGTCTTCGCGGCGAACCGTGACGACGCTGCGGCGGGCGGCTTCGACGACCGCGAGTTCTACGAGCTCTTCGCGCGCTCCCGCGACACCTGGGACGTCAAGATCGAAGCACTGCGCCTCGACAACTCGGCCGAGCCCTTCGACGCCTGGCTCGCGTCAGAGGCGCGCACCGACTACTGAGCGGGTCGAGCCGGTCGAGACCAGATTTCGACAGGCTCAATCCGCACTACGACCCGCGATAGGTCGAGTAGCCGAAGGGGCTGAGCAGAAGGGGCACGTGGTAGTGCTCCGGCCCGGTGATCGAGAAGTCCACGATCACCCGCGGGTAGAAGGCCGGGCGGTCGCCGAAGTAGGCGGCGACGTCGAAGAGCAGGGTGTACCCGCCGGCGGGCAGGGAGTCGGGGCCGAGGGACGCGACGCGGCCATCCGCATCCGTTGTTCCGTCGGCGAGCAGCTCGCCGTTCTGAAAGAGCGCGACCGGGATTCCAGCGGCCGGCTTACCGAGGGCGGTGTCGAGAACGTGGGTGCTCAGGTGGCTCATGCTTCCTCCGCGTACAGCTTCTCGAGGCGCAGCAGGGCGATGTCGCGCAGCTGCTCGCCGACGATCGACACCTCTTCTTCGGGCGGCAGGTTGAGGCGGCGCTCGAGCTCGTCGAGGATCTCTGCGCGCGAGCGACCAGCGGCGCGGATGATGAAGATGCGCCCGAAGCGGCGCTCGTAGGCCTCATTGCCGCGCGCGATGGCGGCGTTCGTCTTGGCGTCACCCTCGTCGCCCTGCTCTGTGCGGCTGAAGTCCTGCGCGGCACCCTGGCCGACCGGCTTCTCGCCGATGCGCGGGTGGTGCGAGATGGCCTCGTCGATCTCCTGCGGGCTGAGCGGCGTCGCCGCAGTGTGGGCAGTGGCGAGCAGCGTCTCGAGGGAGTCGAAGGGGCTCGCGGCGGTCAGGTCGGTCACCCAGCGCTCGACCCCGAGGGCGGCGCGCAGGTCTGCGGGAGTGGTCTCGATCATCGTGTGGCTAACTTTACCTATGGCAATCTGTGGGATCGTGCTGGCCGCCGGCGCCGGAACCCGCGCGGGCGGCCCCAAGGCGGTGACTCCCGGCTGGATCGCCGCGGCCTGCACCGCCCTGCTCGACGGAGGCTGCTCTCGCGTCATCGTGGTGCTCGGCGCAGCACCGTCCGCTGAGATTCCGGCGGACGACCGCATCACCTCGGTCGTCGCCGCCGACTGGGCCTCGGGCATGTCGCACTCGCTGCGCGCCGGGCTCGACGCCGCCACCGGCAGCGCTGCGCTCATCACCCTCGTCGACCTGCCCGGGCTGCCATCCGCCGTTGTCAGACGGGTTCTCGAAGGGCACGGAGACCTCCGGCAGGCGGTCTTCGACGGCCGCCCGGGACATCCGGTCTACCTCGCCGCATCCCACTGGCGTCTGCCCCTGAGGGGCGACCGCGGAGCCCGCGAGTACCTCGTCGCCCACGGGGTGAACGAGGTCGAGTGCGGCGACCTGTGGAACGGCGAGGACGTGGACGGCCCACTACGCTGATCGCGTGCCCGCCGTCATCGCCGTCGTCATCCTCGCCCTGCTCGCCGTGTTTCAGCTCGCCCTCGCCGCGGGCGCACCGCTCGGCCACTACGCGTGGGGAGGCCAGCACCGCGTGCTGCCGCGCAACCTGCGCATCGGCAGTGTCGTGTCGATCGCCATCTACGCGCTCATCGCGGCGATTCTGCTCGGTCTCGTTCCCTTCGCCGAGGTCGGCCGATGGGTCGTGTTCGCCTACTTCGTGCTCGGCATCGTCGTGAACGCGATCTCGCGCAGCAAGCCGGAGCGCTACGTGATGACCCCGGTCGTCACGGCACTGGCGGTGCTCAGCCTGCTAGTGGCGCTCGGCTAGCGAGCGCACCGCTGCCTCGAAGGCGTCGAGCGCTGCGGTGACATCCGCCTGCTTGACGGCCTCGTCCGGATGGTGGCTCACGCCGCCCTTGCAGCGCAGAAACAGCATCGCGATGGGCGTGGCCGCGACAACGGCCATGCCGTCGTGGCCGGCGCGGCTCCAGAAGGCCATCGGGTCGTCGTCACCGATCGAGCGGATGCCGCTCTCGACCGCCTGCCGCAGGTCGAGATCGCACACCACCGCATCCGCCCGGTAGATCTCGTGCTGCTCGAACTCGAGTCCACGGCGGCCTGCGATCTCGGCCGCCGCCTGCTCGATGAGGGCGAGCACCTTGTCGCGATCGTCGTCGAACTCAGCGCGGAGGTCGAGGCTGAACTCTGCACGCCCCGGTATCACGTTGACCCCGCCGGGAAAGGCCTCGAGCTTGCCGACCGTGCCGATCACGTCGTGCGTGCGTGAGAGGCGCTCGATCTCGACGACGAGCTCGCTCGCTCCGACGAGCGCGTCGCGCCGACGGTCGAAGGGGGTACCGCCGGCGTGGCCGGCCTTGCCGTGCATGGTGAGCGCGAAGCGACGTGCACCGGCGATCGAGGTGACGACCGCGAGCTGCCGGTCGGCATCCTCGAGAATGGGGCCCTGCTCGATGTGCGCCTCGAGGTAGCCGACGAGCGTCTCCGGTCGCCGAAAGGCGCCGGGCAGGCGGGCAGGGTCGAGCCCGAAGTCCTGGAATGCCTCGAAGAGGGTGATGCCGTCTTTGTCGGTGAGGTTCCACCACTCGTCGTCCCAGGTGCCGGCGAGCGCGCGGCTGCCGAGCAGGGCGGTGCCGAAGCGGGTGCCCTCCTCGTCACTGAAGGCGACGACCTCGAGGGCGAAGGGCAGCGTGCCCGGCTCGATGCGACTGGCGACCTGGATCGCCAGCAGCACGCCGAGCATGCCGTCATAGCGACCGGCGTCGGGAACGGTGTCGATGTGGGAGCCGAGAAGCAGCGCGGGCAGCCCCTCTTCGCGTCCCTCGATGCGACCGCACTGGTTGCCGGCGGCGTCTTGCCAGGTGCTCAGACCCGCTTGCTCCATCCAGCCGGCGACGAGGGCATTCGCGGCCGCGTGCTCGGGTGAGAGGTGCACCCGCTCGAGAAAGTCGGGGCTGCTGCTGATCGTGGCGAGCTCGTCGCAGCGCTCGAGAATCAGCTGGGCGTCGGTCATGCGTAGAAGTCCAGCGCGGCCCCCGCGCCGCTGCCGGCGGTCACCGTGAGCCCGCCGCGGCGCAGCGCCACCTCGAGCGCGGCGAGGGTGGTGAGCACCGTGTCGCGCCGCGCGTTGTAGCCCATCGTGCCGATACGCCAGACCTTGCCGGCCATGGGCCCGAAGGAGGTGCCGATCTCGATGCCGAAGTCGTTCAGCATGGTGGCGCGCAGCCCGTCGCCGTCGATCCCCTCGGGGCTCTTCACGCCCACCACGTTGTTCATGCGC
>NZ_JBIIAW010000052.1:0-21571 GCF_044239695.1 Pseudolysinimonas sp. | reverse complement strand
GAGGATGGCAAACGCAGATCGGAGCTCTGAGTAATAGGCAAGATGTCGGGCAACGCTGGGGTAGCCGCTAAACATCGCGCGTAGTGCTGACGACAAGTAGCGCCAAGCATCTGTCGAGTGCGCGAGGGCACTTCCCGATGCCCACTGCGCAGCGAGATCAAACTCATCGTCGCCGTACTGGTAGTCGCTGGGGGCGCCCGGAGCGGCTTGCGGGTGACCCGCATCCACGAGCCTGCCCAGCCGAAGGTTCGCGAGGTTGGCGACGAGACCAGCGTCCACGACAGTCGTGGAGGTCGATTGAACCGCCGCGGCCAGCCTGGACTTGAAGCCGGGTTCCGGCGGAGCGACTTGAGCCCTACCGAACAGCCGGCGAAAGAACTCATTCACCAGCGTCCTGCGTGGGATCTTCTGCGAGGACCGAGAGCATCCGCTTCGCCGCGCGCTTCACAAGCGGACTCGAAGAGTCGAGCATCACCTTGTAGACATCCCGCCGCAGTGCCACATAGCCACCGCTTCCCCGGTAGATCGCCTTGTCCCTTTCAAGGGCCCCATGAACCCCAGGAGCCTTTGAAGACCTCCAGTCGAATGCTGCGAAAGCTTCAGCAAACGCACGAAGGTGAGCTCGAATCTCGGTCGACTCGAGACTCGCAAGCGCTTCGCCCACTTGCTCGGGATCGATTGAGTCTTCGGATGGCGGTAGCACCCAGCGAGAAAGCTCGAGTTGCTCCTGCTCAAGGAACGTAACCTCGTTCAAGATCAGCATGAAGGCGCGAACCCCTTGATCCGATGCCAACATACTTTGACGGCCTAGCGCGACGTCAACGACAGCCGCATCTGGCTGAGCGATGGCGCGATACCAGGTCGGCTTGACCCGAGCGACCGCGTCTACGAACTCTTGCCAGGCCGCTATCAGGAATGCCGCCTGCTGAGCGCGATTCCAGTCGAGCCCGCCCGAGTCGCTGTGCCCGTAGAGACCCCCCGCAACGAATCTACTGTCCCAGGCCTTCACGAACGAGGCCATAAGCGATCGTACGAAAGACGCCTGGGAAACGGGCTGCTTGTCGCCGACACCCTTCGCGCCGATCATGTTGATGCGGTCGTACCAAGGGCTGTCTGCCGAAGCCCACAGCGCTTCGGTAAGTTCCTGCGCTCGAGACTCGCGGTAGACCTTTAATCCTTCACCGCCAATGAGCCAATCCTGCGAGCGCAGCATCGGGTAGAGATCGAAGGCGAGCGAGGTGTTGATCTTCTTCGGCTTGATGTTGATAGACCAGAAGAGATACGCCTGAAAACTCCGATCGAGGTGAAGGAACGCTACAACCGGAAGGTAGAAGTCCTCGGTATCTTCGTCGTCCTCGAAAGCCCAGAGTCGATGCTGCCCATCAATCACCTCGAAGGGCGGGGTCATGTCGAGAGCGTCGTTGGCCTCATAACTAGGGACTGAGAGCTGCACTGCGGAGCCTGCCTCGACCCCGACTAGATCTGGAGACATGACGGCGAGTTCTTCTCTGAGCGGATCGAGCCCCTCGCGGACTTCACCTGGAGCCAGAATGTTGACCACGACCGCGGTCGGCAGCCACCCGGGCCTTTGCAAACTTGGCTCGGCGTTCTTCAACTGTCCGGCGGTCATGCTCGACATGGGATAACCGAGCTCGACGAAGCGCCGAATTTCGCGACTTCGTGTGGACTCGTGTGGACGCTGAATATTGGTGTCGCTGCTTCGAGGCACGTGAACGCTCGGGTTGCGCCGGAAGACGCCCGCAAGCCGCCTCACGTCTGAAGCCTTCAACACGAGCACCACGAACGAGTGATTTGGCTCACCGCCGGGCATCGTGGAGAAGTCAATCCTGTTCCACGCCTCCCGCCATTGGCTCGCAACTAGCGCCGTCACCTGACTCATGTTCGAAACTGTATCGGGAGTGAGCCGCGCGCCGATCAGCCGCGTGAGGTAGCAATACCGTGCTGCCATGAGCGCAGCGCCGTGGCACCATCACCTGCGGGGCACGCGCTGACACCCACACCACCTCGCCGAACGCTGCGCCGCTACCGCCGCCTCTCAGCCGACGTCGAGCGGGAGTTCGCGACGACCAGAGGATGTCAGAGGGTCCCCATACCTTGCATTACGGAACCGCTAGTTCCGTAATCATCCAAGGAGACCCATGTTCAACGTCCTGTCCGAGATCAACTGGCTCGCCGTCCTCGCCGCTGTCGCCGCTTCCGCCGTCATCGGCGGCGTCTGGTTCGGCGTCGTCGTCGCGAAGCCCTACCTCGTCGCCCTCGGGCGGCAGAACGAGCCCGCGACGAAGCCCGCGCCGCTCACCTTCGTCGGCCCGATGCTCGCCGGCGCCGTCATCGTCGTCACGAGTGCCGTGCTGCTGCGCGCGCTCGGGGTCGAGGCGCTCGGCGACGGCATCCTCTTCGGGGTCATCGTCGGCATCGGATACCTCGTCGCGATGACGTTCACGATCGCGATCAACCCGAACTTTCCCCGACCGGTGTTCTACACGCTGCTGAACGCGCCGTCGTTCCTGCTGACGAGCGTCGTGACGAGCATCATCCTGACGCTCTGGCGCTGAGCTCTCGGAAGCGCGCCTCAGAGCTGCTGCCGGTCGTCGACCCCGAGGGCCGGCAGCAGCACCGTCTCGAGCAGCATCCCGACGTACGACGGCGGAATCGGCAACCGCTGGATCGAAACCCGGAACGTCACGAGCGTCGGGATGATCGCCGCCATCGTCTCGACATCGGTCGTCGCCGCGATCTCGCCGCGCGCGATGGCGCGCTGGATGATCGTGCGGTTCGCGTCGACCCAGGGGCCGGTGATCGCCGCCGCGAGCCGCTCGTCGTCGGCGAGCATCGACGCCAGGCCGACCATCACGCGCAGCCGCCGCTCGTCGTCGACATCGCCCTGCCGCGTGAGCATCGCCCGCAGATCCCCGCGCAGCGACCCGGTGTCGGGGATCGCCTCCGGGTCGATGCTCGCGCCGTCGAGCCGAGCCACCGCGTCGAGTGCGAGCTCGGCCTTCGAGGGCCAGCGGCGGTACATCGCCGCCTTGCCGACCCCCGCCCGCGCCGCCACGGCATCCGTCGTCATCCCGGCGTAGCCCGACTCCGCGAGTTCGGCGAGAGCGGCATCGAGGATGGCGGCGTCACGGGACGCGTCACGCTTGCGCCCCAGCCGGGCCGGTTCAGTGACCACGCGACGCCGTCACGGCATGGATGCGCTCGATCACCCCGGCCTTGAGGCGGTCGGATTCGACGACCTCGAGTCCGGCGGCGCGCACGAGGGGCAGTTGGCGCCGGGTGAAGTGCTCGCCCGCCGTGAGGATCGTGACCCGTTCGAGAAGCCACTGCGCGGCGAAGACCGGCGGCCAGGTGCTGCCGACGTGGTCGAGCAGCAGGAGGGATCCGCCCGGCACGAGCACCCGCGCCATCTCGGCGATCGCGACCTCGGGACGCGGGATCGAGCACAGCCCGAGGGCGCAGACCACCGTGTCGAACGACGCGTCGGGGAACGGGAGGTTCTCGGCGTCGCCCTCGCGGAGATCGACCTGGATGCCGACGGCTGCGGCGTGCTCGCGGGCGAGGTCGAGCATCGCCGGGGTCAGATCGAGACCTGTCAGGGTGACGTCGGGCGCGTAGAACTCGAAACTGCGTCCGCTGCCCACGGCGACCTCCAGCACGCGACCGTGGGCCCGGGCGCCGATCCACTCGCGGTTCCCCGCGAGGAGGCCGCGCTCCAGGCCCGCCATCGTGCGGTCGTAACGGTCGGCGTTCTTCTGCCAGACCGTCCGCTGCTTGGCGGTTGCGTCATCCATCGGCGTCAGGTTACTCGGAGTGGGTTTCGATACACCGCTGCGCGGCACTCAACCCGCGGAACCTCGCGGTTTCGATACACCGCTGCGCGGCACTCAACCCGCGGAACCTCGCGGTTTCGATACACCGCTGCGCGGCACTCACCCCGCGGAGGCGTCAGAGGGCGCGGAGGCGGGGGGCGAGGTCGTCTTCGAAGAGCTTCAGGAAACGACGCTGGTCGTGCCCGGGGGCGTGGAAGACGAGGTGGGTGAAGCCGGCATCCACGTACTGCTTGATGCCCGCCGTCACCTCGTCGGGGTCGCTGCCGACGATCCAGCGCGACGCGATCTGCTCGATGGGGAGGGCATCCGCCGCCTTCTCCATCTCCATCGGATCGGTGATGTCGTGCTTCTGCTCCTTGCTCAGGGCGAGCGGCGCCCAGAAGCGCGTGTTCTCGAGCGCGGCGGCGGGATCGGTGTCGTAGGAGAGCTTGATCTCGATCATCCGATCGATGTCGTCGAAGCTGCGGCCGACCTTCTCGGCGCCCTCCTTGACGGCGGGGACGAGTTCGTCGGTGTAGAGCGACATGCCCTTGCCCGACGTGCAGATGAAGCCGTCGCCCGCGCGGCCGGCGTAGCGCGCCACCATCGGGCCGCCGGCGGCGATGTAGACCGGGATCGGCAGCTCGGGACGGTCGTAGATGTTCGCGTCGTGCGTCTCGTAGAACTCGCCGCGGAAGTTGACCCGCTCCTCGGTCCAGAGCTGGCGCATGAGGTCGACGGCTTCGCGGAGGCGGCCGAAGCGTTCCTTGAACTCGGGCCAGGCGCCCTCGTCGGCCCCCAGAGCGCCCGTGGCGACCTCGTTGAGCGCCTCGCCGGTGCCGACGCCGAGGAAGACGCGGTCGGGGTAGAGCACGCCCATCGTGGCGAAGGCCTGGGCGATCACCGCCGGGTTGTAGCGGAAGGTCGGGGTCATCACGCTCGTGCCGATGCGGATCTTGCTCGTGCGCTCCCCCACCGCCGCCATCCAGGTGAGCGAGAACGGCGCGTGCCCGCCCTCGTGGCGCCAGGGCTGGAAGTGGTCGCTCACGGCGACGCTCTCCATGCCGTGCTGCTCCGCCGCCACGGCGATCTCGACGAGTTCGCGGGGGTCGAACTGCTCGGCCGACGCCTTGTATCCGAGGGTGAGGCTCATTGACCCATTCTGTCGCGCGGGTGTGGATATCGCTTGCTCTCGTCGTTGTGTTCGAGTAAACTGATCCTGCTCGTGCCAGAGTTTCGTACTTCTCTTCCCGGAAGGATGTCGGCATGAGCGCGCCCTGCACCGTGATCGAGCTCCCCGAGCTCTCCGGTGTATCCGAGGTGCCGTCGGCGCGGTTGGAGCAGCTGCTCGCAGCGTATGCCGCGGCGGGTCGACGGGTGGATGCCGGGCTCGCGATTCTCGCCGGGGAGGTCGAACGGCGCTCCGCGGTGGAGCACGGGCATCTCGGGTTGGCGCAGTCCTCGGGAGATCGCACCGCCGACGCGTTCGTGTCGCGCGTGACGGGCGAGTCGGGGGCCTCCGCCCGGCAACTGGTCACCGTCGGAACCCTCATGGATGCCGCCCCGCCCTGGTTCGCCGACGTCGCCGGGTCGGTGCGCTCCGGTGACGTCTCGGTCGGTGCCGCGGCCGCGATCACTCAGGGGCTCGGAGCGCCATCACCGTCGGTGTCGCCGGATGCGCTGCTCGACGCCGCCCAGCAGCTGCTCGACGCGGCCGCGACGCTGCCCCCTGAGAAGGTCGCCCGCCGCGCGCGCGAGATGCGCGACGACCTGGATGCCGCCGGCGTCGCCTCTCGGGAGGAAGCACTGCGGGCGAAGCGGTTCCTGCGACTCACCCTCCAGGCCGACGGGATGACCCGCATCTTCGGCATGCTCGACCCCGAACAGGCGGCCCTCGTCACCGACGCGATCGACTGCGTCACCGCGCCCCGCCGCAACGGACCCCGATTCGTCGACAGCGCCGAACGTGCGCGCGTCGAGGCACTCGAGAAAGACCCTCGCAGCACCGAGCAGATCGCGGTGGACGCCCTGGTCGAGATGATCCGCATCGCCGGCACCGCCGACACCGGCCGCGTGTTCGGCATCCGACGACCCTCCGTGCGCGTCCACGTCGACGCCCGCGACCTCACCCGCGGTGACGGCGCCGCGCACCTCGAAGGACAGAGCGCCGCCGTGTCGATCGCCACGGCCGAACGTCTCATGTGCGGCGGCTACCAGCCCGTCGTGTTCCACCCCGGCGGAAGCCTCGACCTCGGGCTCACCCAACGGCTCTTCAGCGAGCGGCAGCGCGTCGCCCTCGCCGCGATCTGGGGCGGCTGCGCCGTCGAGCAGTGCGATCGACCGCCCTCCTGGACCGAAGCCCATCACGCCCACCCCTGGAAACACGACGGGCCGACCGATATCGACAACGGAGTGCTCCTCTGTCGGCACCACCACATGCTCCTCCACAACGGCGGCTGGCGAATCCACCGCCCACCCGGACGAGGGCACGTCGGCTGGACGATGAGCGATGGGCGACGAACCCTTCCCCTCGTCACCAAGAACCCCGTTCGACAGCACCAGCTCGCGCGAACGCCCTGACGCGCAGCGCGGGAGAGCTCTGCCCGGAGTCGCGCGCGACACCGAGCGGCGGGACTCGCCTCGCCGCAACCCAGCCCTCGGCTAGCTGTCGCGAAGCCCCTCGGGAAGCCGCGGGATCCAGGATGCGGTGATCGCCTCATCGGGGCGCATGTCGACGTAGGTGCCCGTCTCCCCCGACGGGCCGTCGGAGGCGGCGGCGAACGTCGATCCGCACACGTCGCAACGCAGCATCCCGAGCTCGTCGGGCTGGTGCGGGCCCAGATGCTGACAGGTCGGACACTCCGAGAACACGGCCTTGTCGTTCCAGTCGGAGCGGATGCCCATCGCGCAGCGACCCCGTCAGACCCGGTTGTTCTCGAGCAGCTTCGCGACCGCCGGCGGCACGTAGGGCGACACGTCGCCGCCGAGCGACGCCACCTGGCGCACGAGCGAACTCGACACGTGCGCGTGGGCCGGGTCGGGCAGCAGGAAGATCGTCTCGACCCCGGCGAGGTTGCGGTTCACGATCGCCATCGGCGTCTCGTAGGCGACATCGATCTGCGAACGGATGCCCTTGACGAGAACGCTCGCTCCCACGTCGGTGCAGTAGTCGACGAGCAGTCCGACGCTCCACGAGGTGACGACGATGTTGCCCGCGAACCCGGCGGTGGCGACGGACTCCTGGATGAGCGACACCCGCTGGGCGATCGGCAGCAGCGCCGTCTTGCCCGGGTTGTGCACGACGAGCACGTGCAATTCGTCGAAGAGCCCGGCCGCCCGCTCGATCACATCGAGGTGCCCCAGAGTGACCGGATCGAACGATCCCGGGACGACAGCGATCCGACTCACGTTCGTCACACTATCCGAACGTCCCGCGGGGGACGTGACCGTTTCGTGACGTGTTCCCGAGGGTCGCCTGAGAGCTAGCTCTTGCCCAGGAAGGCGCGCTCGGTCTCGTCGAGCCGGCGCTCCAGAGCATCCTTCAAGGCGGGATGCTCACGCAGCTCGGGGTCGGACTCGAGGATGTCGGCCGCCACCTCCCGCGCGTCCTCGATGAGCTTCCCGTCGCGCGACACCCGCAGCAGCTTGAGCGACGACCGCCCGCCGGACTGGGATTCGCCGAGCACATCGCCCTCGCGCCGCAGCTCCAGGTCGGCCTGGGCGAGCTCGAATCCGTCGAGCGTCGATTTCACGGCCTCGACACGATCCATCGCGAGCGACACCTTGTCGACGTGGGTGACGAAGAGGCAGAGCCCGGGCACGCTCCCCCGGCCGACCCGGCCGCGCAACTGGTGCAACTGGGCGATGCCGAACCGGTCGGCGTCGAGCACGACCATCGTCGAGGCGTTCGGCACGTCGACGCCGACCTCGATCACGGTCGTCGCGACGAGCACGTCGATATCGCCGGCAGCGAAGGCGCGCATCGTGGCGTCCTTCTCGTCGGCGCTCATGCGACCGTGCAGCACCTCGATGCGCCGCGCAGCGAGTCGGGGATGCCGGCGCAGCTCCTCGACGACGCTCAGCACCGCCGACGGCGGGGGCAGCCCCTCGTCGGGGGCGTCGGCATCCCGATCTTGTTCTTCCACGGTGCGAGCATCGATCGCGGGACACACGACGAACCCCTGGTGCCCCTTGTCGAGCTCCTCGGCGAGCCGCTCCCAGACGCGGGCGATCCAGCCGGGATGCTCGGCGAGACCGACGACGTGCGACTCGATCGGCGAGCGCCCCTTCGGCAACTGGCGAAGAGTCGACACGTCGAGGTCGCCGAACACGGTCATCGCGACGGTGCGCGGGATCGGGGTCGCCGTGAGCACCAGGACGTGGGGGCTCTCCCCTTTAAGTCGGAGAGCTTCGCGCTGGTCGACGCCGAACCGATGCTGCTCATCGACCACGACGAGTCCGAGGTCGGCGAACTGCACCTGCTCGCCGAGCAGCGCGTGCGTGCCGACGACGATGGACGCCCCACCCGACGCCGCCGCGAGGGTCGCCCGGCGGCGATCGGCGATCGGCAGCTGCCCGGTGATCAGCGTGGGCCGCAGCCGCGCGGCCAGATCGGGTCCGAGCGACTGCACGATCGACCGCAGGTGCTGCCCGGCGAGCACCTCGGTGGGCGCGAGGAACGCCGACTGGCCGCCCGAGTCGGCGACCGCGAGCATCGCCTTCAGCGCCACGAGGGTCTTGCCCGAACCGACCTCGCCCTGCACGAGACGGTTCATCGGGATGCCGGAGGCCAGGTCGCGCTCGATCTCCGCCCCGACCGCCACCTGGTCGTCGGTCAGCTCCCACGGCAGCCGCGCGGCGAACTCCGCCGAGGCTTTTCCCGGCACCCGCGGCGTCGCGACCCGGGCGCGGTACGCCGCACGCTGGCGCAGCAGCGAGGTCTGCAGCACGAGCGCCTCGTGGAACCGCAGCGTCTCCTGCGCGTTCCTCCAGTCCGCCTCGACGCGCGGACGGTGGATGAGACGCAGCGCCTCGCGGAAGTCGAGCAGTCCGCGGGTGGCGCGCACGACATCCGGAACCGGGTCGTCGAGCGGGGGCAGCGCATCCACCTGGGCCTGGATCACCCCGCGGATCTTCGTGCCGTCGAGCGACGCCGTCGCCGGGTAGATCGGCATCGGCGCCTCGGCCCACGCCCGAGCCTCCTCGGAGTCGGCATCCAGGTCGTCGGGGAACGCCTCGTAGGCCGGGTGCGCCAACTGCCGGGTCTCGCGGTACAGGCCGACCTTGCCGGCGAAGATGCCGCGCATCCCGGGCTTCAGCCCGTACGTCGCGCGGCGGCTGAAGAACGTCAGCTGCAGCGTGCCCGTGCCGTCGGTGATCACCACCTCGATGAGCTCGCCGTGCCGGTTGCGCATCTGCCGCGCGGTGATGCTGCGCACCTCCGCGACCACCACGACCGTGTCGCCGATGCGCAGCGAATCGAGCGGAGTGAGGTCGCCGCGCACCGCGTAGCGCCTCGGGTAGTGGCCGAGCAGATCGCCGACGGTCTCCAGCCCGAACGCCTTCTCGAACAGCGGCGCCACGCGCGCGCCGAGCGCCGTCAGCAGGCGCGTATCGAGGGGTCCGGGCACGACTCCAGGCTAGTTACAACCACCCGCGCTTCTTGAACACGATGTAGAGGATGAGGCTCGACGCCCCCATCGCGACGAGGGCCGCCGGGTAGCCCCACCACTGGTGCAGCTCGGGCATCACGTCGAAGTTCATCCCGTAGATCGACCCGATGAGCGACGGGGCGAAGAGGATGGCGGCCCACCCCGAGATGCGGCGGGTCTGGTCGGCCTGCGCGTTGCTCGCCTCCGACAGGCGCTGGGCCTCCTCGTTCTGCCGCTGCCCGACGAGGGAGGTGTTGACCGCGAGGATGTCGCGCAGCAGCACCCGGAACTCCTCGATCCGCTCCGTCGCCTGGGTGACGTGGTCGGCGATGTCGCGCAGCACCGGAGCGAGGTGATCGTCGACGTGCCCGTCGGCGAACCCCGCCTCGAACTGGTCGAGCATGACGTTCAACGGCACGACCGCCCGCTGGAATTCGATGACCTCGCGATTGAGTTCGTAGATGCGCCGCGACACCTTCGGGTCGCCGTCGAACACCTGCGTCTCGATCTCGTCGATGTCGTTCGCGAGCCCTTCGATCACCGGCTTGTAGCCGTCGACGACGGCGTCGATGATCGCGTACAGCACGGCCTCGGTGCCGCCGTGCATCGCGTCGGGAGTCGCCTCCATGTGCCGGCGCACGATCGAGAGATCGGGTCCTTCACTGTGCCGCACGGTGATGACGAATCGCGCGCCGGCGAAGACGTGCAGTTCGCCGAAGTCGACGTGTTCGTCGTCGTCGTCGTAGTTCGCGGCACGCAGCACCATGAACATCGTGTCGCCGTAGCGTTCCAGTTTCGGACGCTGGTGGGCGACCACGGCATCCTCGACCGCCAGCTCGTGCAGGTCGAACTGCTCGGCGAGTTCCACGAGCAACGACGACTCGGGGCGGTAGAGCCCGATCCAGGCCAGCGCGGTGGGATGCGTCGCGAGGAGCGCGAACGTCTCGGCGAGGGTGGCGGGGGATGCGATCCGCTCCCCGTCGACGTAGACGGCGTTGTTGACCACCCCGGGTTCGCGCGACGCCACCTGCTGATCGTAGTGTGGCCCGAGTGACGCGGATCATCTCGGGCTTCGCCGGATCGCTGCGCCTCGCGGTGCCACCGGTCGGCACCCGCCCGACGAGCGATCGGGTGCGCGAGGCGATCTTCTCTGCGCTCGACGCCCGCGGCGTGCTGCCGGGGGCCCGCGTGCTCGACCTCTACGCGGGGTCCGGGGCGCTCGGACTCGAAGCCGCCTCCCGCGGCGCCGCCCACGTCACCCTCGTCGACAAGGCGACGGCGGCGCACCGCGCCACGAACGACAACGCCGCGCGCGTGCGCAAGGCGGCCCCGCGAGGCGCGGTCCCCGAGATCGTCGTGTCGTCGCAGCCGGTGCAGTCGTTCCTCGGCGGCACCTCCCCGGGGATCACCTGGGATGTCGTCTTCCTCGACCCGCCCTACGACCTCGGCGGCCTCGAGCTCACCCACAACCTCGAGGCCCTCGTGCCCCGGCTCGCGGAGGACGCCGTCGTCATCGTCGAACGCTCCGCCCGCGACCGCGCCCCCGACTGGCCGGACGGGCTCGAACTCGACCGCCGGAAGGACTACGGCGAGACCGCGGTCTTCTCCCTCTCTCGGTCGGCGCCGAAGCCTCTCATCGCGAACGCATAGCCGACACCGCTGCGATGTGCTCATGACACGGTGGACAGATGCACACGGCAACGAGATCGACGAGGAAGACCGCGGTCTCGTCTACGACATGACGACCCTCGTCAACAGGCGCGTGGCGCTCGGACTCTTCGGCGGGGTGTCGGTGGTGACGCTGCTGGCAGCGTGCGGCGTCGCGCCGACGACGACCACGACCGCCTCCCCCTCGACGGACTCCAGCTCCGACGCGGGCGAACTCACCGAGGTGCCCGACGAGACCGCCGGCCCCTACCCGGGCGACGGATCGAACGGCATCAACGTTCTCGACGACTCCGGGATCGCACGCTCCGACATCCGGTCGTCGTTCGGGGCGTCGACGGTCACCGCCGAGGGCGTGCCGCTCACGATCGTGCTGACGGTGCGGGATGCCGCCACCGGCGACGCCCTGAGCGGTGGTGCCGTGTACCTGTGGCATTGCGACCGCGACGGCAACTACTCGCTCTACTCGGATGGCCTCGAAGACGTGAACTACCTTCGCGGCGTGCAGGAGATCGGCGCCGACGGGTCGGTGACTTTCACGTCGATCTTCCCCGGTTGCTATGCGGGACGCTGGCCGCACATCCACTTCGAGGTCTACGCCGATGTCGCAACCGCGATCGCGTCGGGCCCGATCGTGAAGACCTCCCAGATCGCCCTGCCGAAGGAAGCGTGCGAGGCGGTCTACGCGACGACCGGCTACGAGCGGAGCGTCGGCAACCTGGCGCAGGTCTCGCTCGCGAGCGACAACGTGTTCGGGGACGACCAAGGGATCCACCAGATCGCGACGATGACCGGATCGGCATCGGCCGGCTACACGGCGGCGCTGACGATCGGTGTCTGACTAGCGTCGGCCATCCACGTAGGGATCCCAGCCGCCGCGCTCGTCGTACGGCACGCCGTCGACGAGAACTCCCTCGCCCGCCTCCACGCGGCCGATGACGCGAAAGCCTCGCGGCAGCACGGCCTCGGCCGGGAACGTCGCCAGGAGCGCGTGCGCCTCGCCGCCCTGGAGGGATACCGACCCGTCGAGGGCCGCGAACAAGATGTCGAGCCGCACCCCGGATGCGGCCGCGATCCTCCGCGCGTCGATCGCCAGGCCGTCGCTCACGTCGAGCATCGCCGTCGCCCCGGCGAGGGCCGCCGCGACGCCGTCGAGCAGCGGCGGCGACGGCGCGAGCTGGGCCTCGATCTCGGCGGGAAACTCGGCACGCAGCGCGACGGCGCGGGCCGAATCCGGGGCTCCTGTCTCGTCGACGGCGCGGGTGAACAGAAGCTCGAGGCCACGGGCGGCGAGGTCGAGCGGCCCCGAGACGGCGAGCACGTCCCCGGGCTGCGCCCCCGACCGCGTCACCGGCGGCCGGCCCTCGAGGTCGCCGAACGCGGTCACCGCGATCGTGAAGGTCGCCGAGGCCGCCAGGTCGCCGCCGACGACTCCGCACCCCGGCGCCAGGGTCTGGCAGGCATCGCGCAGCCCGTCGGCGAGTCCCTCGAGCACCGCCACATCGGTGTCGGGCGGCGCAGCCACGGCGACCACGAGGGCGGTCGGTACGGCCCCCATCGCGGCGACGTCGGCGAGGTTCGTCGCGGCCGCCTTCCAGCCGAGATCGTGCGGCGTCGACCAGGCGAACCGGAAGTCGGGCCCGTGGATCATCGTGTCGGTCGTCACCACGAAGCGGCCGTCGGGCGCCCGCAGCACGGCGGCGTCGTCGCCGGGGCCGAGGATCGTCGCGTCGGAGTCGGGCAGCCGCGGGAAGATCCGGGCGAGAACCGCGCTCTCGCCGAGCTCGCCGAGGGTGACCACGTCCGCCAGGCTAGCCTGCCCCGGTTAGCCTGGAGGGGCCATGTCTCCCCGCCGCGCCTTCACCGCCCTCATCACGGTCGCCGCCGCCGTCGTGCTGGCGGGCTGCTCGCCGACCGTGTCGATGACCCCGGCCGCGGAGTTCTCCAACGACCCGGAGTGCGCCGCCGCGACCGTGCGGATGCCGGACGCCCTCAGCAGCTACGCGCTGCGGCAGACCGACGCGCAGGCAACGGCCGCCTGGGGCGAGCCGACGGTCGTGCTCTCGTACTGCGGAGTGCCGGTGCCCGAGGTCTCCGACCTGCCGTGCGTCGAGATCAACGGCATCTTCTGGTTGCGCGAAGACGTGCCGGCGGGTCTCGCGTTCACCACCTACGGCCGCGACCCCGCGTTCCGGGTGATCATCGACGTGCCCGAGGACGTCGCCGACGCCGCCGTCGCCCCGGGGGTCGTGCTCGACGAGCTCTCCGTGCCGGTGTCGTACACCTCCGAGAACGGACGCACCTGCGTCGACGTCGAGGACACCGTCACCGGGCGATAGCCTCGCCCACCCCGTGGGTTGAGTGCCGCCGAAGGCGGTGTATCGAAACCCACACGTCGGCGATACCTGGGTTTCGATTGACCCGCTGCGCGGGCACTCAACCCGCGGGTTCAGCGGGGGGTGTGAAGTCCCAGGGTGATGAGTTCGTCGATCAGCTCCGGGTAGGTCACGCCGGAGGCGAGCCAGCAGGCGGGGAACATCGAGATCGGGGTGAAGCCCGGCATCGTGTTGACCTCGTTGAGTACGAACGACTCCCCCGTGAAGAAGAAGTCGACGCGCGCGAGACCCGCCCCGCCGATCGCCTCGAAAGCGCGGGCGGCGACGCGTTGCATCTCCTCCAGCTCCCCGGGCGCGAGGTCGGCCGGACACACCAGCTCGACGCCGGGCGCGTCGTGGTACTTCGCGTCGAAGTCGTAGAACTCGCGCGTCGTGAGCACGATCTCGCCGGCGACGCTGACCCGCGGCGCGGCGCCGTCGCGCCCCTGCAGTACGGCGCACTCGACTTCGCGCCCGACGATCGCCTGCTCGACGAGCACCGTGTGGTCTTCGGCGAACGCGAGGTCGAGGGCCGCATCGAGGTCGTCGAGCGACTTCACCTTGGTGACGCCGACGCTCGAGCCGGCCCGCGCGGGCTTCACGAACACCGGCAGCCCGAGACCGGCGATGCGCCGGCGCCACAGGTCGGGGTCGGCGGCGAGTCGAGCCCGGGTGACGGTCACCCACGGGGCGACCTCGATCCCGGCGCCCTGCAGCACGGTCTTGGTGAAGTGCTTGTCCATGCCGAGCGCGGAGGCCAGTACCCCGTTGCCGACGTACGGCAGCCCCACCAGCTCGAAGAGACCCTGGATCGTGCCGTCCTCGCCGAACGGTCCGTGCAGGATCGGGAAGGCGACATCCACCTCGCCCAGCGAGCGCACCGTCCCGTCGGGGTCGCGCACCGTGAACTCGCGGGTCGAGGCCGACTCGGGCAGGAAGACGCGGGTGCCGTTGTCGCGCACGACGGGCAGCTCGTCGGCGAGGGTGAGACCGGTCGCGTCGTCGGGCTGGAGGGTGAGGATGCCGTCCGGTGTGATGCCCACCGGGATGACCTCGTACGTGGTGCGGTCGAGGGCGCCGAGCACCCCGCCCGCCGTCGCGCACGAGATGCCGTGCTCGCTCGAGCGCCCGCCGAAGAACAGCGCGACGCGGGTCTTGTCCGAGGAGGTCATTCGCCCTGCGGCTCCGTCGTGTCGGTGGTGAGGTGGGGCGCGAGGTCGCGCGGGGCCAGGGTGCCGGCGAGCACTTCGGCGACCTGCATGACGATCGGCATCTCGACGCCCTTCGCGGCGGCGAGTTCGAGCACCGGCGCGACCGACGCGAGACCCTCGGCCGTCTGGTTCATCTGCGTGACCACTTCGGCGTAGTCGTAGCCCTGGCCGAGCAGCCGGCCGGCGGTGTTGTTGCGCGAGAGCGGAGATTCGCAGGTGGCGATGAGGTCGCCGAGGCCGGCGAGCCCGCTCATCGTCTCGGCGAGGGCGCCGTGCGCGACCGCGAAGTCGGTCATCTCGACGAGCCCGCGGGTGATGATCGACGCCTTCGTGTTCTCGCCGTAGCCGACGCCGTCGACGATGCCGATCGCGACGGCGATGAGGTTCTTCAGGACTCCGCCGAACTCGGTGCCGACGACATCCGTGTTGACGAAGCAGCGGAAGTAGCGGTTGCTCGCCGTCGCGGCGACATCGGATGCCGTGGCCAGGCTCGTCGAGGACACGACGGCGGCGGTCGGCTGCTCCTTCGCGATCTCGAGCGCCAGGTTGGGTCCGGAGACGACGGCGATGCGCTCCGGGTCGATCCCGAGTTCGGCGAGGATGACCTCGCTCATCCGGGCGAGGGTGCCGCGTTCGACGCCCTTCATGAGCGACACGACGGTCGCACTCTCGGGGATCAGCTCCCTGACGATGCGGAGGTTCTCGCGCAGCGACTGCGCCGGCACCGAGAGGTAGACCTGTTCCGCCCCGTCGAGCACCTCCGGCAGCCGCGGGCTCGCCGCGACGTTGCGGGGCAGGTTGATGCCCGGCAGGTAGTCGGAGTTGCGATGCGACTGGCTGATCTCGCGGGCGAGTTCCGGGCGGCGCGCCCAGACCGCGACGCTGTTGCCGGCATCCCCCAGGATCTTCGCGAACGTCGTGCCCCACGAGCCGGCGCCGAGCACCGCGACCCGTCGGCCGAGGTCGGGGAGGACGAGGGGCTGGGTCATCGTCACCGGCCCAGTCTTCCACGTGGATAACCTGAAGCCATGACGGCGAGCACGCCCCCGCGAGCGGCGCCGGAGCGCGGCCCGAACTTCATCACCGAGTTCTTCGCCGGCGTCGCGACGCTCGGTCGCGGATTCTCCTACTGGCGGCGACGACCCGGCACGATGGCGCTCGGCCTCATCCCCGCGGGCATCGTGTTCGCCGGGCTCGTGGTGCTGATCGTCGTCCTGGTCAGCAACATCGACCCGCTGACGATCTTCCTCACCGGGTTCGCCGAGGAATGGGACCCCGGCTGGCGCACGCTGCTGCGCGCCGGCTTCGGGCTCGCCCTCGTCGTCGGCCTCGTCGTGCTGTACGCGTTCGCGTTCACCGCGCTCACCCTGCTCGTCGGCGACTGGTTCTACGCGCGCATCTGGCGGATCGTGGAGGCCGACCTCGGCGAGTTCACCGCGCACCGCCCGGAGCCCGGCTTCTGGCGCTCGACCCTCGACGCCGCGCGCCTCGTGGTGCGGGCGATCGTCACCGGTCTGCTGCTCGCCCTCCTCGGACTCGTTCCGGCGGTCGGCACGCTCCTCGCCGTCGTGCTGGGCGTCTTCCTCTCCGGCCGACTCGTCGCGCTCGAGCTCACGACCCGGCCGCTCGAGGCGCGCGGGATGACCCGGCAGGAGCGCCGCGCCG
This sequence comes from Pseudolysinimonas sp., assembly GCF_044239695.1. Lineage (GTDB taxonomy): Bacteria > Actinomycetota > Actinomycetes > Actinomycetales > Microbacteriaceae > Pseudolysinimonas_A. The sequence goes on along the minus strand of NZ_JBIIAW010000052.1, from coordinate 5,171 downwards.
CCCTCCGCAGCCATAGCCCGCGCGTGCTCGGGTTCGGGGTCGGGGTGCACCTGTGCTTCTTCGTGCCGGGTGGCGCGATTCTCGTCATGCCGGCCGCCGTCGCCGGTGCGACGCTGCTGGCCAAGCACGTGCTGGGCGAGGTCGAGCGACAGGAGGCCGGGGGCGCCTAGCGGGTCGGCGGTTCGAAGCGCCCGTACTCGGACTGGCCGTGCGCGACCGGATCCCAGCGCTCGGCCGGCGGCGTCTGCCCGCGCAGTTCGCCGAGCAGCACCGCGATGGCATCCATCAACGCCGTCGTCGCCGCGGCCAGCGCGGCCGCGTCGGTGCGCCCCGCCCACGGGGTGAGGTCGAGCGGCGGGCCGACGAGCATCTCGACGTCCGACCGCGGGAAGAACCGCAGCGTCCCGCCGTAACGCGGCAGGATCTTCTGCACGCCCCAGTGCGCCATCGGGATGAGCGGGATGCCGTACTGCAGCGCCAGGCGCACGGCCCCGGTCTTGCCGCGCATCGGCCACTCGTCGGGATCCCGGGTGAGCGTTCCCTCGGGGTAGACGATCACCGCCAGCTCCTCGTCGATGAGCCGACCGGCCGCCGCGAGCGGGTCGGGCCCTCCACCGCTCCGCTCGACCGGGATCTGCCCGGTGTAGCGCAGCAGCGCGCCGAGCAGGGGCACCCGGAACACGCTCGCCTTCGCGAGGAACCGCGGCACCCGCCCGCCGCGCCAGACCAGGTACGCGGTCGTCAGCGGGTCGAAGTTGGTCACGTGGTTGGGCGCGATCACGAACGCCCCGCGCTTCGGGATGTGGTCGAGCCCGCGCATGCGGTAGCGGCCGAAGAACTCGAAGATCGGGATGGCGACGGCGGCGACGATGCGCCAGCGGATCAGCTTCTCGGGCTTGCGTCGACGCACGTCGCCCAGAGTATCTAGACCAGGTCGAAGTCGGCGCCCAGGCCGGCGAGCTTCTCGACGAAGTGCTCGTACCCGCGGCTGATGAGCCCGAGATTCGACACGGTCGAGGTGCCCTCGGCGGCGAGCGCCGCGATGAGGTAGCTGAATCCGCCGCGGAGGTCGGGCACCCGCACATCCGCCGCGTGCAGTTTCGTCGGCCCGGTGATGACGGCCGCCTGCTCGAGCTTGCGGCGCGGCACGCGACGGGTCACCGATTCGAGCCCCTCGCTGTGCACGACGATGTCGGCCCCCATCTCGACGAGCGCGTCGGTGAAGCCGAGACGGTTCTCGTACACCGTCTCGTGCACGACCGAGACGCCCTCGGCGAGGGTGAGCGCGACGATGAGCGGCTGCTGCCAGTCGGTCATGAACCCGGGGTGCACATCGGTCTCGACCTGCACGGGCTTGAGCGCCCCGCCCGGATGCCAGAAGCGGATGCCGTCTTCGCGCACGTCGAACGAGCCGCCGACCTTGCGGAAGACGTTGAGGAACGTCATCATCTCCTGCTGCTTGGCGCCCTTGACGAAGATGTCGCCCTCGGTGGCGAGCGCCGCGGAGGCCCAGGAGGCGGCTTCGTTGCGGTCGAAGATCGCACGGTGCGTGTACCCGGTGAGGGTCTCGACGCCTTCGATGAAGATCGTGCGGTTGGGCTCCATCCAGATGATGGCGCCCATCTTCTGCAGGATCGCGATGAGGTCCATGATCTCGGGCTCGATCGCGGCGTTCTTCAGTTCGGTCACGCCCTGGGCGCGCACGGCCGTGAGCAGCACCTGCTCGGTCGCGCCGACGCTCGGGTACGGCAACTCGATGTTCGCGCCGTGCAGGCCGTTCGGGGCGGTGATGCGGATGCCCTCGTACGACTTGTCGACGATCGCGCCGAACGCGCGCAGGGCGTCGAGGTGGAAGTCGATCGGCCGGTCGCCGATGCGGCAGCCGCCCAGGTCGGGGATGAGCGCCTCACCGAGCGCGTGCAGCAGCGGTCCGCAGAACAGGATCGGGATGCGGCTGGAACCGGCGAGCGCGTCGATCTGCGCGAAGTGGGCGCGCTCGACGTTCTTCGGGTCGAGCACGAGCACGCCGTCCTCGGGGCTCGTGACGGCGACGCCGTACGCCTCGAGCATCTTGGTGACGATCGAGATCTCGGAGATCTGCGGGACGTCCTGCAGAAGGCTGGGCGTCTTGCCGAGGAGGGCCGCGACCATCGCCTTCGTCGCGAGGTTCTTCGCTCCGCGCACGTGCACGGTGCCCTTCAGCGGCTTGCCCCCGCGAATGACGATGCCGTCGGCCTTCAGGCCCACGCGCTCCGCGGCCTTCGCCGCATCCTTCGCCAGACCGTCGTTGACGTCACCGTCGTTCACCACGAGAGAGCTTGCCACTGTGACACCTGCTGCCTTACCACCGGGAGAACCGGTTCACCGAACGGGGAGAGTGCGGGGCCGCCAGCTCTCCCTGGTGCCCTCGAACTCGGTGATCCGCGCTTCGTCGCGCAACGTCAGCCCGATGTCATCGAGCCCTTCGAGCAATCTCCAGCGAGTGTAATCATCGATCTCGAAACCCGCCTGGAGGTCGCCGACACTGACCGTTCGTGCGAGGAGGTCGACGGTGGCCGCGACGCCGGGCTGGGCCTCGATGGCCGCCCAGAAGCGCTCGATCTCGGCCTCCGGGATGGTTGCGGTGAGCAGCCCCTGCTTGCCCGAGTTGCCCCGGAAGATGTCGCCGAACCGCGGCGCGATGACGGCCTTGAAGCCGTAGTCGCGCAGCGCCCAGACGGCGTGCTCGCGGCTCGACCCGGTGCCGAAGTCGGCTCCGGCGAACAGCACGGTCGCGCCCTGCGCCCACGGCTGGTTGAGCACGAAGGTCTCGTCCTTGCGCCACTCGTGGAAGAGCGCGTCGTCGTAGCCGGTCTTCACGATGCGCTTGAGGAACACCGCGGGGATGATCTGGTCGGTGTCGACGGCGTTGCGCGGCAGCGGGATGGCGGTGCCGGTGACGGTCTCGAACTTCTCCATTACGCCATGACCTCCGCGCTCAGGTCGGACGGGGCCGACAGGGTGCCGCGGATGGCGGTCGCCGCGGCGACGACGGGCGACACCAGGTGGGTGCGTCCGCCCTTGCCCTGGCGGCCTTCGAAGTTGCGGTTGGATGTCGACGCGCAGCGCTCCCCCGGGGCGAGCTGGTCGGGATTCATGCCGAGGCACATCGAGCAGCCGGCGAAGCGCCATTCGCCGCCGAACTCCTCGACGATCTTGTCGATGCCCTCCGCCTCGGCTTCGAGCCGCACGCGGGCCGAGCCCGGCACGACCATGACCCGCACGTGGTCGGCCTTCTTCTTGCCCTTGATGATCGAGGCGAAGGTGCGCAGGTCGTCGAGGCGGCTGTTGGTGCACGACCCCATGAAGACGGCGTCGACGCGGATGTCCTTCATCGGGGTGCCGGCCGCGAGGTCCATGTACTCGAGCGCGCGCTCCGCCGCCGCCTTCTCGTTCGGGTCGCTGATCGTCGCCGGGTCGGGGACCGACTCGTTGAGCGAGACGCCCTGCCCGGGGTTCGTGCCCCAGGTGACGAACGGCTCGAGCTCGTCGGCATCCAGGAACACCTCCGCGTCGAAGACGGCGTCGTCGTCGGTCGCGAGCGTGTCCCAGTGGGCGACCGCCGCATCCCAGTCGGCGCCTTCGGGCGCGTGCGGGCGGCCCTTCAGGTAGTCGTACGTGGTCTGGTCGGGGGCGACCATGCCGGCCCGCGCGCCCGCCTCGATCGACATGTTGCAGATCGTCATGCGGCCATCCATCGACAGCGCGCGGATGGCGGACCCGCGGTACTCGAGCACGTAGCCCTGCCCGCCGTTGGTGCCGATCTTGGCGATGACGGCGAGGATGATGTCCTTCGCCGTGACACCCGGACGCAGCGTGCCCTCGACGGTGATCGCCATCGTCTTGAACGGCTTCAGCGGCAGCGTCTGCGTGGCGAGCACGTGCTCCACCTCGCTCGTGCCGATGCCGAACGCCATCGCCCCGAAGGCGCCGTGCGTGCTCGTGTGGCTGTCGCCGCAGACGACCGTGATGCCGGGCTGCGTGAGGCCGAGCTGCGGGCCGACGACGTGAACGATGCCCTGCTCGATGTCACCGAGCGGATGCAGGCGCACCCCGAACTCGGCGCAGTTCGCGCGCAGCGCCTCGATCTGCGTGCGGCTCGTGAGGTCGGCGATCGGCTTGTCGATCTCGAGCGTCGGGGTGTTGTGGTCTTCCGTCGCGATCGTCAGATCGGGACGCCGCACGGGGCGGCCGGCTTGACGGAGTCCGTCGAAGGCCTGCGGGCTGGTGACCTCGTGCACGAGGTGCAGGTCGATGTAGATGAGGTCGGGCTCGCCGTTCTCGCCCTTCGCGACGAGGTGCTGGGCCCAGACCTTCTCGGCCAGGGTCTTGGCCACGGGTCCATCGGTGCTGATCGGCCCATCGGTGCTGATCGGGCTATCGGTGGTGCTCATGAGAGTTCGGTTTCCTTCGGGATGCCAGGGGTGGGATCCGGCCCGCGGGACCCGCGCGAACGGGTGAGAGCCGCGACGAGGAGACCGGAGACTAGGCCTCGTCGCGGCGACGAAGGAGGAGCCGCTCGAGCATCCTCCGAGATTAGCACCGCCCGCCGGGCGCGTCAGGCGTCGGGAAGCAGCGCCAGGTCGTCGACGGTGACCAGCCGGGAGGCGAGCGCGTGCTCGATCAAACGGGCCCGACGCCGGGTGGCGAGATTGCCCCGACCGCCGCGCAGACCGGCGAAGCCGGCGCGGTCGAGGCGATCGCAGACGTTGTCGAGCTTGCGGTTGAAGGCGGTGAGACTCCAGCCGAGCCGGGCGGCCGCCTCGACCGAGGTGGGGAAGTCGTCGACGCGGCCACCGGGACGCCGCAGCGCCTTCTCGCACAGCACGACCAGGAGCAACCGCTGATTCGGGGTCAGCCGCGGCAGCTCGACCCGCTCCGGCCGGAGTTCCGCGGACGTCGCGGCGGCGGAGTAGGGCAGCTCGCCGTGGAGCGCGAACTCGTACGTCGTGCGGCCCGCGGCGAAGACGACGTGGGCGGGCTCGAACACGAGCGGGACGCGACCCCCCGGGGCGAGTTCCGTCGAGACCCGGCCGCTCGGGTCGCTGACGCGGACCAGACGGGAGGCGGCGGTGCTCGTGAGCCACCAGATGCCGTTCTCGTCGGACACTTCGAGCACCCGCGGGTCGAGG
>NZ_JBIIAW010000139.1:0-5827 GCF_044239695.1 Pseudolysinimonas sp. | reverse complement strand
GCAGATCTTGTCCGGGTGCCCCTCGGTCACGGACTCCGAGGTGAACAGGCGCAGGATCATGAGGGCTCCGGGAGTTTGCGGGGAGGACGTCTGACGTCGGACCGTCCGCCGTGGTCCGGCATCAGGCTGTCGGGCGCAACTCTATCCGCGCACGACTCAGACGAAGGCGGCCTTCCCCGTGATCGCACGCCCGACGATGAGGGCGTTCATCTCCCGCGTGCCCTCGTAGGAGTAGAGCGCCTCGGCATCCGCGAAGTGCCGGATGACGTCGTAGTCGAGCACGATGCCGTTGCCGCCCATCGACTCGCGCGCCCAGGCCACCGTCTCGCGCATCCGCGAGGTGGTGAACTCCTTCGCCAGCGCCGCATGCTCGTCGCGCTGCTCCCCGGAGTCGAGCATCGCCGAGACCCGGGTGCAGAGGGCGATCGAGGAGGTGATGTTGCCGAGCATCTTCGAGTAGTGCTCCTGGATGAGCTGGTGGCCGTCGATCGTCTTGCCGAACTGCACTCTCTCGGAGCCATAGCGAACGGCACCCTCGTAGGCGCCGATCGAGTTGCCGACGGCTGCCCAGGCCACCTCGGCGCGGGTGAGGCGCAGCACCGCGGCGGTGTCGCGGAACGAGTTCGCGTTGGCCAGCTTGAGAGCGCCCGGCACGCGGACATCCGTCAGCGTGATGTCGGCGTTCTGCACGATCCGCAGCGCCTGCTTGTTCTCGATCTTGGTGGCGCTCCAGCCCGCCGAGGTGGTCGGCACCAGGAAGCCCTTCACCTGGCCGTCTTCGGTGGACTTCGCCCAGACGATCGAGTGCGTCGCGATCGTGCCGTTGCCGATCCAGCGCTTCGAGCCGTTGAGGATCCAGTCGTCGCCGTCGGGGGTGGCGGTCGTCCGCAGCCCCTGGGCGGAGTCGGAGCCCGACAGCGGCTCGGTGAGCGCGAAGCAGCCCAGCCATTCGCCCGACGCGAACTTCGGCAGCCATTCGGCGCGCTGCTCCGGCGACCCGGCGACGCCGACGGCTCCCATGACCAGACCGTTCTGCATGCCCACGAGCGTGGCGACGGATGCGTCGATCCGTGCGAGTTCCAGCGCGACCCAGCCGCGGAAGACCGCGGAGTTCTCGAAGGGCTGGGTCTCGGCCCACGGCATCCCGAACAGGCCGAGGTCGGCGAGCCCCGTCACCACGTGCGCCGGCAGCCATTCCGCGCGAGCCCACAGGTCGTTGACGAGGGGCTTCACCTCGGTCTCGAGATAGTGCCGCAGGTTCGCGAGCACCTCCTTCTCGCGGTCCTCGAGGCCGTTCTCGAATCCGTAGAAGTCGCTGGTGAGCGTGCTGAAGGTCATGGCGCGAGCCTACGGATGCGGGGGCCGGGGGCCAACGGCATTGGTACTTTGGTGCAAGGCCGACGGGGGAGGACCCGCCTGATGTTCGTGGAGATCACCAACGAGCCGCGCGACTACGCGTGGGGTTCGACCACCCTCATCCCCGAGTTGCTCGGTGTCGCACCTGACGGCCGGCCCCAGGCGGAGATCTGGCTCGGCACGCATGCGGGTTCGCCCTCGCGGGTCGTCGGTCGCGACGGCGACCTCCGCGACCTCGTCGGCGAGCTGCCGTTCCTGCTCAAGATCCTCGCCGCGGGCACCCCGCTGTCGCTTCAGGCCCATCCGACGACCGCGCAGGCGCAGGAGGGTTTCGCCCGGGAGAACGCCGCCGGCATCCCGGTCGACGCCCCGCACCGCAACTACAAGGATCCGCACGCGAAGCCCGAGATGATCTACGCGCTGAGCGAGGAGTTCCGGGCGCTGTGCGGCTTCCGACCGGTGACCGAGACCCGTACCGTTCTGGATGCCGTCCGCCCGGGCCTCCTCCCCGGGTTGCGGGCGGATGCCGACTTGCCGGCGACCTTCGAGTGGTTGCTCTCCGGGCATCCCGACGTCGCCGAGGTCGTGGCGGAGGTGACGGCGATCGCCCGGGATGCCGACGGCGACTCGTGGGCGACCGTGCGGCTGCTCGCCGCTCACTACCCCGGAGATCCCGGCGTCGTGATCTCGCTCCTCCTGCATACCGTGGTGCTCGCCCACGGCGAGGCGCTCTACCTGCCTGCCGGCAACATCCACGCCTACCTCTCGGGCCTCGGCATCGAACTGATGGGGCCGAGCGACAACGTGCTGCGCTGCGGCCTCACCCCGAAGCACGTCGACGTCCCCGAGTTGCTGCGCATCGTCGATTTCACCCCCGTCGCCGACCCGCGGCTCGCGCCGGCGACCGCGGACGGTCTGGCGGTGTTCGCGCCGATCGGAGCGGGCTGGGAGCTGCTCGAATCCCGCGGGGAGCGCGATCTGGATGCCGACGCCCCCGCCTTGCTCGTCGTGCTGGACGGCGAGGCGGACGCGGAGGGGATGCAGGTCGCGGCACCGGGGTTCGGGGCGGCTGCCGACGCCCGCGTCCGCCTCGACGGCCGCGTGGTGATCGCGCGCGCGGTCTGAACTATCCCGCCATGGCCTCGTCGTCCCGGCAGCTGAACGTGCGGCGGTAGGCGGTCGGAGTCGTCTGCAGCACCTTGAGGAAGTGGTGCCGCATCACGGCCGCGGTGCCGAATCCGGCCGCGCGAGCGACATGCTCCAGGCCGTCGTCGGTCTGCTCGAGCAACTGCTGCGCGCGCAGGATGCGCTGCCGGTTGAGCCAAGCGGCCGGCGTCGTGCCGAGGTCGGCCCGGAAGCGCCGGGCGAACGTGCGCGACGACATGAGCGCCTTGCGGGCGAGCTGATCGACGGTGAGGTCCTCGTCGAGGTGCTCGAGCATCCAGTCGGTGACCTCGGCGAACGAGTCGGCCCGGCGCTCGGGGACGGGGGAGAGGATGTACTGCGACTGCCCGCCGTCGCGCTGCGGGGGCACGACCATGCGGCGGGCGACGACGTTCGCGGCCGCGGCGCCGTGCTCGACCCGCACGATGTGCAGTGCGGCGTCGATGCCCGCGGCTGTGCCCGCTCCGGTCACGATCTTCCCGTCCTGCACGAAGAGCACATCCGGGTCGACGTCGATCTTCGGAAAGCGCCGGGCGAGCCGGTCGGTGTGCATCCAGTGGGTCGTCGCGCGGCGCCCGTCGAGGATGCCCGCCTGCGCGAGCACGAAGGCGCCGCTGCACACGCTCAGCACCCAGGCCCCCCGGTCGGCGGCCGCACGAACGACGTCGAGGTAGCGCTCGTCGACGGTCTCGGTGCCGATCAGGTGGGCGGGCACGGCGACCAAGTCGGCGTCGTCGGCGATCGACAGGTCGTTGCGGATGTCCATCGTGAAACCGAGGCTCGACATCACGGGTCCGGGGTCGGCCGTCGCGACGTGGAAGTCGAACGCCGGGCCGCCCATCGCGGAGCGGTCGATTCCGAAGACCTCGCAGATGACCCCGAACTCGAACGGTGCGGTCCCCGGCAGGACGAGACAGACGATCTTCGTGAGCACGGGCTCCTCCTGGCAGCTATGTGTCGATCTATGGCGATCCTGCCACTCGTGGCGGGAATGAGCAACTCATAGCGTTTCTGCCATGGCCCTCCTTCTCACCCTCACCGTGATCGCCGTCGACTCCCTCCTCCGGACCGCCCGGGGTCGCGGCGCGCCCGCGCCCGTCTGGTCGGACGCGCCGGGCACCCCGCTCTCCGCCCTCTAATCTGGGAGAGTGACCTGGCTCGTGACCGGCGGCGCCGGCTACATCGGCGCCCATGTCGTGCGGGAGTTCCTGGCCGCCGACATCCCGGTGACCGTTCTCGACGACCTCTCCACCGGCGAACTCGGGTTCATCCCCGGCCGCGTGTCGTTCACGCGGGGGACCATCCTCGATGGCGCGCTGCTCGAGCGGGTCATCGAGGAGCACGACGTCACCGGCGTCGTGCACGTCGCCGGCTTCAAGTACGCGGGGGTCTCGGTACAGCGACCGCTGCACACCTACGAGCAGAACGTCGACGGCACGACCGTGCTGCTCGGTGCGATGCAGGACCGCGGCGTGCAGAAGATGGTGTTCTCCTCGAGCGCTGCGGTCTACGGCACTCCCGACGTCGACCTGGTCACGGAAGACACCCCGAAGGCGCCCCAGTCTCCGTACGGCGAGTCGAAGTTGATCGGCGAATGGCTGCTGCGCGACCAGGAGGTCGCTGCGGGCCTGCGCCACACCTCGCTGCGCTACTTCAACGTCGTCGGATCGGGGGATCCGAGCATTCGCGACGTGAGCCCGCACAACCTGTTCCCGTTGGTCTTCGAGGCGCTCCTGAGCGGGGCCACCCCGCGCATCAACGGCGACGACTACCCGACGCCCGACGGCACCAACGTGCGCGACTACGTGCACGTGTCCGACATCGCGAAGGCGCACGTCGCGGCGGCGAAGAGACTGGATGCCGGGGAGCCTCTCGAGGCGGCCTACAACCTGGGGAGCGGGTCCGGGGTCTCCGTCGCCGAGATCATGGCGGCGATCGCGCGGGTCACCGGCATTGCGTTCGAGCCGGAGGTCGCCCCGCGCCGGCCCGGCGACCCGCCGCGCATCGTCGCGAACGGAGACCTCGCCGCCCGGGACCTGGACTGGCGGATGCGTCACTCCCTCGATGACATGGTGGCGAGCGCGTGGGCGGCGCGTACGGCGGCAGTGACCTCCTGAGTCGGTTTCGCGCCACGGCCCAGCTCGGCGCGTCGTGACAACCTTCAACCACAGCTGCGACTTATGATCTGCGACTTGACGCGGACGAATGACAGCGGTGTAATTAGGACCAGCGCCCAGCGGGGGGTGGCGGTTACATCCGAAGGGGCACCACGATGACGAGACACGAGATGGCTGGCAACAGCACGGTCCCGTCCCACACGGCCTCGCCGACCTACCGGCCGTCCGTTCCGGACGACTGGTTCGTCGATCCGGTGCGACTCGGTATCCCCGGGTTGCGCCCGCAGGTCGTCGACGACGACAACCCGCTGTCGTGGCAGACCGACGCGCTCTGCGCGCAGACCGACCCCGAGGCGTTCTTCCCCGAGAAGGGCGGCTCGACGCGCGATGCCAAGCGCATCTGCACGACGTGCGAGGTCAAGGCCCAGTGCCTCGACTACGCCCTGCAGAACGACGAGCGCTTCGGCATCTGGGGCGGGCTCTCCGAACGCGAGCGTCGTCGCCTGCGTCGGTCGTCGAAGTCGGCGTAGGGGTCTGGCTCCCCACCGCCCTGAACGGGCGGCGTGGGCCCAGCGGCCGGCGGCCGCTACTCGACCACCGAGGCGGTCGTCAGCGCGTCCTCCCCGACTCGCGATGACACGCGCTTAGCCTCGACAGGTGCCCGGGGTGACCGCGATCCTCGTCGCCCGCGACGGCGGCGACACCGCCGAGCGCGCCCTCGCGGCTCAGACCCGCCGTCCCGATGACGTCGTCGTCGTCTCGGCGGGCACCCCGCTCGCGCGCGTCGTCGCCGGGCTTCCTTCGGCCGGGGGCGACGACTGGCTGTGGCTCCTGCCGGCCGACGCGGAGCCCGAGTCCGACGCGCTCGCCCGCCTCCTGGCCGCGGTCGAGGTCGCGCCGTCGGTCGTGATCGCAGGGCCGAAGCTCGTCGACCCCGATGACCGGGGACGGCTGCGCTCCTTCGGCGAGAGCATCTCGCAGCGCGGGGTCACCATCCCGCTCGCCGACGACGAGTTGGACCAGTCGCAGCACGACTCCGACGACGACGTGCTCGGAGTCGTCCTGCCCGGGATGCTGGTGCGCCGCACGATGTGGGATCTGCTGGGCGGGCCCGATCGCGGGCTGCCGAGCGTCGATGCGGGGCTGGACCTGTCGATCCGCGCGCGGCTCGCGGGTGGGCGCGTCGTGCG
>NZ_JBIIAW010000138.1:0-5870 GCF_044239695.1 Pseudolysinimonas sp. | reverse complement strand
GGGCAGAGCCCACGGCGACGGGTCCTGTGCGGGGGCCGTGCCGTCGTCCGACGGATCCGGGGTCTCGGAGACGACCGCGCCGACCGGAGCGGGTCCCGCCGTCGCGTCAGCGGGCGCCAGCGGAGAGATCGACAGGATGACGGCCGCGGCCAGCGCGACCGTCGCCGAGATCGCGATCCGGAGGGATCGCGCGAGTGCGGTCTCCGCCCGGTGCCTCACGCGACCTACTCTGCCGGATCCCGGGGTCGACGCGCTCCCGTGCGGCGTCCGATCAGCAGCGCGGCGACCGTCGCGACGGCGACCGCGCCGAATGCCCCGACGATCCACCACACGGTGGAGTCGCCGGCCGGCGCTGCGGACTCCGGCTCGGGATCCCCGGCCTCCGGTGCGTCGGACGGTGCGGCCTCCCCGCACTGCGGAGCGGTCGCCGATCCGACGGCGACCTCCGTGGACGGTTCGGCGGGCGCCCACTCGAACGGGATCTCGCCCGTCAGAGGATGCCCGTCGGCGGAGATGAACGAGTAGGCCAGGGTGTAGTCGCCCGGGGCTCCGATCGCGGGAACCGCCGTCATCCCCGGGCCGCTCACGTCGACGCAGCCGTCACCGTAGAACAGCCCGGCGGCGTCGCGCGTCCACAGTCCGAAGACCGCGTCGTTGCCGACATAGAGCAGTGTCTCGTTGGTCACCAGCTCCCAGGCCTCCGGCAGCGCGGTGACGACCTCGCCCTGGGCAGGGTTCGACGACACGACGTAGTTGTGCGCGGAGGCCGGAGCCGCGACGGCGAGCACGAGTGCTGCCGCCGCGGCCCCGGTGAGAGCCGCGCGCCAGGCGCGCGACATGTCAGGCCTTCGCGGAACGCCGGCTGAGCACCGCGATCACGACGCCGACGGCGCCGATCACGAGCCCGCCGATGCCGAAGACGCGCGCGAGCACGTCTTCGTTCGACGACGCCGCCTCGGCATGCTCGGTCTCGCCCTCCGCGGTCTCGTCGCCGTGAGCGTGGTCGTCACCAGTGGCCGCCGCCGTCAGCGTGATGGCCGGCACCTCGTCGCCGACCCAGTCGGTCGAACCTTCGGCGCAGACCTGGTAGGTCGGGAACTCGACCACGTCGCCGGCCTCACCCTCGGGGAGCTTGAGCGAGAGTTCGAACGCATCGCGGTAGCCGTCGGCCAGGCCGTCGCCGATCGCCGTGTAGACGACCGACGCGACGCGCTCCGTGATCTCGTTGCCGTGGGCATCCTCGAGCGGTTCGGCGAGCGTCTCGACGTTCTTCTCGACCGTCCAGTTCGGGTTGACCGTCGGGGTGACCGACGGGATCGACTCGGGCAGCTCGATCGTGACCTGCGTGGTCGGCGACGCCTCGCAGCCGTGCGGCACGCTGAACGTGACGACGGTGTACGAGCCGGCCGCGGTCGACGTCGCGCTCGCCGTGACGTGCGCGCTCGCCGCGAGGGCCGGGGTGAGGGCCAGCAGCGTTCCGGCGCCGAGCGCGAGCGCGACGGCACCGAAGGACTTGGTGGACTTCTTCATGGTGGATCTTCTGCTTTCTACGAATGTGAACCCGCCGGATCGGGAGGATCGCATGCGCCGAAGACCCGGGTTCCGGGGAACGGGTCAGGCGCCGAGCGCCACCGGCGGCCCGCGTCCGCGCAGGGTCGCGAGGATGACCTCCGCGACCGGGGGCTGGATCCAGGTGGGGGAGGGGAGGCGCGACACCCGGGGAGCGGCCGAGACGACCGGAACCCGGCGACCCACCTCGACGACCTCGTGAACGGTCTGCCGGATGAGGCCCCAGAGCGCGAGTTCCGCGCGCCGGAGGAAGACGAGGGTGGCGAGCAGAGCGACGGCGTGCGCGATCCACATCACCGGGTCGGTGCCGTGGTGGGCGACCGCGGGGTCGAGGAGGGCCGGAGTGCCGTGATGCCCGGTGCTCGTCGCGGTGCCGGGGGTGAGCCCCGAGAAGACGAGGTGGAACGCGAGCTGGGATCCGGCGACGACGACGGCCAGTCGCGGCAGCGAGGGACGGCGTCCGAGGCCGAAGGTGCCGAGGACGCCCGCGAAGACGAGGGCGGTGCCGAGGGCGACGGCGCTCGGGGCGCTGCCGTCGGCGAGACCGTGGGAGAGCGCGGCGATGCCGGTCGCGAAGGTCCCCGCGATCCAGCCGCGGGCGACCCGCGCCATCCTGCTCTGCACGGTTCAACGATAGGTGCTGACCGCCGAGGCGGCGCGCCGGGAGGGGTTCTGCACCGGCTGCGAGCCCCGGACGTACGTTCGGGTTAGGCTCGAACCCATTCCATTCGGAGGTCGGGGAGGAAAGCCATGGCGAGGATCGGCGAGAGCGCAGACCTGCTCAAGTGCTCCTTCTGCGGCAAGAGCCAGAAGCAGGTCCAGCAGCTGATCGCCGGACCGGGCGTCTACATCTGCGACGAGTGCGTCGAGCTCTGCAACGAGATCATCGAAGAGCGTCTCGCCGAGTCGGGCGACGAGGCCACGAGCGAGTTCGACCTGCCGAAGCCGAAGGAGATCTTCTCCTTCCTCGAGGAGTACGTCATCGGTCAGGAGCCGGCCAAGAAGGCCCTCTCCGTCGCCGTCTACAACCACTACAAGCGCATCCGCGCCCGCAACACCCTGACCTCGGCGGATGCCGTCATCGACGACATCGACATCCAGAAGTCGAACATCCTGCTGATCGGCCCCACCGGCTGCGGCAAGACCTACCTCGCCCAGACCCTCGCGAAGCGGCTCAACGTGCCGTTCGCGGTCGCCGACGCCACCGCGCTCACCGAGGCCGGGTACGTCGGGGAGGATGTCGAGAACATCCTGCTGAAGCTCATCCAGGCCGCCGACTACGACGTGAAGCGCGCCGAGACGGGCATCATCTACATCGACGAGGTCGACAAGATCGCCCGCAAGGCCGAGAACCCGTCGATCACGCGCGACGTGTCGGGCGAGGGCGTGCAGCAGGCGCTGCTGAAGATCCTCGAAGGCACCACGGCCTCCGTTCCTCCGCAGGGCGGCCGCAAGCACCCGCACCAGGAGTTCATCCAGATCGACACGACGAACGTGCTGTTCATCGTGGCCGGCGCCTTCGCGGGGCTGGAAGACATCATCTCGGCGCGAGTCGGCAAGCGGGGGATCGGCTTCGGCGCCCCGTTGCACAGCAAGCGCGACGAGTCGGAGCTGTTCAGCGAGGTGCTTCCGGAAGACCTCCACAAGTTCGGCCTCATCCCGGAGTTCATCGGCCGCCTGCCCGTCGTGACGACGGTGTCGCCGCTCGACCAGGACGCGCTCATGCAGATCCTCACCGAGCCGAAGAACGCGCTCGTGCGCCAGTACCAGCGCATGTTCGAGATCGACGGCGTCGAGCTCGAGTTCGAGAAGGATGCCCTCGAAGCGATCGCCGACCTCGCGAAACTGCGCCAGACCGGCGCTCGCGGGCTGCGCGCGATCCTCGAAGAGGTGCTCGGCCCGATCATGTTCGACGTGCCCTCCGACGACGACGTCGCCCGGGTCGTCGTGACGAAGGCTGCGGTGCTCGAGAACGCCGCGCCGACGATCGTGCCGCGCTCCGAGCCGCGTCGCGAGAAGTCCGCCTGACCCTGCCGGTCGGATGACCTTCTCGATCGTCGCCCGCTCGGCCGACGGCACCTCGTGGGGTGTCGCCGTCGCGTCGAAGTTCCTCGCGGTGGGGTCGGCCGTTCCCGCCGCGGCGGCCGGGGTCGGGGCGATCGCCACCCAGTCGTTCGCGAACACCGCCTACAAGCCGCAGGGCCTCGCCGCCCTCGCGCAGGGGCTGAGTGCGGCCGCGACCCTCGAGCGGCTCCTCGCCGACGATGCGGACCGCGAGCACCGGCAGGTCGGCATCGTCGACGCCGACGGCGGCTCGGCGACCTTCACCGGCTCGGGATGCTACGGCTGGGCCGGCGGGACCGCGCGCGACGGGTACGCCATCCAGGGCAACATCCTCACCGGCCCCGAGGTCGTCGCCGCGATGGAGCAGGCGTGGGGCTCCTCCGACGAGGCGGCCCCTCTCGACGTGCGGTTGCTCGCGGCGCTCGCCGCCGGGGATGCCGCGGGCGGCGATTCGCGCGGGCGCCAGTCGGCCGCGGTGTACGTCGTGCGTCGTGGCGCCGGGTACGGCGGGTTCGACGACGTCGCGGCGGACCTGCGGGTCGACGACCACCCGCGGCCGGTGGAGGAACTGCTGCGGCTGCGCGACCTGCACGAGCTGTATCTCACGGCGTCGACCGAGGCGGAGCGGGTGCCGGTGACCCCCGACCTGCGGGCGGAGCTCGACGCCCGGGCTGCCGACCTGGGGCGCGCCGACTTCGCCGCCTGGGTGGGGGCGGAGAACTACGAGATGCGGGTCGCCGACGATCTCACCTGGATCGACGTGCGGGTGCTCGCGATCATCCGCGCCGCGGCTCTGACGGAATAGATCCACGTCTCGATCGAGGTGGTACCGAAATGGTACTATGGCGACATGGCCATCACCGTGCGGATTCCCGAAGAGCTCGACGCGCGACTCGAGGCGGTCGCGGCCGAGCAGCACGTCTCGAAGCACGCCCTGCTGCTCCAGGGGGCGTCGTGGATCGTGGAGCGCCACTCCCGCCGAGCCGAGGTCGACGCCGGCCTCGACTTCGTGCTGAGTCATGACGCCGAGCTGTTGACGCGGCTCGAAGACGCGTGACCGCCTATCTCGAGCTGGATGACGCACTCCACGTCGTCCAGCGCCTGGGCTTCCATGTCCGCGACGCGGGCCTGCTGTCCTCGGCGCTGGCGCGACCCGCGACGACCGTCTGGGGCGACGAGGCCTACCCGCGCCTCGAGACGAAGGCGGCTGCGCTCCTCGAGTCGCTCGCCCGCAACCATCCGCTGATCGACGGCAACAAGCGGCTCGCCTGGACGCTCACCGTGCTGTTCTGCTGGATCAACGGATTCGCTCACGACTTCGGCACCGATGATGCGTTCGACCTCGTGCTCGGCGTCGCCCAGGGCTCGATCGAGATCGACGATGCCGCGGCCCGCATCCGGTCCCCTCTCGTCGCGCGCTGAGGGGTCGCCGCCGCACGTTTGACATCCACTTCGTTCTTTGGTTTATTTACTCCTGAAGTAAGTGCCCCGACGAACGAGAGTGATCGATGGCGATCCGCCCCTCCGGCCGTGCCGACGTGAATCGTTCGGCCGTGCTCGCCCACCTCGGCGCGCAGGGTCCGGCGTCCCGCGCGGATCTGGCCCGTGTGCTCGGCCTCTCGCCCGCGTCGCTGACGCAGTTGACGAAAGACCTCCTCGCCGACGGGCTCATCGTCGAACTCGAGCACTCGCCGTCGCAGGGCGGCCGTCCGGCGCGCATGCTCGGGCTCGCCGCGAGCGCCGGTCGCGCCGTCGGGGTGAAGGTCGTCGACGATCACGTCGCGTTCGTCGAGGTCGGCATCGACGGTGTCGTGCTGCGCTCCGCGAGCGAACCGTTCGACGCCTCGGCCTCGACCTTCCTCGCCGACCTCGTGGGCCTGCTCGGCCGCTTCATCGCGGGCGGCGGCCCCACCCGGCTGCTCGGCGTGGGCGTCGGCGTCCCCGGCTCGGTCGACCGCCAGGGCAACGGACTCGTCGACTCGACGCCGCTCGGCTGGAACCAGGTGCCGCTCGGCGCCACCCTCCGCCGCGACCTCGGCCTGCCCGTCATCGTCGAGAACAACGTCAACGCACTCGCGATGGCCGAACGCCTCTACGGCGTCGGCCGTCGCCACTCCAGCTTCCTCGTCGTCACGATCGGTACCGGTGTGGGCGCCGGCTTCGTGGTCGACGGGGTCGTACTCCGCGGCTCGACGGGGGGTGCCGGCGAGATCGGCCACACCCCCGTCGTCAAGGAC
>NZ_JBIIAW010000049.1:0-21940 GCF_044239695.1 Pseudolysinimonas sp. | reverse complement strand
GCGGGCGACGTGATCGTGTCGAGCAGCCCGGTCGGCGACGGACTGCTGCCCGGCGACACCACCGTCTGGCTCCGTTAGCTCGCGTGCGCCTTGAGCCAGGCGTACGGGTCGACGTAGTGCATCCGCTCCTCGAGGGAGATCGTGAAGTGCAGGTGCGCGCCCGTCGCCTGACCCGTCGCGCCGACGAGTCCGACGAAGTCGCCGACCTTCACCTCTTGCCCCGCCACCATCGGTGACGACGCGGCCTGCATGTGGGCGTAGCCGCTGAGTACGACCTGCCCGTCGATCACGTGCTGGATGATGACGTAGTTGCCCCAGCTCGAGCCGCTCTCGGCATGCTCCAGCACGACGCCGTCGGCGATCGCGAAGATCGCGGCGCCCGCACCGGGGGTGAAGTCGATGCCGGAGTGCGAGGTCGAGCAGCCGCGGCAGGGCGCGGCGCGATCGCCGAAGCCCGACGAGATCGAGACCGGGTACGGGAACGGCCAACGGATCGGGCCGGTGCCGACCGTGTAGTCGAAGTTGCGGTTGCCGTAGCGCAGCTTCAGCATCTCGGCCCACGAGGTGACACTCCAGGCGTCGCGCTCCGAGAACGACACGAGGCTGGAGTCGACTTCCACCGACTGCGCATCCATCGCGAGCGACTCCGCGAGCACGGCCTCGTCGGTGGTCGTGTTGAAGGCGTTCGCGGGGACCGTCAGACCGAAGGCGAGGGCGCCGGCGAAGAGCATGGCGCCGAAGGAGAGCAGGCGCTTGCCGAGGGTCTTCTTCACTCCGACGGCGCGGACGACGTCCCGGCGGCTCGAGTTCTTGGCCATGCGCCGAGGCTTGGAACGCACCTTGGAGCGGGGAGTCGACGTCCCGCGGCGCGGGGCCGGAGTCTCCTCGACGGAACGCTCGCGGTCGCGCAGCTCGCGGCGGGTGAGCGGAGCCGAGACGACGTCGCGTGCCACGACTTCGCGGGACGGGGAGAACGGCCGAACCGGCTCGGCCGGCCCGTCGAGGGGCTGGAGGCTCGCGGGGTTCCCGAAACCCAGGGCGTCGAGGACGAACGGATCGTTCTCGCGTTCCTGGGGAACGGTCATGCGCGGGACTCCTGAGTGCGGCCGGATCAGGTGGCCGAGACTGTCGGGCTCCGGCGTGGGGTGGACGCCGGGTGAACTCCCCCACGATAACGAATCGGCAACGGTGACTCCACCTGCCGAGCCGATTCCCAGGAAAGCGACACTGCCGGGGTCAGAAATCCTCGAACTCGCCCAACTCGTCGAGCAGCGCCTCGAGCGCCGCCGCGACCGAGGGCTCGGCCGCGAGGATGAAGTCGCGGCTCGGCGCCGCGCCTCGCATCCCGGTCACCCGTGCGCCGGCTTCGCGCGCGATGAGGGCGCCTGCCGCGTGGTCCCACGGACTGAGGGTGCGTTCGAAGTAGGCGTCGTAGCGTCCGTCGGCGACGAAGCAGAGATCGAGGGATGCCGTGCCCTGTCGGCGGATGTCGCGCACCTGCGGCAGCAGACGGGCGACGACATCCCCCTGGAACGCCCGGGTCGAGGCGGCGTAGGCGAAGCCGGTGGCGACGAGCGCGAGGTCGAGAGAGACCGGCTCGCCGACGTGCAGGCGGCGGTCGCCGCAGAATGCGCCGGCGCCGACTTCGGCGGTGAACAGCTCCCCCGACGCCGGGTTGAGCACCACGCCGACCTTCGACGTCCAGGTGAGCGGATCGGGGTCGCCGCCGCCCTCCGGAAGCTCGACGATTGCGATGCTCACCGCGTAGTGCGGCAACCCGTAGAGGTAGTTGACGGTGCCGTCGATCGGGTCGACGACCCAGGCGAGCCCGCTCGAGCCCGGCACCGACGCGCCCTCCTCGCCGAGCACCCCGTCATCGGGACGAGCCTCCCGGATGCGATCGAGGATGAGGCGCTCGACCTCGCGGTCGGCCTCGGTGACGACATCCACGATCGTCGACTTGGTGGCGGCGATCTCGACGCCCTCGCGACGGCGCCTCGCCGCCAGCTCCCCGGCTTCGAGGGCGATGGTTCGGGCGAGGTCGAGGAGGTCGGACACGTCTCCACGCTAGCCCCGCATCTCGCTAGCCCTGCAGCCGCGGGTCGTGGGTGGGGTCGAGGTACTGCTCGGTGCACCCCCGGCACGGCGGAAGGACACGGTCGCCTGCGACACTGGACGTCATGAATCCCCGCCTCGCGATCATCCTCGGCATCGTCGCCGTTGCCGTCGTCGCGGCCGTCGTCGCCCTCCTGGTCCTGCCGCGCAGCGAGATCGCGCCGGTCGCCGACCCGGTCCCGACGATCGCGGCCCCCGACGTCGACCCCTCCCCGATCGACTCGTCGACACCGTCGGCGACCGCCGGCACGTACCTCGACTACTCCGAGGCGGCCGTCGCTGCCGCCGAGGGTCGGGTGCTGCTGTTCTTCCACGCGTCGTGGTGTCCGCAGTGCCGGGCGATCGAGGACGACATCCTCGCGCAGGGCGTCCCAGCCGGCGTGACGATCCTGCACGTCGACTACGACAGCAACCAGGCGCTCCGCCAGCGCTACGGCGTGACGCTGCAGACGACGTTCGTCGAAGTCGACTCGTCGGGCGACCCCCTGCAGTCGCATGTCGCCTACGACGACCCGAGCCTCGACGCCGTCGTCGCGGCGATGCTCTGACCCGCGCCCGTGCTGACCCTGCTGCTGCTCGCCTTCGTCGCGGGCGTGCTCACCGTCGCCGCGCCGTGCGTGCTCCCGCTGCTCCCGGTGATCGTCGGCGGCACTGCCGCCCGCACCGCCGCGGATGCCGGAGCCGCACGCCGCCAGTGGTACCGACCCCTGCTGGTCGCCACCGGGCTCGCGCTCTCGGTGATCGCGTTCACGCTCCTACTCAAGGCCACCACGGCGCTGCTCGGAGTGCCGCAGATCGTCTGGCAGATCATCGCGGGCGCGCTCGTGATCGGCTTCGGCGTGACGCTCGTGTTCCCGCGGCTGTGGGAGCGGCTCATGCTCGCCACCGGGCTGCAGGCCCGCGGCGGTGTCGCGCTCGATCGGGCCTCGCGCACCGGCGGTCCGGCCGGCGACCTCCTCCTCGGCGCCGCCCTCGGGCCGACGTTCTCCAGCTGCAGCCCGACCTACGCGCTCATCGTCGCCGCAGTGCTCCCCGTGTCGTTCGGCGAAGGACTCGCCGCGATCGTGGTCTACGCGATCGGACTCGCGGCAGCGCTTCTGCTCGTCGCGGTGCTCGGCCAGGCCTTCGCCCGCCGCGTCGGCTGGCTCAACCGCCCCGACGGCTGGTTCCGGCGGATCGTCGGCATCCTGATGATCCTCGTCGGCGTGGCCGTCATCCTCGGGCTCGACAAGGTGGCGCAGACCTTCATCCTCGACCAGGGCTGGTACGGGCCGATCGAGGATCTCGAGCACCTGCTCCTCGGCTGAGGCTCGAGCCGGAACGGGAGAAGCCCCGCCGGAGCGGGGCTTCGAAGTGTGGCGAGTGAGGGATTCGAACCCCCGAAACTTACGTGTCTGATTTACAGTCAGATCCCTTTGGCCGCTTGGGTAACTCGCCGCAGCGCCGAGGCGCCCGCACAAGGATACCCGAGCGGGGCGTGGGTCTCGACACGCGCCTGCCGGCGCTACTCGACCACCGAGTCGGTTTCGATACACCGCGCTGGCGCGCGGCACTCAACCCGCGGAGGTGGCCTCCGCATACCTCACGGCGTAGGTCGCGACGGTGTCGCGGTAGGACTGCGGGGAGTTGAATCCCGACACCGCCGCGATCCAGCCCTCCTCGGTGTCGATGCCGACGCTCACGCGGCACAGGTAGTTGACCGTCGCCATCGCGGCGTCGTCGATGTTGTGCGGATCTTCGACCCCGTCGCCGTTGCCGTCGGTGTGCCAGTTGCGCCAGGTCTGCGGGATCAACTGGAACGGACCTACCGCCCGGTCGAACTCCGTGTCGCCATCGAGGGTTCCGCCGTCGGAGTCGGGGATGTGCTCGATCCCCTCGCCGCCGGCGAGCGGCACCCCGTAGATCGGCGGCGTCACCGTGCCGTCCTCCTCGACCGCGGATCCGCCGTGCCGCCCGTGGTCGCTCTCCGTCGCACCGATCGCGGCGAGGGTGTTCCACGAGATCCCGCACTCCGGCATCGCGCTCGCCTTGGCGAGCACCGCGCCGGCGTACCCCGCCAGCGCCCGCACCGGGATGCCGGTCGCCTCACTCGTCGCGACAACCCAGTCGACATCCACGAGGCTCGCGACGCCGACGCCCGGTCTCGCCGCCGGGGTGGGGGGCTCGGCGGGCGCCGCCCACGACGGAGCCGGCTCGTCGGTGTCGGGAAGCAGCACCTGCACGTCGAGGCGGGGAGCGAGGAACACCAGGATGGCGCCGACGACGAGACCGGCGGCGGCGAGCACGGCGATACCGATGAGAAGGAGTCGGCTCGCACGCATCCTGGCTTTGTAGCATGGCCACATGGCAGATTCCTCGTTCGACATCGTCTCCAAGGTCGACAACATGGAGGTGCAGAACGCCCTCGGCATGGCCCACAAGGAGATCCAGCAGCGCTACGACTTCAAGAACGTCGGCGCCTCGATCGAGATGTCGGGCGAGAAGATCCTCATGAAGGCCAACGCCGAGGAGCGCGTGAAGGCGGTGCTCGAGGTCTTCGAGCAGAAGCTGATCAAGCGCAACATCTCGCTGCGATCGCTGGATGCCGGCAAGCCGTTCCCGAGCGGCAAGGAGTACCGCATCGAGGCCGCCATCAAGGAGGGCATCTCGAGCGAGGACGCGAAGAAGATCTCGAAGATCATCCGCGACGAAGGACCGAAGTCGATCAAGAGCCAGATCCAGGGCGACGAACTGCGCGTGCAGTCGAAGTCGCGTGACGACCTTCAGGCCGTCATCGCGCTGCTCAAGGGCAAGGACCTCGACGTCGCGCTGCAGTTCATCAACATGCGCTGAGGGTTTCGATACACCGCCTTCGGCGGCACTCAACCCGCGGAGCCTCGCGGTTTCGATACACCTCCTTCGGCGGCACTCAACCCGCGGAGCCTCGCGGTTTCGATACACCGCCTTCGGCGGCACTCAACCCGCGGCGGGGGTGCCCTTCCACTTGCGGGCGATCCACCAGTCGGTGAACTCGGCGGCGCGGCCGTCGGGGGCGAAGTCGATCACCCACAGGTTGTCGTAGGTGCCCTTCTTCGGCCCCTTCGGATAGGTGGTCACGCACCGCACCACGGCCAGGTCGCCGTCGCGGGCGAGGGTCTCCCAGGCGAACGTCGTCGTGCCCGGCTCGTCGGCGTTCTCCAGCCAGCCGGCGACGATCTCGTCGTGCCCCGTCCACGCCGGAGTGCCCGGGCGCCCGCGATAGACCGCGTCGGGCGTGAAGATCGCGACGACGTCATCCGCGTCGTTCGACTCCCAGGCCCGGCGGTATCCGGCCATGAAGTGCTCGACCCGCGGGTCGTTCACGCCGCCTCCTCGGGCGTGCGTTCGATCCACCAGTCGGTGAACTCGGTCGCGCGGCCGCCCGCGGGCAGCGTGATGACGAACAGGTTGTCGTAGACCCTGGGCGGGTTGGAGTTCACGTAGGCGGTGACGCACTCGGCGATCGCGACCTCGCCGTCGACCGCAAGCAGCTTCCACTCGAAGTCGGTGTCGCCGGGCTGATCGGCGTTCTCGAGCCAGCCGGCGACGATCGCGTCGAGCCCGACGTACGGGGCGGGGTCGTCGGGGAACCCGCGGTAGATGGCATCCTCGGTGAAGAGCGAGCGGATGTCGTCGACATCGTTCGATTCCCAGGCGACGCGGTATCGGCGGAACCAGTCCTCGGCGGATGCGCGGTCGGTCATGCCTCCTGCCTACCACGTGCCACTGCCACACTGAGAACATGGAACCCGGCTGGATGACGCTGACGATCGCGATCATCGCCCTCGTGGTCGACATCACCGTGCGCATCCTGGCGCTCATCTTCGTGCCGAAGAACCGACGACCGCAGACGGCGCTCGCCTGGCTGCTGGCGATCTGGTTCCTGCCCTACGTCGGCATCATCCTGTTCCTGATCCTCGGCCGCGCGCGCCTCCCTCGCGCGCGCCGCCGCAAGCAGCGCGAGATCAACGAGTACATCCTCGAGACCACCGAAGGTTTCGACCGCGTCAAGCTCGATCCGCCGTGGCCGGCCTGGCTGGCGCCGATCGTGGAACTCAACCGCACCCTGGGCGCGATGCCGCTCGTCGGCGGCAACTCCGCGCAGATGTGGAACGACAACACCGAGTCGCTCGCGCAGATGACCGCGGCGATCCGCGCGGCGACGAAGACCGTGCACTGCGAGTTCTACATCCTGCTGCTCGACGAGGCGACCGCCGACTTCTTCGACGCCCTCGAGGAGGCGCACGACCGCGGCGTCACCGTGCGCGTGCTGCTCGACCACCTCGGCAACGCGCAGTACCCGGGCTACCGCCGCACCGTGAGGCGGCTCAACGCGATGGGGATCGAATGGCGGCGGATGCTGCCGTTCCGCCCGTCGCGCGCACAGTTCCAGCGCCCCGACCTGCGCAACCACCGCAAACTGCTCGTCATCGACGGGCAGATCGCGTTCACCGGCTCGCAGAACGTCGTCGAGACGGGATACCAGCGCCGCAAGAACCACAAGCGCGGGCTGCACTGGAAGGACTACATGGCGCGGTTCGAGGGCCCGGTGGTCGCCGGCATCGACGCGCTCTTCGTGACCGACTGGTACTCCGAGACGAACGAGCTGCTCGAACGCGAAGCCGCTCCCGCCCGCAAGACCGGGGACGGCGACTTCGATTGCCAGGTGGTGCCCTCCGGCCCCGGCTTCGACGGCGAGAACAACCTCCGCCTGTTCAACTCGCTGGTCTACGCGGCGCAGAAGAAGGTCATCCTGACCTCCCCGTACTTCGTTCCCGACGATTCGATGCTCTACGCGATCACGACCGCCGCGCAGTCCGGCCTCGAGGTGGAACTGTTCGTGTCGGAGATCGGCGACCAGTTCCTCGTCTTCCACGCGCAGCGGTCGTACTACGAGGCGCTGCTGCGCGCGGGCGTGAAGATCTGGCTCTACGCCGGGCCGACGATCCTGCACTCCAAGCACCTGACGATCGACGACCAGATCTCGGTCATCGGCTCCAGCAACATGGACATGCGCTCGTTCAGCCTCGACCTGGAGATCTCGGTCATGGTGCGCGGCGAGGAGTTCCTGTCGCAGTTGCGCGAGATCGAGGCCGAGAACCGGGCGATGTCACGCGAGCTCACGCTCGACGAGTGGCTGAAGCGTCCGGTCTGGCACCGCACCCTCGACAACCTCGCGCGGCTCACCGCCGCCGTGCAGTAGAAACGTGGCGTGCCCCACTATTCCCTGACCGCCGAACTGCTCCCGAACCACAGTGCCCGTCTCATCTTCGATCGAGAAGGTGACAGGCCCCAAGATCTCTCGATCGACCTGATTTGGCTCGACGAGGACAACATCGCAAAAGCGGGCGGCGACATGATGGAGCGGAGATTCAGCGCATCCATGTTGCAGATCGATCTGATCGATCGGCGCGATCTGGGCATTCGCATCACTCCACCCGACCGCTGGCAGCAGCTCGACGAGGGCCAAGGTTTCCTGGTAGTTGTCTCCAAATTGTCGGGTCGTGGCGAGAACAAGGAGCGGGTGGGTGTCGCCTTGTGGACTCGAGCCGACCGATTGGCGGGTGTTGCACCACACGGGCCCCGGGCGGAAGACGCATCGGTCTTCAACCAGCCGGAGCTCCACTACTTGCGCGAAGTGCTCGGCTCACTAAGAGATCCTGACGACGGTTCGAAATCATCGACCTCGACCAAACCTGCCTACTTCGACTGGCTAGAAGTTGGAGGATTTCGAGGGTTCGCAACAGACCGCCGCCTTGCAATCGCCTCGCCGAACGGCTCTGTCGGAAGCGGTCTCACCGTGCTGGTCGGAGCCAATAACTCCGGCAAGTCGACCATCGTGGAGAGCTTTGACGCTCTAGCGCGAGCGAGTCAGAACGGCGTCGTTAGCTTTTCTGACGGACGCCGAAATCGGCAGTACGTCGGCGGAGTGACTATCTCACTTCACCGTAGTGACGGTCAGCTCAGCACTATCACTAGCCTCAATGCGGGCAGCGAGTCGCAGTTCTCTACGCTCGATGGCAGCGAGGCCTACTCATTCGACGTGACGACCATCCCGTCCCGTCGACAGTTCAACCCCTATTTCTCACGGCAGTTCTCGTCATCACGGAACTGGGGATCGAGTGGGGGAGACTTCTCGCGCACGCAGACCCGTGACGGCTTCACGGGACGACTGTTCGAGCTTCAGCGGAGTCCCGATCGGCTCAAAATATTCAACGGTCTGCTCGAAAGGGTCTTGGGTCGTCCAGTGAGTTGGGCGATCGATCTCAACGACCAAGGCTCCTACTACCTCCAGTTCACAGAAGGAAAGACGAGCCACTCCAGTGAAGGTCTGGGTGAAGGACTCATCAGCCTCCTCTTCATCCTCGATGCACTGCACGACTCGACACCGGACTCACTAATGGTGATCGACGAGCCAGAGCTTTCGCTCCATCCCCAGTACCTACATCGTCTTGCTCTCGTCATCGCGGAATATGCCGCGACGCGCCAGATTCTCTACGCAACTCACGCGCCTGGTCTGGTTTCCTGGGAACACATCGCCAATGGCGCCGTCGTGGCTCGCGTGCACAAGGCTGACGCCCAGTCCGTCATCTCCCAGCCCACACGCTCCACCTTCGACCGCGTCGGTCGCCTGCGAAGCAACACGAACCAACCGCACACCCTGGGGATCGAAGCGAACGAGGTCTTCTTCTTGGAAGACGGGATCGTTCTTCTTGAGGGGCAGGAGGACGTGGTGTATCTGCCCAGAGTTCTCGAGGATCTCGGCCTTCCGCCGATCGAGAACGTCTTTGGTTGGGGAGCTGGCGGCGCCGAGAATGCGCCCGCTCTATTGCGCCTCTTTGAGGAATTGGGGTTCAAGCGGGTTGTCCTCGTCCTCGACAACGACAAGGCGATTCTGGCCGCGGACCTCGAACGTGAGCATTCTGGGTACCTCATCAGAACCATTCCAGCCGCCGACATCAGGACAAAGCCGCAGCAACCGCCCAAGCCCGCCAAGGAGGGCCTCCTCGACGACACCAATCGCCAGGTACGGGAGAGCCTCGTCGCGTCAGCCACGGCGACTTTCAAGGAAGTCAGTGAGTACTTGATCGATAGGCCATCCCTCTGACTGGCGGAATGTGATTTTGGGACGACCTACCCGAGCGCCGCGATCGCGTCAGTCGCGAAGGTCGTGAGCGCGTCGGCATCCGCCGAGGGCACCGCGCCGACCTGCACGTAGTAGTCGCCCGACAGCACCCGGAGTTCGCTCGACGAGTCCCCGTTCACCTCGTTCGAGACGGCGGTGTAGTACGCGACCTCCCCGACGCCGTCGACGGCGAGCAGCCCGTCGCGCTCCCAGCGGCGCTCCTTGCGCTCCGCCTCGTTGCCCTGCAGCAGCTGGACGCCGACATGGAACACCGTCTGAGTGTCCGGGTCGAGGAAGAAGCAGACGGTCCCGCCCGCCTGCTGGATGCCGTCGAGGTCGGAGTCGTCTTCGTACTGCGGGTCGACGGTCACCTGCGCGAACCCGCGCTCGGCGGCGCTCGGCACGAGCACCGCGCAATCGGTGGGCACCGCCATCTGGTCGTCGGCGGTCGTCGACGGATCGGTGTCGAGGCGGTCGGGGCGGAAGGTGGTGCTGCATCCGGCGAGGAGCACGGACGCGGCGAGCGGAAGAGCGAGCAGGGTCAGGATGCGGCGAGGGGTCATGCGACAAGGATGGCGGTCGGCGGCCGCGCGATCCTGCTCCGGCGAGAGGCCTGTCGCTACTCCGTGAGGAGTATTCGTCACCTCGACCGGGTCCGTGGGAGCAGATAGTTGGCGGCTGCATACGGGGCGGGGAACTCCGATCCGTCCCTGAGCCATTCGACGACCTGTCCGTCGGCCCCGGTCACGGCCTGGGCAGGGGCCATCACGAAGCGGAACGGGCGTCCCTGATGGAACGCGATCGTGACCGTCGTGTTGGTGCCCGTCCGAGGGCTCTCGATCGATCGGATCTCCGACCAGGGAAGCAGGACTCCGGAACCAGTGGCCCCGACGCGGGAGAACAACAGGCCGTCCGGTCGGCGCTCGAGGAAGAACTGCGGATGCTCGACCCCCGGGAAGCTGAAGGCCGAGGTCACGACGGCCGTGTCCGCCGCCATCGAGCCCGCGAATTCGGCGATCAGTCGTCGCTCGCGCCGGAATCGCAGCATCGTCGCGACAAAGTTTGCGGCGATCTCCGCGACGAGGATGAGCAACCCGATGAGCATGGGGAAGCCGAAGCGATAGATCGCGACCAGGACGATCGGCAACGAGATGAACGTCAGCACCGACAGTATGTCGACCTTGAACTCGCGCAACGGTGATCGATCGCTCACGTGATTCTCTTCCCTGACCCGTGTGGATGTGCACACAGGGTAGCGCCTCAGCCGCGGGAGATCTTCACCATCTCGTCGCGCGGGACGACCTTGACGCGGGCACGACCATGCGGCTCGCCGAGCGCCATCTCGTGCTGGTCGAGGGCGTGCCAGCCGTCGAGGTCGGTGTACTCGACGCCGCGCTCCTCGAGCAGCGCGACGACCGATTCCTCCGACGGGTCGGCGGGGCTCCACCACGACGCCTGGTCGTTGACGACGTGCGAGATCGTCTCCATCGCGTCGGACTTCGTGTGCCCGATCAGGCCGACCGGGCCGCGCTTGATCCAGCCGGTGGCGTAGACCCCGGGCATGATCTCGTTGTCGTCGGCGAGCACCTGGCCCTCGTGGTTCGGGATGACCCCGCGGCGCTCGTCGAACGGGATGCCGTCGAGCGGCGACCCGTAGTAGCCGACGGCGCGGTAGACCTGACCGACCTCGACCGACCGGATCTCGCCGGTTCCGCGCACGCCGCCGGCGTCGTCGGGCTCGGTGCGCTCGTACCGGAACGAGGCGACGCGCCCGTCGGGGCCGGCGACGACCTCGAGCGGCTTCGCGTAGAAGTGCAGGTGCAGGCGACGCGACGCGGTGCCGAAGCCCTCTTCGCGCGACTCCTCACGCCACTTCGTGAACACCTTGTCGATGACGAAGATCTGCTTGTTCGAGGCGATCGCGGCGCGGGCCGCGTCGTCGTACTCGAAGTCCTCGTCGTGCACGATCATGTCGACATCCCGCAGCTCGCCGAGTTCGCGCAGCTCGAGCGGGCTGAACTTCACCTGCGTCGGCCCGCGACGCCCGAAGACGTGCACGTCGGTCACCGGCGAGGACTTGAGGATGTCGTAGACGTTGCCGGGGATCTCGGTCGGCAGCAGATCGTCGGCGTGCTTCGCGAGCATCCGCGCCGCGTCGAGCGCGACGTTGCCGTTGCCGATGACCGCGACGCTCGAGCTCTCGAGCGGCCACTCCCGCGGGACGTCGGGATGTCCGTCGTACCAGGAGACGAAGTCGGCGGCGCCGTAGGAGCCGGGCAGGTCGATGCCGGGGATGTCGAGGGCAGCATCCCGGATCGCCCCGGTGCTGAAGATGACGGCGTGGTAGTACTTCTTCAGGTCGTCGAGGGTGATGTCGCGGCCGAACGTCACGTTCCCGAAGATGCGAATGTCGCCGCGGTCGAGCACCTCGCGCAGGGCCGTGATGATGCCCTTGATGCGCGGGTGGTCGGGGGCGACGCCGTAGCGCACCAGTCCGTAGGGGGCGGGCAGCTGCTCGAAGAGATCGATCGAGACGTCGAAGGGACGCTCGTGCTTGAGCAGGATGTCTGCGGCGTAGATGCCGGCGGGGCCGGCTCCGACGATGGCCAGGCGGAGCTTGGTCAACGGGGGTTCCTCACTGTTGGTCAGGGTGGGTTTCGATACACCCGCCTCCGGCGGGCACTCAACCCGCGAAAGGGCGTCAGCCCGATCGCTCGACGATCGCCTTCGCGAAGCGCGTGAGCGCCTTCTTGACGGGCCCGTCGGGGAGGGGCTCGAGAGCCTCGACGGCCCGATCGGCCCAGCGATTCGCCTCGGCGAGTGTATCGGCAGTCACCTGGTGGTGGCGGAGCTCGGCGACCGCGGCCGCGAAGTCGGGATGGATGACGTCATCAGTCGAGGCCCCGATGTCGCGCTCGAGCCGGTCGAGCAGCGCGGCCGCGTCCGGTTCGGTCTCGGCGCGGTTCCGCAGGTAGAGCAGCGGCAGCGTCGGAACGCCGGCGCGCAGGTCGGTGCCCGCGGTCTTCCCGGTCTGCTCGACGGCACTCGACAAGTCGATGACGTCGTCGATCAACTGGAAGGCGACCCCGACCCGCTCGCCGAACAGTTCGACGGGCTCGCGGTACTCCTCCGGGGCCTCCGAGAAGATCACGCCGACGACGCCCGCGAGCGCGATGAGCGACCCGGTCTTGTCGGCCAGCACCTGCAGATAGTGCTCGATCGGGTCTTCGTCGTCCTGCGGGCCGATCGTCTCGTGCAGCTGACCGAGACAGAGCCGCTCGAAGGTCGCCGCCTGGATGCTGAGGGCGCGCTCTCCGAGGCTGGAGATGAGCTTGGATGCCCGCGCGAACAGCAGGTCGCCGGTGAGGATCGCCACCGAGTTACCCCAGACCGTCTGCGCACTCGGCACGCCGCGGCGCATCTCGGCCTCGTCCATGACGTCGTCGTGGTACAGCGACGCGAGGTGGGTGATCTCGATCGCCTGCGCCGCGGTGATGACGTCGGCGTTCGACCCCTCGCCGAGCTGCGCGGTGAGCAGGGTCAGCACCGGCCGCACCCGCTTGCCGCCGGCATCCAGCAGGTAGCGGGTCGTGACGTCGGCGATCGCGTCGGTGAAGCGCACCTGCTCGGCGAGCTGCTCCTCGACGATCGCCAGGCCCGACTCGATGTCGGCGACGAACTGGCGCTCCTCGCTGGAGGCGAAGAGCTTCTCGCCGAGCCCGAGCGACGAGCTGAGGGTCTTGCTCCGGCGGGCGAGGGAGGGGCTCGGTTTCACGGTCGGCCGATCTGTGTCTGAAGCGGTCGGCTCAGCCCGCGGCGGGCTTGCGCGACCTGCCGGTGCGGCGCGCGGTGGCCGCACGGATGGCCTGGTCTTCGGGCTTGCGGCCGCGGTGCAGCGCGACGACGCCCGCGGTGAGGTTGCGGTACGCGACCCGGGTGAACCCGACGCCGCGGATCCACTGGGTGAGGGTCTGCTGGTCGGGCCAGTCGCGGATCGACTCGACGAGGTACGTGTAGGCGTCGGGATTCGACGACGTGATGCCGACGATCGCGGGGGCGACGACCTTGAGGTACGCGTAGTACCCGGCACGCAGCAGGGCGCGCGGCGGCTTGGAGAACTCGCAGACGACGAGCCGGCCGCCGGGCTTGAGCACGCGGTACATCTCGGCGAGCGCCTGCTTCGGATCCTGCACGTTGCGCAGGCCGAACGAGATCGTGACGGCGTCAAACTCGTCGTCGCCGAACGGCAGCTTCATCGCGTCGGCGTGCCGGAACTCGATCTTCGGATGCTTCTTGCCGGCTTCCGCGATCATCTCCGGCGAGAAGTCCACACCGACCACCGTGGCGCCCGACTTGGCGAGCGGGAGGGTCGAGGTGCCGGTGCCGCAGGCGATGTCGAGGACGCGCTCGCCCGGCTTCGGATCGATCGCCTTCGTGGTCGCGATCCGCCAGAGGAAGTCGTTGCCGACGCTCAGCACCGAGTTGGTGCGGTCGTAGCCCGCGGCGACGTGATCGAACATCCCGGAGACGTCATCCGGTTCCTTGCTCAGATCAGCCCTGCTCACTCGCACCATCCTACGCAAGGGGCCCGCGCGGTTCCGGCGGCGGCTTACGGTTGAGGGGTGACCGACCTCACCGTCGAAACGCGCCGGATCGATCCGGTCCCTTCGCTCATCCCGTACGCCTCCGCGAGCCGGCCCCTGCTGTTCCTCCGACGAGGTGACGGCATCGCCGGGCTCGGCGAGGCGCTGCGGATGGAGTTCCGCGGCCCGACCCGGGTGCAGGATGCCGCCGCCGCCTGGCGCGAGGTCGCCGCGAGCGCCCGCGTCGACGACGACGTGAGGGTCCGCGGCTCCGGACTGGTCGCCTTCGGCGCCTTCACCTTCGACGACGCCTCCGCGCGCTCGAGCGTGCTGATCGTGCCGGAGGTCGTGATCGGCCGCCGCGACGGGGTCGGCTGGATCACCCGGGTCAACGGCGCAGAGACGGCCGTCGCGGCCTCGCCCCTCGGCACGGAATACCGGCTCTCACTGCATCCCGGGGCGCAGAGCCCGGATGCCTACCGCGCCGCCGTCGCCACCGCCGTGGATCGCATCCTCGCCGGTGATCTCAAGAAGGTCGTGCTCGCCCGCGACCTGGTCGGCCATGTGCCCGAGGGCGCCGACCTGCGCCGCGTGCTGCTCGAGCTCGCGCTCGGCTACCCCGACACCTGGACCTTCTCGGTCGACGGCCACCTCGGGTCGAGCCCCGAGACCCTCGTGCGCGTGACCGAGGGGACGGTCACCGCCCGTGTGCTCGCCGGCAGCCACGCCCGCGGATCCGACGCCGAAGCCGACGCCGCCGCGTCGCTGGAGCTCGCGACCTCGTCGAAGGATCTCGACGAGCACCGGTTCGCCGTGGAGAGCGTGCTCGCCGCTCTGCGACCCCACGGTCCCGGGATCACGGCCAACGAGCTGCCCTTCGCCCTGAAGCTTCCGAACCTCTGGCACCTGGCCAGCGACGTGCACGGCCGCCTGTCCGACGGCTCGGGAGCGCTCGACCTCGTCGCCGCCCTGCACCCGACGGCCGCCGTCGCCGGCACCCCGACCGCGGCCGCGATGGCTGCGATCCGCGAGCTCGAGCCGTTCGACCGCGGCCGCTACGCCGGCCCCGTCGGGTGGGTCGACCAGTCGGGTGACGGCAAGTGGGCGATCTCGTTGCGTTCCGCCGAGGTGGATGCCAACGGCACCCTCACCGCGTTCGCCGGCGCCGGCATCGTCGCCGAATCCGATCCCGACCGGGAACTGGCGGAGACGAAGCTCAAGTTCCGCCCCATCGTCGAGGCCTTCGGCTGACGCCACCCCGCGGGTTGAGTGCCGACCGCGCAGCGGGCGGTGTATCGAAACCCACCATCCGGGTTGCTCGGGGCGGGTTTCGATACACCGCGCTGACGCGCGGCACTCAACCCGCGGTGACGGCTAGGTGGCCGCCAGGCGCCGCTTCTCGACCTCGACGTCGAAGTCGGCGGTGGGCCACTGCGCGTCGAGACCCCGGAGGGCGTCGAGCAGGAGGTGCTGCACGGCGAGCCGGGCGTACCACTTGCGGTCGGCCGGCACGACGTACCAGGGTGCCGAGTCGGTCGAGGTGCGCTCGATCGCGAGGCGGTAGGCATCCATGTAGTCGTCCCAGTACGCGCGCTCGTCGACATCCCCCGGGTTGTACTTCCAGTGCTTGTCGGGACGCTCGAGCCGTTCGAGCAGCCGGGACTTCTGCTCGTCGCGCGAGATGTGCAGCATGACCTTGACGACCGTGGTGCCGGCGGCGCGCAGCTCCTCCTCGAAGTCGACGATCTGCGCATACCGGGTCTCGACCTCGTCGAGCGGTGACAGCCCGCGCACCCGGTGGATGAGGACGCTCTCGTAGTGGGAACGGTCGAAGACCCCGATCATCCCGGCGGTCGGGAGGCGCTTGCGGATGCGCCAGAGGAAGCCGTGTGCCTCCTCCTCGGGCGTCGGTCGCTTGAACGCGGCGATCTCGACGCCCTGCGGGTCGACCGACCCGACGACGTGCTTCACGATGCCGCCCTTGCCCGCGGTGTCCATCGCCTGGAGCACGAGCAGCACGCTGCGGGTGTCGCCGGAGCGGCTCGCGGCGAAGAGCTTCTCCTGCAGTTCGGTGAGCTCCTCGGTCCCGGCGGCGAGGGCGTCTTCGCCCGCATCCTTGTCGCCGTCGAATCCGGGAGTGCCGGAGGTGTCGATCGCCGACAGGTCGACACCTCCTCCGACGCGCAGCAGCTCCTTCATGCGCCCGACCCTAAACCATCGGCTGTTTGCCCGAAATGGCCCTTCGCGCGGCGTCGAAGGGGCCATTTCGGGCAAATAGCGAGTCGTCACCGGGGGAGGGGAACCTCGATCAGCACGCGGGACCCCGACCCCGACAGGGCGTCATCGAGCTGCGAGCGGGTCGCGGCGAGGCGGTGCTCCCAGCCGTACGCCGCGGCGAGCGCCGCGAGGTCGACGGACTGCGGCGTGTAGAGCACGCGATCGAAGAGCTCCGGATCGGCCGACCCGGCGACTTCGAGGGCGTCGAAGATCGTGCCGCCGCCATCGTTGCCGACGATCACCTGCATCCGCGGCGACTCCTCGCCCGGCGTCGCCGCCAGAGACCCTGCGTCGTGCAGCAGCGCGAGGTCGCCGAGCAGCACCCGGGTGACCCCGTCGCCTCCGGCGGCGAGGGCGATCCCGGTCGCGGTCGCGATCGTGCCGTCGATGCCGGCGAGGCCGCGGTTGGCGAACACCGGGATCTTCTTGCCCGGCGCGACCCGATCGAGGTCTCTGATCAGCCGCGAGGCCCCGAGCACGAGCCGGTCGTGCGGCCAGCTGATCGCCCAGACGGCATCCACGAGCATCCGCCGGGTGACGGGTTCGCGTAGCCGCTCGAGCTGCGCTCGGGCGAAGTCGGCGCGCTCGATCCGGTCGTCGCTGAGGGATGCGGCCGGGCCTTCCTCGACGGCGAGCAGCTCCCGCGAGGCGTGCACCCACGGCCCGACCCAGCCGCGCGACGTGGGATCGGGGGCGCCCGACACCCGCACTCCGGCGACGATGCGGGCCGAGCGACCCGGGTCGTAGGCATCCCGGCCGTTTCCGCGCACGACGATCACCTCGAGGCCCTCGCGCATCAGCAGAGCCGGGATCTCGCGGCTGAGGGTCGGGTGCCCGACGACGACCACGCGTTCGATGCGCTCGCCGAAGCCGGGTTCGGTCAGCAGTTCCCGGTAGGCGGGTACGAGGTTCGGGCCGAACCGCGCGCCGCTCGCGACCTCCGCCAGCAGGGGGGCGCCGAGCTGCCGCGCGACCTCCTCGGCGCCGGGGCCGGCTCCGGTGCCGGCGACGACGACGGTGAGCGGTCCCGGTTCGATCGTGACGGGACCGCCGGGCATCGGCGCCTCCCACTCCCCCGGCTCGACCGCGGGAAGCGTCACCGCGCCCGACAGCGGTTCACGGAAGGCGAGGTTCACGTGCACCGGACCGGTGAGTTCCGCGAGCACGTCGGACGCGAGCTCGGCCGCACCCTCTGCCGAGACGGGGGCGTCGACATCCCAGGCGCGCCGCACGGCGGAGCCGAAGATGCCGGCCTGCACGGTCGCCTGGTTCGCGCCGACGCCGAGCAGTTCGGCCGGCCGATCGGCGGTGACGACGACGAGCGGGATGCCGGAGTGCGACGCCTCGAGCACCGCGGGCAGGAGGTTGGCGACCGCCGTGCCCGACGTGGTGACGATCACGACGGGCGTGCGGGATTCCCGGGCGAGACCTGTGGCCAGGAAGGATGCCGACCGCTCGTCGATGCGCACCCGCAGGCGCAACAGCCCGGCTCGTTCGAACTCCGCCGCCGCGAGGGCGAGAGCCTGCGACCGCGAGCCCGGGCAGACGACGACGTCGCGCACGCCGCGGCGGATCAGCTCCGCCAGGAACGCGACCGAGAAGTCGCTCGCGGGAGAGGGGCTACGGCTTGGGCGGGTCATCGTCGAGGTCGCGCAGCTCCTGCTCGAGCTGCTCGATCCGATCTTCCATCGCCTTCTCGCGATTCAGCCGCCGGAGGAACTCGGGATCGTCATCCGGCGCGATGGGACCGCGGCGAGCCGACCCGATGGCGGCCTCCCCGGTGCGGATGCGTCCGACGGCGTACCAGAGCACCCCGCCGACGATCGGCAGCACGATCACCAGCACGATCCAGCCCGGCTTCGGAAGGCCGCGCACGCGGCTCTTCTCGATGAGGGCGACGTCGACGATGGTGAACACCGTGAAGGCGACCCACACGATGAACGCGATCGGGAGCAGCCGGGACATGCCCCGATCCTAGGTCTCAGCGCTGGGAGAGCGCTTCAGGACGGCGACCTAAGCTGGACGGGTGCGCGACTGGCTGCTCTACTCCGCCCTGCGGATTCTCGCCTTCGCCGTGCCCTTCGGCATCCTCTACGCGATCGGGCTGGAGTGGTGGATCGCGGCACTCGTCGGCGCCACCCTCGGCGTCTGCCTGTCCTACATCGTGCTGCGGCCGTTGCGCGACCGGGTGGCTATGCGGATCGCCGACGCGCGTGCCGGTGCGGCGGAGCCGCGGGCGGACGAGAACGCCGAAGACGCCCCGCCCGCTCCGCGGCCCTAGCGGGCTCAGTGCGCGACGACCGGCTCCGCGTCCGCGGCCGCATGGCCGGACGTGAGTGACACGCCCTGCCCGCGGCGGCGGAACAGCAGCGCCGCGATGACGCCGCCCGCGGCGAAGAACCCGGCCGCCCACCAGTACGCGGCGGCGTAGGACGACACCGCCGCTTGAGCGGCAACGAGATCGCTCGCCGGGAGGTGGTCGGCGATGTAGTCGGCCGCGGCCGTCGCCGCGATCGTGTTGAGCAGCGCCGTGCCGACCGACCCGCCGACCTGCTGACTGGTGTTGACCATCGCCGAGGTGACGCCGGCGAACTCGCGGTCGACGCCGAGGGTCGCGGTCTGCATCGCGGCGGGCATGATCGTGCCCATCGTGAGCCCGAACACCATGAGCGGCAGCAGAACGTCGGGCGCGTACGTGCTGTCGAGGTCCAGACGCGTGAACAGCACGAGGGCGATGACGCCGAAGGCCATCCCGACCGGCACCATGACCTTGGGGCCGAGGCGCGGCAGCAGGAAGTTCGTCGAGATCTGCGCGGTGAGCACGAGCATGCCGATCATCGGCAGGAACGCGAGACCGGTCTGGATCGGGCTGAAGCCGAGCGAGATCTGCATGTAGTACGTGACGAACAGGAAGATGCCGAACATCCCCGCGCCGGCGATGAGCA
Source organism: Pseudolysinimonas sp. (assembly GCF_044239695.1). Classification (GTDB taxonomy): domain Bacteria; phylum Actinomycetota; class Actinomycetes; order Actinomycetales; family Microbacteriaceae; genus Pseudolysinimonas_A. The sequence continues at coordinate 2,876 of NZ_JBIIAW010000049.1, read as the reverse complement.
CCGAGATGAACGCGGCGCCGCGGTTGCGGTCGAGCACGACCGACAGCGGAAGCAGCGGGTGCTTCGCCCGCGTCTGCCAGACGACGAACGCCGCGAGCAGCACGGCGGCGATCGCGAGAACTCCCCAGGCGAGCGGAGACTCCCAGCCCTCGGTCTCGGCGTTGGCGAATCCGTAGACGATGCCGAAGAGGGCGCCGGAGACGAGGATCGTGCCAGGCACGTCGAGCTTCGGGCGCGGGCCGGTGCGGGCGAGGTTCGGGACGAAGATCAGCGTCCCGATGAGCGCGACCGCGGCGATGAAGACGTTGATGTAGAGGTTCCAGCGCCAGTCGAGCTGTTCGGTCAGCACGCCGCCGAGCAGCAGGCCGACCGCGCCGCCGGCGCCCGCCACCGCCCCGAAGACGCCGAACGCGCGCGCCCGCTCCTTCGGGATCGTGAAGGTCGTGGTGAGCACCGCGAGGGCGGTCGGCGCCAGCAGCGCGGCGAAGGCGCCCTGGAGCGCGCGGCCCGCGATCAGCACCTCGAAGGTCGGCGCCGCCCCGGCGAGCGCGGAGGCGAGGGCGAAGCCGACCAGTCCGATGAGGAAGGTGCGCTTGCGTCCGATGAGGTCGGAGGCGCGCCCGCCGAGCAGCAGGAGGCTGCCGAAGGCGAGCGAATAGGCCGTGACGACCCACTGGCGGTCGCCGTCGCTGAACTGGAGTTCCGCCTGGGCGGACGGCAGCGCGATGTTCACGACGGTCGCGTCGAGCACGACCATGAGCTGGGCGAGGCCGACGGTCACGAGCGTGAGCCAGCGGCGCGAGGAGACCGGCGGTGCGGTCGTCGAAGAAGACATGACGGCGACTATATACGAGACTTAGCAGTTTCGGATACACTCAGTTCCAGAACATCCCAGTTCAGTATCAGAAGGCGAGGAGTCCGCGATGACGCAGGCGACCACCGACGCGCCGAAGCTCGGCCGCAAGCGCGACCACACGCGTGACGCCGACATCCTCGAGTCCGCCCTCGATGTGCTCGCCGAGACCGGCTACGACGGCATGACGATCGACATGGTCGCCGCGCGCGCCAAAGCCGGCAAGGCGACGCTGTACCGGCGCTGGCCCTCGAAGGCCGAACTCGTGATCGACGCCGTCGCCTGCCTCAAGCAGAGCGACCACGACCCGGAGAACCTGCCCGACACCGGGTCGCTGCGCGACGACCTGATCGCGATGATCCGCACGCCGACCGTGCTGGAGGGTGAGCGGAAGCTACAGGTCATGGCCGGCATCGCGTCGATGGTCTCGCGCTCCCCCGAACTCGCCGAGGCCGCACGGCAGGCGATCGTCGAACCTCGCCTCGCGATCAACCGGGCGCTCATGCAGCGCGCCCGCGACCGCGGCGAGATCGCCCCCGACGCCGACATCGAGCTGGCGGCGATGATCGCGCCCGCGATGGTCTCCTACCGCGTGCTCATGCTGCGCACCCCGACCACGCGGGACTTCATGATCTCGCTCATCGACGGCGTCATCCTGCCGGCTCTGGGGATCCGGGCGACGCCCGCCGCCTAGTTCAGCGCACCCGGGAAGATGATCGCCGCCGACAGCCCGAGCCCGTAGAGCAGGGCCGTCGCGAGCGTGAGCTGCAGCACGTAGATCCACTCGCGGGCAGAGCGGCCGGTGATGGCGATCACGATCGCCGGCAGCGCCCCCACGGCGGCGAAATAGACGTACGGCGCGAATCCACTCGCCGAGCCGGGCTCGTAGAAGAGCGCGAAGAACGCGAGGATGCCGAACGGCACGAGCATCAGCACGACGTAGAGCACCCGCGAGCCGACGCCGCCGAGCAGGACGGCGAGGGTGCGCTTGCCGTGCAGCTTGTCCTTCTCGCGGTCGCGGGCGTTGTTGGCCACGAGCACGGCGCAGGCGAAGGCCCCGGCCGCCGCGCCGGCGAGCCAGGCCTCGACGTTGACGTCGAGCACCTGCACGAACATCGTGCCCGCCGTCGGGATGATGCCGAAGAAGAGGAACACGGCGACCTCGCCGAGACCGAGGTAGCCGTAGGGCCGCCGGCCGCCGGTGTAGAACCAGCCGGCGAGCAGCGCGAAGGCGCCGACCGCGAGCAGCCACCACTGCTCGGTGCGCCAGACCAGCACCGCGCCGGCCACGGCGGCCAGGCCGAAGAACACGAGCGCCACCGTGAGCACCGTCCGCGGCTTCGCGCGGCCCGAGCCGACGAGACGCTGCGGACCCACGCGATCCCGGTCCGCCCCGCGCACCCCGTCGGAGTAGTCGTTCGCGTAGTTGACGCCGATCTGCAGGAACGCGGCCACGGCGAGGGCGAGCAGCGCGCGCACCCAGTGGTCGTACCAGTGCGTCATCACCTGGGCGGCGGCGGCGGTGCCGAGCGCCACCGGCACGACCGCCAGCACGAGCGTCTGCGGGCGGGCTCCGGCGATCCAGGTGCCGAGCGTCGCGGGCTTCGGCGCCGCGAGCTTGCTGCCCCGCACCTTCGCCTTCGGCGGCACGGGTCGGGTCGCATCCATCTGAACGCGCGGGATCGGTCGCTGCTGCTTCGCCACGGAGTGAACTCTATTCGCTCGCTTTGGCCTGCAAGCTCACGCGATCGGGTTTGCCGCTGGGCAGGTACGGGATGCCGCTCCCGCGGCGCACACGGGGACGCGCGGCCGGTCCGAGGGCCGCTTCGATCGCGGCGATGGCGGGTGCAGGGTCGTCGTCCTCCGCCGTGAACGCGACGGGCACCTCGCCCCACTTCGCGTCCTGCCCTCGCACGACGACCGCGTCCTCGAAGCCGTGGTCGTGCAGGAGCCGCTCGACGGCCCCGAGCGACACCTTGACGCCGCCGGAGATGATGACGTCGTCGCGACGTCCGGTGATCGT
>NZ_JBIIAW010000048.1:0-22078 GCF_044239695.1 Pseudolysinimonas sp. | reverse complement strand
ACGGCGACCCCGGTGAGGCGGGCGGTCGGCGCGATCGTGGTCACGCAGCGCACCGCGGTCGACGAGACGAGCACCGTGGGCCGGAAGGCGGCGATGGCGGGGGCGACGCTGAGCGCCTGGTTCTCGCCGCGCGGCATGAGCGGGCGCGTCGCGTCGGGCCCCGCCCAGTCCTGAGGCGGCGCGGCCTTGCCGTGCCGCAGGGCGATGATGGCGAAGGTGCGGGCGCGGCCCTGCTCGTACAGTTCCGCGAAGCGCTCGACGATGTCGAGGTCGGCGGCGAAGCTCATGCGCTTGCGCGCCTTCTTCAGGCTGAACCAGGTGAGCTGCTCGATCTCGTCGTTGGCGACGAACGTCGAGTTCGCGATCGCCAGCGGATCGGCCGCCGCCGACCAGTAGTAGACCTTCTTCTCGCGCCCGTTGGGCATCACGTACTCGACGATCCCGAGCGGCGCGCCGAGTCCGACGACGAGCCCGGTCTCCTCGGCGATCTCGCGCACCGCGGTCTCGGGCAGAGTCTCACCCGGATCGAGCTTCCCCTTCGGCAGCGACGTGTCCTTGTGCTGCGTGCGGTGCACGACGAGGATGCGCAGTTTGCCCTTCGGGGTCACCTTCCAGACGACGGCACCGGCGGCGAGGACCGGGTCGGTCACCGTGAACCCGTGCGCTTGCGCGCCCCGATCTGCCTCATGAGTTCATTCTGGTGGTCGACCAGGGGTCGACCGTCCTCGTCGCGGTCGTGGCGCGTCCATTCGCCGTCCGCGCCGAGCCACCACGACGACGTTCCGTCGGACATCGCGAGGTCGAAGAGCTCCTCGAGCTCCGCGAGGTGCTCGGGGCGCGCGAGCCGGATGAGCGCTTCGACCCGGCGGTCGAGGTTGCGGTGCATCATGTCGGCGCTGCCGATGAAGACCTGCGGATCGCCGCCGTTCTCGAAGCGGAAGATGCGCGAGTGCTCGAGGTAACGACCGAGGATGCTGCGCACCCGGATGTTCTCGCTGAGGCCTTCGACGCCCGGGGTGAGCGAACAGATGCCGCGCACCCAGACATCCACTTTCACGCCCGCCTGACTCGCCCGGTAGAGGCCGTCGATGACGGCTTCGTCGACCATCGAGTTGACCTTGATCCGGATGCCGGCGGGCTTGCCCGCGCGCGCGTTCTCGGCTTCGCGGGCGATGTCCTTCAGGAGTCCCTTGCGCAGGTAGCGCGGCGCGACGAGCAGACGCTTGAACTTCTTCTCGATCGCGTATCCGGAGAGTTCGTTGAACAACCGGGTGAGGTCCTTGCCGACCGTGTCGTCGTCGGTGAGCAGGCCCAGGTCTTCGTAGATGCGGCTCGTCTTGGGGTTGTAGTTGCCCGTGCCGATGTGGCTGTAGTGCTTGAGTCGTCCGCCCTCCTGGCGGATGACGAGCGCGAGTTTGCTGTGGGTCTTGAGTCCGACGAGGCCGTAGACGACGTGAACGCCCGCCTTCTCGAGCTTGCGCGCCCAGCCGATGTTGGCCTGCTCGTCGAAACGCGCCTTGATCTCGACGAGGGCGAGCACGGCCTTGCCCGCCTCGGCGGCGTCGATCAACGCCTCGACGATCGGGCTGTCTCCGCTCGTGCGATAGAGGGTCTGCTTGATGGCGAGCACGTTCGGGTCGAGCGCCGCCTGCTCCAGGAACGCCTGCACGCTCGTCGCGAACGACTCGTACGGGTGGTGGAGCAGGATGTCGCCGCGGCTCACCGAGGCGAAGACATCCGGTCGCTCGTTGGGCTCGGTCGGCAGCAGGTTGACGCTCGTCGCCGGGACGTGCCGCGGGTACTTGAGCGCGGGCTTGTCGATCTTGGTGACCTCGAAGAGCCCGGACAGGTCGAGCGGCGCGGGGAGGCGGTAGACCTCCTGCTCGGTGATCTGCAGCTCCGACATGAGCAGCCCGAGGGTGACGTCATCCATGTCGTCGGTGATCTCGAGCCGGATCGGCGGACCGAACCGGCGACGCTGCAGCTCTTTCTCCAGCGCCGTGAGGAGGTTCTCGGCGTCGTCCTCCTCGACCTCGACGTCTTCGTTGCGGGTCACCCGGAACTCGTGGTGCTCGAGCACCTCCATCCCCGGGAAGAGCTCCTCGAGGTGGTTGGAGATGAGGTCTTCCAGGGGGATGAAGCGCAGCACCCCGGTGCCGTCGTCGGGCAGCTTCACGAAGCGCGGCAGGTTCGTCGGCACCTTGAGGCGCGCGAACTCCTCCTTGCCGGTCTTCGGGTTGCGCACCCGGATCGACAGGTTGAGCGACAGTCCCGAGATGTAAGGGAACGGGTGCGCCGGGTCGACCGCGAGCGGCATCAGGACCGGGAAGATCTGCCCCGAGAAGGTCTCGTCGAGAGCGACGCGGTCCCGCTCGTCGAGGTCGCTCCAGTTCTCGACGTGGACGCCCGCTTCGTCGAGGAGCGGCTTGAGTTCGCGGAACGCGCGCGCGTGCCGCTCCTGCAGGGTGTGCGCGCGCTGGCCGATGTCGCCGAGCACCTCGAGCGGCGCCCGGCCGATGTTCGTCGGCACGGCGATCCCGGTCGCGATGCGGCGCTTGAGGCCCGCGACCCGCACCATGAAGAACTCGTCGAGGTTGCTCGCGAAGATCGCCAGGAAGTTCGCGCGCTCGAGCAGGGGGACCAGCGGATCCTCGGCGAGTTCGAGCACCCGCTGGTTGAAGGCCAGCCACGAGAGCTCCCGATCGAGGAAACGGTCACCGGGAAGCTCGCTGTCGTCGACGAAGACCGGATCGTCGTCGTAGTCGTCGAGCAGATCCGCCGCGATCGTCGCGTCGCCGAGAGGGCTGTCGTCCACCATGGACCGATCATGCCAGGGTCCGCGTGAACGACGGATGAACGGGCGTCGGGACGGTCAGCGTGAGCGGTCGGCGAGGAACGCCGCGATCTGCGCCCGCGTCTGCGTCATCGTGCCGATCCGCCGATCGAGGTCGTCGAGGACCTCCGGGAGCCGGCGCTCGAGGTCCGCGTGCGCCGCGGCGCCGGCGGCGGGTCCGGAGCAGTTCACGACCGAGGCGACGATCTCGCGCGGGAACCCCATCCCGAACAGCAGATGGATGGTGGCCGCCCGATCGATCGCGGCGTCGTCGTACTCCCGGTAGCCCCCGTCGGTCCGACGAGCCGCGATGAGGTCGTGCTGCTCGTAGTACCGCAGCGACCGGGTCGAGACCCCGCTGCGGCGGCTGAGTTCCCCGATCAGCACGAACCGGACTCCGGTGGGCTTGACCTTGACATGATGTCAGACCTTAGCGTGCTCGCCATGAGCATCGACACCCCGCCCGCTGTCCGCACGAGCGTCGCCGCGGGCGGCCGCACGCGCACGCTCACCGTCGTCGGGGAGGGCGCCGCCGAGAACGCCCGCGCCCTCGTGCTGGTCTTCCATGGATCGCGCCAGACGGGGGACGTGCATCGCGCGTTCACCGGAGGCGCCCTCGACGACCTCGCCGCCGCAGGGACGGCCGTCGTGGCGTACCTCGACGGATATCGCGGCAACTGGAACGATGCACGGCGCGAGAGCAGGTTCCCGGCCCGCCGCGACGACGTCGACGATGTGGCCTTCGTCCGCGCCGCCGTCGCGCGGCTCGAGGGGACGCACGGGATCGATCCCGCGCGTGTGGTGGCGGTCGGCTTCTCCAACGGCGGCCAGTTCGTGATGCGTCTGCTCCACGAGGCCCCCGGTGAACTGGCCGCCGGAGTCGTGATCTCCGCCACGATGCCCGTCCCCGCGAGCTTCCTCGCGCCCGCGGGTGCCACCGCCCCGGAGCGTCGACCGGTCGTGCTGGTCGCCGGAACCCGCGATCCGATCATCCCTTTCGACGGCGGTGGGATGCGCTGGTGGGTACGGGCACTGTTCCGGATCGCGGGCTCCGCGCTGTCGGCGTCGGCGACGGCCGACTACTTCGCGCGCCGCAACGGCATCACCGCGCAGCCGGTCACGACGGAGATCCCGACGGGTCCGAACTCACGGGGCACTCGCACCGACCGCGTCGACCACCGCGAGCCCGGTCGTGCGCCGGTCACCCTGTACGTGGTGCACGGGGGCGGGCACGCGGTTCCGGGGCCGACGGCCGCTCCGGCACTCGTCGGGCGCACGTCGGGCGACATCTCGATGGCGGACGTCGTGCGCGAACTGCTCGAGCCGGCCGAAGCCGACGGGATCAGACGACCGGCGCCAACCGGTCCTCGTCCTCGTAGACGTTGAACCGGTAGCCGACATTGCGCACGGTGCCGATGAGCGACTCGAGGTCGCCGAGCTTGGCGCGCAGCCGCCGCACATGCACGTCGACCGTCCGGGTGCCGCCGAAGTAGTCGTAGCCCCACACCTCGCTGAGGAGCTGCTCTCGGGTGAAGACCCGCGACGGGTGGGTCGCGAAGAAGCGGAGCAGTTCGAACTCCTTGAAGGTGAGGTCGAGGGGACGACCGTGCACCTTCGCCGAGTAGGAGGCCTCATCGATGACGACGCCCGACGCCTGGATCTTGGAGCCCGTCTTCTCCTGGGCCAGCCGGCCGATGACGAGACGGATGCGGGCATCCACTTCGGCCGGTCCCGCCGACTCGAGGATGACGTCGTCGACGCCCCAGTCGGCGGAGACCGCGGTGAGCCCGCCCTCGGTCAGCACGAGCACGAGCGGCACGGTGACACCCGTCGTGTTGAGGATCTTGCACAGCGACTTGGCGCTCGCGAGGTCTTGGCGGGCGTCGACGAAGATGAGATCCGCGGTCGGCGCATTGATGAGCGATGCGGGTGCCGCGGGGATCGAACGCGTGCGATGGGAGAGGAGCCCGAGCGCAGGCAGGACGTCGCCATCGACCGCTGAGGTCAAGATGAGCAGCTGGGCCACGCGGAGTCCTCCAAAACGCCTACCCGACAGTGTACGGATACGGCGGAGGCTCTCGTCGCCCGGGCATCGCCCGCCCGCTGCGCTGTCGTAGTCTGGGCGGGTGTCCGCCCGATCGCGCAGCGTCCCTCCGGTGTGGCTCGTCGCTCTCGCCGGAGCGATCCTGGTCGGGGTGTTCGCGGGCGACCGGTTCCTCACCTGGATCCCGGTGGTCGCCGCGGGTGCCCTGCTGCTGACCTTCGTGATCCAGCTCTCCCTCCAGCGCAAGGAGGGGCTCGTCTCCCGCATCATCGCCAGCGTCGGGGGCGTGCTCGTGATCCTCGGCGTGACGACGGTCGTGCTGATCCTGCTTCACCCGACCTCACTCGGTAGGCTGTTCTCATGATGCTCGCCCTGGAACTCTTCTTCATCGGGCTTCTCGGGCTGGCGGTGCTCGCCATCGGCTTCGTCTCGCTCGTGGTGCTCTACAACCTCTTCCGCGGCCAGCGCTAGGCGTCCCCGTGTTCGAGCTCGACGCCGCACTGCCGGCCGAGATCGTCCCGCTCTCCTGGCTGCTCGGGGTGTGGGAGGGCACCGGTGTGATCGCCTACAAGGTGGGCGACGAGGTGCGCGAGCACGAGTTCGGTCAGCGCGTCGCGTTCACCCACGACGGCGGCCCGTACGTGCAGTACGCGTGCTCGACGTGGCTGGCGGAGGGCGACCAGGACGACCCCCGCATCCTGTTCTCGGAGATCGGGTACTGGCGCCTGTCGCGGCCGCTCGGCCCCGCCGACCCCGGCCCGGGGATGCTGCCCGGGGTGGGAGAACCGCTGTTCACGACCGCCGACTCGGTCGAGACCCTCCGCAACGCCCAGGGGTCGTTCGACATCCAGGTGTCGATCCTCCAGCCGGGGGGCGTGAGCGAGCTCTACCTCGGCACGGTCGACGGCCCGCGCATCGATCTCGGCACCGACGCGGTCGTGCGGTCGGCGGGGGCCAAGGAGTACGCCGCGGCGACCCGGCTCTACGGTCTCGTCGACGATCACCTGCTCTGGGCCTGGGACATCGCCGCGCTCGGCCAGGATCTGCGCACCCACGCGTCGGGGCGGCTCGCACGTGTCGATTAGCTCGTTCGCTTCCCGGGCCGGTGCTGTGGGCGACCCTCCCCAGCACTACGGCAACCCGCTCGGCGAGCAGCGCGCCCTGCTCGCCGGGGCTCTCGTCGACCTCTCCGATCGGGATGTCGTCACCGTCACCGGTCCCGACCGACTGACCTGGCTCGATTCGTTGCTCTCCCAGTCGCTCGCCCGCCTGGCGCCGGGGGAGTCGGCGGAGGCCCTCCTGCTCGACCCGAGCGGTCGCATCGAATACGTCGCGCGCGTCGTCGACGACGGCGAGACCGCCTGGCTGCTGATGGATGCCGGCACCGGCGCCGGACTCGCGGCCTTCCTCGACCGGCTGCGGTTCCTGCTGCACCGTCGCCACCCTCGGCGAGCCGCCGGTGCTCCCGGACGGCGTCGGCACCGTGACCTGGGTCGACCCGTGGCGCGCCGTCGTCGCCGGCGGCCACCAGTACGCCGTCGTCGCCGAGCACCCGGGCTCCGGATGGACGTATTCCGAGACACTCGTGCCGCGCTCCGAGCTGGGGCAGCTCGCCGACCGACCGGCCGCCGGCATCCTGGCTCTCGAGGCGCTGCGCATCGCGGCCTGGCGACCGCGTGCGGCGACCGAGCTCGACGCCACGTCGATCCCGCACGAGTTCGACTGGATCCGCTCGGCGGTGCACCTCGCGAAGGGCTGCTACCGCGGGCAGGAGACCGTCGCCAAGGTGCACAACCTCGGGCACCCACCGCGGCGCCTCGTGCTGCTGCACCTCGACGGCTCCGACAACGTCGCCGTCGCCGCGGGCGACGAAGTGTTCGACGGCGAGAAGCCCGTCGGCCGGATCACCGCGACCGGGACGCACTTCGAACTCGGGCCGATCGCGCTCGCTGTCGTGCGACGCTCCACCGACCCGGCGGCGACGCTGACGGTGACCGGACCCGACGGGTCGGCGGCCGCCGCGCAGGAGGTCATCGTGCCGACCGATGCCGGAGCCGAGGCCGACGTCCCGCGGCTGCCGCGGCTCGGAGCGGTGCGGCGGAACGCGTGACCCCCGCGGCCGACGGCGGCGCGCTGCGACGGCTCGAGCGTCGGATCGCCCTCCGGGCCCGCGTGCGCGACGGGGTCCGGCGGGTGTGGGGCTCGCTGCCCGCCATCCTGCAGATCATCGTCGCCGTGGTGATCTCGTATTCGATCACGCACTGGCTGCTGCTGCACCCGTTCCCCGTGCTCGCGATCACCGTCACGATCACCTCTCTCGGTCTGACCCGCGACGCCCGCCCGCGACGGGTCGCCGAGACCCTCCTCGGCATCGTGCTCGGCGTCGCCGTGAGCGAAGCGATCGCCCTCGTCGCCGGTACCGGCGTGTGGCAGCTCGCGGTCGTGCTGCTCGTGGTGTTCGTCGTCGGCCGGTTCGTCTCGCCCAATCCGCAGTTCGCCGTCGCCGCGGCGGTGCCGTCGGCCATCGTGCTGCTCCTGCCGGCGCCCGACGGCGTCTTCGGCCGCACCCTCGATGCCGTCATCGCCGGCGCCGTGGCGCTTCTCGTGACGGCCCTCATCCCGCGTGATCCCGGCCGCGCCGCTGCCCGCGACCGCCAGGTGATGTTCGCGATCCTCACCGAGTCGACGGAGTCGATCGCCCGCTCCCTGAGCGACGGCGACGAAGCCGCGGGGGAGCTCGCGCTCTCCCGCCTGCGCCGCGCGCAGCCGATGTTCGAGGCGTGGAGGCAGTCGCTCGACACTGCGATCGCCGTCGCCCGCATCTCGCCCTTCCTCCGCGGACGGCTCCCGGAGTTGCGGCGCGACGCCCGCGCCGTCGACGCCGTCGACCTCGCGACCCGGCACCTGCGCACGATCGCCCGGCGCAGCCACTACCTCGTGCGCGACGGCATCCCGCGCCCCGGTCTCGCCGACGCGGTCGGGGGAGTCGCGACCGGCATCCGGATGCTCGGCGAGGAACTGCGCGATCCGCAGGAGGCGGGCGCGGCGCGCTCCGTGCTCACCGATCTCGCCCGCCGACTCGACCCGGCCGTGCTCCTGCCCGACGCGGGGCTCGCCGATGCCGCCGCCCTGCTCCTGCTGCGCCCGCTCGTCGTCGACCTCCTCGTCGGCACCGGGATGCCCTACGACGCGGCGCGCGACCTGCTGCCCGAGGTCTGAGCGACCCTCAGGGCGCGGGTGCGACGGCGGCCCAGTCGAGGGTGAGTTCGCCGAGCCGCCAGCGCGCGCGGGAGCCGCGCACCGGCCAGCCGGCGTCCCGCAGTGAGACGACCACCGCCATCCAGCGCTGTCGCGGTCCGTACACCCCGAGCGGCGCGTGCGTCGCCCACAGCCGGTCGAGCGTCAGCAGCAGGTCGTGGATGCGCTCGCCCGCGACATTGCGGTGGATGAGCGCCTTCGGCAGCCGCTCGGCGACGATCGAGGGCGCCTCGAGACCGGCCAGGCGGAGCGAGATCGTGAAGGTGCGCGGCCCCTGCGCGTCGAGGCCGACCCACGACGCGACGCGGCCGATCTCGTCGCAGGTCCCCTCCACGAGCAGCCCCTCCGGGGCCAGGCGTTCGCGCATCGTCGCCCACGCCGCCGCGACCTCGGACTCGTCGTACTGGCGCAGCACGTTGAGGGCGCGGATGACGGCCGGCCGACGGCTCCCGGGCAGCGGCACTTCGAAGCCGCCGAGTCGGAACTCGACGCCGTCCCGCGTCGCCGCGTTCGCGATCCGCACCCGCTCCGGGTCGATCTCGATGCCGACGACCGCCACGTCGGGTCGTACAGCGGCGAGCCGGTCGCGCAGCTCGAGGGTCGTCGTCGCGCTCGCGCCGTAGCCGAGGTCGACGACCAGCGGATCGTCCGCCGTGCGCACGACCGGCTGCGCGGCGATCCACCTGTCGATCCGGCGGAGGCGGTTCACGTTCGTCGTGCCGCGGGTGATGCGGCCGACGGGGCGATCCATGCCGCCCATTCTCGCGTCGATAAGCTCGGGGCATGAGCACGCTGATCCTCCTCCGCCATGGCAACTCCGACTGGAACCAGAAGAATCTGTTCACCGGATGGGTCGATGTGCGGCTCTCGGAGCAGGGCGTCACCGAGGCCAAGCGCGCCGGGGAACTGCTGGCGGAGTCCGGCCTCACCCCGCACATCCTCTACACGAGCCTGCTCACCCGCGCGATCCAGACCGCGAACCTCGCCCTCGACGTCGCCGACCGCGCCTGGATCCCGGTGAAGCGCTCCTGGCGTCTCAACGAGCGCCACTACGGCTCGCTCCAGGGACTCGACAAGGCCGAGACGCTCGCCAAGTACGGTCCCGAGCAGTTCCAGACCTGGCGCCGCTCGTTCGACGTGCCGCCGCCGCCGCTCGCCGACGACGCCGAGTGGTCGCAGGTGGGCGACGAGCGGTACGCCGACATCCCGGATGCCGACCTCCCGCGCACCGAGAGCCTCAAGCTCGTGATCGACCGGATGCTGCCCTACTGGGAGTCGGACATCACGAAGGACCTCGCCGTCGGCAAGACCGTCCTCGTCACCGCGCACGGCAACTCGCTGCGCGCCCTCGTGAAGCACCTCGACGGCATCCCCGACGACGAGATCGCGGAGCTCAACATCCCGACCGGCATCCCGCTCGTCTACGACCTGGATGACGCCTTCCGCCCGACGGCACCGTCGCGCTACCTCGACCCCGAGGCGGCCGCCGCCGGGGCCGCCGCCGTCGCGGCGCAGGGCAAGAAGTAGGTCAGGGCGCGGGCGGCAGCACGGCTCGGGCGTTGCACCCGCCTTCGCCGGGCAGCAGGTCCGACGCCGGCAGGCCGTAGGTCTGGATCGTGCCGTCGGCGCGGCGCAGCCCCATGAGGCAGCTGGGCTGACGCGGCACGAAGACGGAGACCGCGAGCTCACCGTCCTGCTCGTCGACGTCGAGCACGAACCCCTCGTCGGGGAACTGCTCGGCGAGCAGCGCGCGGGCGTCGGCGGCGGTCGCGACGGCGAGCACGGCCCGGATGCGGTCCTCGCCGTCGCCGGGCATCTCGAGCAGGTCGTCGGGCTGCGGGTCGGTCAACGGCCCGTCGGGGCACTCGGTGCTGCTGCGCTCGACGGCGCCCTGCCACTCCGGGATGGCGCGCACGACGAATCGCCAGCACCGCGTCGCGACGGCCTCTTCGCGTTCGCGGCTGAAGCCGCCGGACGAATACGGGAGAACGTGCACGTCGATGCGCACCGAGAAGGTCGCCCCCTCGTCATCCCCGGAGTCGCCCGACCAGTCGTACGCGTCGAACCGGTAGTCGACCTGGGGGGCGTCGGGAAGACGCGGCGCGTCGATCGCCGACCAGGCGAGGTGCTCGCCGCTCAGCGGCTCCGGGTACTGGGCGGGCGCGATGTCGTCCGCCATCGCGATCGCGATCCGGTCGGCCAGGTCGGCCGCTCGTGACTCACCGGACGGGACGCATCCGGCGAGGACGACGACGGTCGCGACCGCCAGCGTGCCGGCGAGGGCCCTGATCATGCCGCCAGGGTAACCCGAATGGTCCTCAGCTGTCCGAAGGGATCCAGTCGCCGGTCGCGAGGTAGAGCACCTTCTTCGCGATCGACACCGCGTGGTCCGCGAAGCGCTCGTGGTAGCGGGAGGCGAGGGTCGAGTCGACCGTGTCGACGGCCTCGCCCTTCCAGCTCTCGCCGAGCACCATGTCGAAGACCGAGAGGTGGAGGGCATCCACCTTGTCGTCTTCGTTGCGGATCGCCTCGGCGATCGCGGTGTCCTGCGTGCGGAGGAGTTCGGTGAGCATCCGGGCGATCTCGACGTCGAGGCGGCCCATCTCGACGAAGGTCGGGCGCAACTTCTTCGGCACGACCTTCTCGGGGAAGCGGTAGCGCGCGAGCTGCGCGATGTGGGTCGACATGTCGCCCATGCGCTCGAGCGAGGCGCTGATGCGCAGCGCGCTGACGACGATGCGGAGGTCGCGGGCCACCGGCTGCTGGCGGGCCAGGATCTGGATGGCGAGCTCGTCGAGTTCGAAGCACGCGGCGTCGATGCGGTCGTCTTCGGCGATGACCGTCTCGGCGAGCGTCACGTTCGACTCGTTGAACGCCTGGGTGGCCTTCTCGATCGATTCGGCCACGAGGGACGCGATCTCGACCAGCCGGTCCTGCACTTCCCGCAGCTCCTGCTGGAACACCTCGCGCATTTCGACGTCCTCTCGTTTCGCGGGCAGCGTCGAACCGCCCGAACGCAGGCCACGCTGCCTGTCGCAGGTTAACGCCCGGTGTCGGACGACTGAACTCTCCGGGGCTCATGCCCGCAGATCCGGCGACCCGACGGTCACCGGGTTCACCGTGCGCCCTAATCTAGTCGCATGGACCAGGCCTGGCTCGTGCCGGTCGCCATCGCGTTCGGATTCGTCCTCGGTGCCGGCTCCGCCGCCGCGATCGTCGCCGCGCATCGTCGCGGGCAGCGCGCGGTCGCGGTCATCACGCCCACCGTGCCCGAAGGGGCCGACGAGGTCATCGACTCGCTCGAGTCGGCGGGAATCGTGCTCGACTCCTCGAACAACGTGCTCAAGGCCTCGACGGGAGCGCTCGCCTTCGGCCTCGTCTGGAACCAGGCGCTCGTGCATCCCGAAGTGGTCGGGCTCGTCGACACCGTGCGCCGCAGCGGGGAGCCCATCGCCCGCGAACTGCACCTGTCGCGGGGCCCGTTCGGCGAGGCATCCCTCCACATCTTCGTGCGCATCGCCCCGCTCGGCACCCGGTTCGTGCTCGTGCTCGCCGAGGACCGTACCGAGTCGTACCGCCTCGAGGAGGTGCGCCGCGACTTCGTGGCGAACGTCAGCCACGAGCTGAAGACCCCGATCGGTGCGGTCAGCCTGCTCGCGGAGGCGCTCGAGCACGCGGCGGACGAACCCGAGCAGGTGAAGCGCTTCGCGAAGCGGCTGTCGATCGAGGCCGATCGACTCGCCAGGATCAGTCACGAGATCATCGAACTGAGCCGGCTCCAGGCATCCGACGTGCTGCAGAAGGCCGAGATCGTGGACATGGACACCGTCATCGCCCAGGCCGTCGACCGCAACCGCGTGGCCGCCGAGAAGCACCGCATCACCCTCGTGAGCGGCGGGGATGCCGGCGCCGAGGTGTTCGGTGACGCGGGGCTGCTCGTCACCGCGGTGCACAACCTCGTCGCCAACGCCATCCAGTACTCGCCCGACAACTCGCGCGTCGGGGTCGGGGTCAGTCACTCGGACGGCGTCGTCGAGATCGCGGTGACCGATCAGGGCGTCGGCATCCCGGAGTCGGAGCGCGACCGCGTGTTCGAGCGCTTCTTCCGCGTCGACTCCGCCCGCAGCCGCAACACCGGGGGCACCGGCCTCGGCCTCGCCATCGTCAAGCACGTCGTGCAGAACCACGGCGGTGACGTGCGGGTCTGGTCGCACCCCGGCAGTGGCTCCACCTTCACCATCCGCCTACCCGAGGCCGCCAGTACGCCGGCCGCATCGATCACCCTCGGAGCAACCCCGTGACGCGCATCCTCATCGTCGAAGACGAGCCCTCCCTCTCGGAGCCGCTCTCGTTCCTCCTGCGTCGGGAGGGCTACGAGACCGAGGTCGCCGAAGACGGCCGGGCCGCGCTCGCCGCATTCGACCGCGCCGGCGCCGACCTCGTGCTGCTCGACCTCATGCTGCCGGGGCTGTCGGGCACCGAGGTCTGCCGCGAGATCCGCACCCGTTCGGCGGTGCCGATCATCATGCTGACCGCGAAGGACAGCGAGGTGGACATCGTCGTCGGACTCGAACTCGGCGCCGACGACTACGTCACGAAGCCCTATTCGGCGCGCGAACTGCTCGCTCGCATCCGCGCGGTGCTGCGCCGCCACACCGACGTCGGCGACGACGACACCGGCATCGTCGAGGCGGGCACCGTGCGGATGGATGTCGAGCGCCACTCCGTCTCGGTGCGCGGCGCCGAGGTGGCGATGCCGCTCAAGGAGTTCGAACTGCTCGAGCTGCTCATGCGCAACGCCGGCCGGGTGCTCACCCGCGGGCAGCTGATCGACCGGGTGTGGGGGTCGGACTACTTCGGCGACACCAAGACGCTCGACGTGCACATCAAGCGCATCCGCTCGAAGATCGAGGACGAGCCGTCCGACCCGAAGCTGCTGCTCACGGTGCGCGGCCTCGGCTACCGGTTCGAGGCGTAGGCCGCCTCGAACGTCGGGCCGCCTCGAAGCCGTGCGGCCCGCGGGCTTACGGCGCCGGGGTCTCCGTCGGCGCGAGGGTCTCGCCGGGGATGAGCGTCTGCGTGGGGGTCGGAGTCGGCGTGGGCGTCGGAAGCAGCCCGTCGTACTCCTCGAACGCGGTGTCGAGCACCGGGATGTCGGCCTGCTTGCCCGACCGGTCGCCGTACTGGAAGTAGATCTTCAGCAGGGCTCCGGGCGGGGTGTCGATCTCGGGCAGGAACACCTGGTCGCCGCGCCCGCCGAGGAAGACGGTCTCGCCGGCGGGGACCTCGATCTCGACATCGACCTTGTCGCCGCCCGAGACGTACTGGAGCATGAGGTCGACGTCGTCGCCGCTCGTGTTGACCGCAGCGCCGGTGAAGTTGCCGTCCTGGCCGTCCTCGGTGAACACGAGAGCGTTGATGATGCGCACCTCGCCGACCGTGACGCTGACGCCGTCGCTCGCGTCGTAGGGGAACTGGGTCTGCGCTTCGACGAAGGCGTAGCAGCCGGTCAGCGCGAGGGCGAGGGCAGAGGCGGCGGCGATGATCGCCCCGGAACGGATTCTCACGGTTGCAGCCTACCCGGCGCCCGCGGTGAGGGGGCACTTAGGCGACCCTCAGCCGCCAGCCTGGCCGTGGTAGACTGGCAAGTCTGCGGAAGGAACAACTGCATGCTTTTCGAGGTCGGCGAAACCGTCGTTTACCCCCATCATGGCGCTGCCACGATCATCGAGGTCAAGAACCGCACGATCCGGGGTGAAGAGAAGCTGTACCTGAAGCTCAACGTGACGCAGGGCGACCTCACCATCGAGGTGCCGGCCGACAACGTCGACCTCGTCGGCGTCCGTGACGTCATCGGCAAGGAGGGCCTCGACCGCGTGTTCGAGGTGCTGCGCGCTCCGTTCACCGAGGAGCCCACCAACTGGAGCCGCCGTTACAAGGCGAACCTCGAGAAGCTCGCCTCCGGCGACGTCATCAAGGTCTCCGAGGTCGTGCGCGACCTGTGGCGTCGCGACCAGGACCGCGGCCTGTCGGCCGGCGAGAAGCGGATGCTCGCGAAAGCCCGTCAGATCCTGATCTCCGAGCTGGCACTCGCCGAGAAGACCGACGAAGAGAAGGCCTCGACGGTTCTCGACGAGGTCCTCGCCTCCTAACCGGAGCCGACAGAAGATGACCCCGGTGCTCGGGATCATCGTCGTCGCCGCGGGGAGCGGCAGCCGGCTGGGTGCTCCCGAGCCGAAGGCGTTCGCCTCGCTGCGCGGCGTGCCGATCCTCGAACGCGCCCTGCACGGGGTCTTCGAGTCCGTCGAACCCGCCCAGATCGTCGTCGTCGCACCCGCGTCGCATCTCGCCGCCGCCCGCTCGATCGCCGACCGTGTCGCGGGAGCGGCATCCGCCTCGGTCTCGGTCGTCGTCGGGGGCGAGACCCGCCAGTCCTCGGTCGCCGCCGGACTCGCGGCGCTCAGCCCCGACGTCTCGACGGTGCTCGTGCACGACGCCGCCCGCGCCCTCACCCCGCCGTTGCTGTTCGACCGCGTCGTGCGCGCCGTGCGGGAGACCGGGGGCGGGATCATCCCGGCGCTGCCGGTGACCGACACGATCAAGCGCGTGGGACCTGACGCCGAGGTGCTGGGCACGGTCGACCGCAGCGACCTCGTGCACGTGCAGACGCCGCAGGGCTTCCCGCGGGCGGAGCTCGCCGTCGCCTATGCCGCGGCGCAGGACGACCACACCGACGACGCCGCCCTCTTCGCGGCCGCCGGCCACCGGGTGTCCACCGTCGAGGGCGAGGCCCGCGCGTTCAAGATCACCACCCCGTGGGACCTCCGCCGCGCCGAGAACGTCCTCGGGGCGCAGACCGCCGGCCTCCGCGTCGGGACGGGCGTCGACGTGCACGCCTACGACGAGTCGGCGCCGCTCTGGCTGGGCGGGCTCTACTGGGGCGGCGAGCCGGGTCTCGCCGGGCACAGCGACGGGGATGCCGTGCTCCACGCGATCTGCGACGCCCTGCTCTCGGCCGCCGGACTCGGCGATCTCGGCAGCCGCTTCGGCACCGCCGACCCGCGATTCGCCGACGCCGCCAGCGAGGTGTTCGTGCGCGAGACCCTCGCGCTCGTGCGCGGCGCCGGGTTCGAGGTCGTCAACGTCGCCGTGCAGATCGTCGGCGTGCGCCCGAAGATCGCGCCGCGGCGCAGCGAACTGGAGGCGCGGCTGTCGGGGCTGCTCGGGGCGCCGGTCACGATCGGGGCGACGACGACCGACGGCCTCGGGTTCACCGGTCGCGGCGAAGGGGTCGCGGCGCTCGCGACGGCGCTGCTCACCGCATCCGTCTGAGCCGGTCTCGACACGCGCGCTTTGCGCGCTACTCGACCACCGAGAGTGTCATGAAGACCGAGAAAGGGTTCTCGCGGTAATCGGCGAAGGGGCCGCACTCGACGAACCCCTCCGCCTCGTAGAGGCGACGAGCGGGGACGAAGTCCTCGGTGCTCCCGGTCTCGAGCCACAGGGTCTTCATGCCGCGGGTCCGGGCCTCGGCCACCAGGTGCCGCAGCATCGCGCGGCCGGCGCCCGTGCCGAGATACGCGTCGGCGACCCGCATCGACTTCAGCTCGCCGTTCTGCGGGTCGAGCTGCTTCAGCGCGCCGATCGCGACCACCTCGTCACCGAGCGTCGCGGCGAAGAACGTGACGTCAGGATGCCGCAGCCCGTCGACGTCGAGCGCGAACACGCTCTCGGCCGGACTCGACGCGTGCATCCCCGCGAGGTGGTGGGCGACGAGGGCGCGGGTGGCGGAGCCGGCGAGGTCGTCGACGGCGAACACGAGGTCGGGCACGTCACGAGAATACGAGCCCGGGTACCCTTGGGCGGTGAGCATCCGACTGTACGACTCGAAGGCCCAGGCCCTCGTCGACTTCACCCCGCGCGAGGCGGGGAAGGTCGGGATGTACGTCTGCGGTCCCACGGTGCAGTCGAGCCCGCACATCGGGCACCTGCGCAGCGCCCTCGCCTACGACCTCTGGCGCCGGTGGTTCACCTACCGCGGACTCGACGTGACCTTCGTGCGCAACGTCACCGACATCGACGACAAGGTGCTCGACAACGCGTCCGAGAAGGAGCCGTGGTGGGCCGTCGCCTACCGGGTCGAGCTCGAGTTCACGCGCGGGTACACGGCGCTGGGCATCCTGCCCCCGACCTACGAACCGCGCGCCACGGCGAGCATCCCCGGCATGCAGGAGCTGATCGCCGAACTGATCGCGAAGGACCACGCGTACATCGCCGACGACGGCACGGGCGACGTGTTCTTCTCGGTCGCCTCCTGGTCGGAGTACGGAGTGCTCACCAACCAGCGGCCCGACGACATGGCCGATTCCGCCGACGCCGCGACGCGCGGCAAGCGCGACCCCCGCGACTTCGCCCTCTGGAAGGGCACCAAGCGCAGGGAGCCCGACTCGGCGTCGTGGAACTCGCCCTGGGGGCCGGGACGTCCGGGATGGCACATCGAGTGCTCCGCGATGTCGCGTCGGTACCTCGGACCCGCGTTCGACATCCACGGGGGCGGGCTCGACCTGCGTTTCCCGCACCACGAGAACGAGCTCGCGCAGAGCACGGCGGCGGGGGATGCCTTCGCCACGCACTGGGTGCACAACGGCCTCGTCGTCGTCGAGGGTCAGAAGATGTCGAAGTCGCTCGGCAACTCGATCTACGCGGCCGAGTTCCTCGCGGCGGCACGGCCGGTCGTCGTGCGGTACTACCTCGGCAGCGCGCACTACCGCTCGTCGATCGACTACCACCCCGGATCCCTCGTCGAAGCCGAGGCGGCGTACTCCCGCATCGAGGGGTTCCTCGCGCGGGCGGCGGCGGCCGTCGAGGCGACGCCCGAGGTCGAGCAGACCGGCGCGTTGCCGGTGCCCGACGCGTTCGCGATGGCGATGGACGACGACCTCGGGGTGCCGCAGGCGCTCGGGGTGCTGCACGAGACGGTGCGGCAGGGCAACGCCGCCCTCGATGCCGGCGATGTCGCCCGGGCGGCCCGCCTGCGGGCCGAGGCACTCGCCATGCTGGGAGTTCTCGGGCTCGACCCGGCAGAATGGACCGTCTCGACACAGGGGGCAGCGGCGGATGCCGTGCTCGGCTCGCTCGTCGAACAGCTGATCGGGGAGCGCGAAGCCGCCCGATCGAGCAAGGATTTCGCCGCGGCCGATCGGGTCCGCGACACGTTGGCCGCGGCCGGGGTCGTTCTCGAAGACACCCCCACCGGCCCGAAATGGAGTATCTGATGGTCAAGCCCGGACGTCCCGGAGCACGCGGCAACAAGAAGGGTCCGACGGTCGGCACCGGCGGTCACGGTCGGCAGAAGCTCGAGGGGAAGGGCCCGACGCCCAAGGCGACCGACCGCAGCTGGCACGTCGCCGGCAAGCGGAAGGCCGCGCAGGAGCGTCTCGAGGCTGCCCGCTCGAAGTACAACAAGGGCGGCGCCGACGGTGGGGCCGGCAAGCCGGCGCAGCAGCGCCGCGCTCCGAAGAAGGAGGGCGACGCCGAAGTGGTCACCGGCCGCAACTCGGTCGTCGAAGCCCTGCGCGCGAAGATCCCCGCCACGACGCTCTACATCGCGACGCGCCTGGAGATGGACGACCGCGTCAAGGAGTCGCTCTCCCTCGCGGCGAAGCGCAACATCCCGGTGCTCGAGGTGATGCGTCAGGAGATCGATCGGATGTCGGGCCCCGACTCCGTGCACCAGGGGATCGCGCTCAAGGTGCCGGCGTACGAATACGCGCACCCGCTCGAGCTGCTCGACAAGATCGAGAGCCGCGGGCAGGTGCCGCTGCTCGTCGCCCTCGACGGCATCACCGACCCGCGCAACCTCGGTGCGATCGTGCGCTCGATCGCCGCGTTCGGCGGCCAGGGCGCGATCGTGCCGCAGCGTCGGAGCGTCGGGATGACGGCATCCGCCTGGAAGACGTCGGCCGGCGCCGCCTCCCGGATCCCGGTCGCGATGGCGTCGAACCTCACCCAGACGCTCAAGGAGCTGAAGTCCCGCGGCGTCTTCGTGCTCGGCCTCGACGGCGGCGGCGACGTGTCGCTGCCCGGGCTCGAACTCGCGAAGCAGCCGATCGTGCTCGTCGTCGGCAGCGAGGGCAAGGGCCTGTCGCGACTCGTCACCGAGACCTGCGACGCGGTCGTCAGCATCCCGATCTCGTCCGACACCGAGTCGCTCAACGCCGGCATCGCCGTCTCGGTGAGCCTCTACGAGATCGCGAAGCTCAGAGCCGCGAAGAAGTAGCTCAGTCCGACAACCCGAAGCGCGCGTGCAGGCGCTTCAGCGGACGCGGCGCCCACCACAGGATGCGACGCTGCCAGGTCATGAACGCGGGCACGAGCAGGCAGCGCACGATCGTGGCATCCAGCAGCACGGCGAACGCGAGCGCGACACCGAGCTGCTTGATGATCATGAGATCCCCGGTCGCGAAGCCGGCGAACACGACGATGATGATGAGCGCCGCCGAGGTGATGATGCGACCCGAACGCTGCAACCCGAGCGCGATCGCCTCGGTGTCGGAGGCGCCGGCGTCGCGGCGTTCTTTCACGCGCGACAGGATGAACATCTCGTAGTCCATCGCCAGCCCGAAGCCGAAGACGAAGGTCAGCAGCACCACGAGGGTGTCGACGCCGTAGACGTTCGCGGGGTCGAAGCCCATGAGCCCGGCGAACGCGCCGTCCTGGAAGCCCCAGACGAGCAGGCCGATCGAGGCGCCGAGCGACAGCGCGCTCGCGAGCAGCGCCTTGAGCGGGATGACGAGCGACCCCGTCATCAGGAAGAGCAGCAGCACGGTGCCGAGTGAGATCACCCCGGCCGCCCACGGGATGCCGCTGGTCAGCGATTCGGAGAAGTCGACGGTGCGGGCATCCGCTCCCGTCACCCAGTGCTCGAAGGCGGGCGGCTCGGCGCGGATCGCGCGCACGACGCCGCTGCCGGTCTTGCTCTCGACGACCACGGAGGTCTGCCAGACGTCGTTCACCGCGATCGGGATGCCGACCGACTCGACGTTCGGCAGGCGCTCCACGTCGGCGGCCCAGGTGAGGGCGTCGTCCTCGGTGCGGATGACGAGCGAGACACGGGGATCGGCGGCCTGCGGGAACTCCTCGGTGAGCGTCGTCACGAACGGGTACTGGTCGGAGGAGACCGGGATCGAGTCGACCGCGGTGTTCGCCAGCCGCAGCCCCAGCGCCGGTGCCGCGAGCAGCAGCAGGACGGCGAACGCCCCGAGGGTGATGATCGCGGGATGGCGCTGGATGCGACGGGTCAGCTTCGAGAAGAAGCCCTCGTCGGGCGCGACATCGCCGAAGCGCGTGAGCAGTCGGCCGACGCCGGGGAGACGCGTGAGCAGTCCGGGGCGTGCGAGCCGCTCGCCGCTGAGCGCGAGCAGAGCGGGGAGCAGGGTCAGCGCGGACGCGATCGAGATCACGGTGACCGACAGCGCCCCGAGACCGATCGCCTTGACGATGTCGGGTTCGAAGAACAGCAGACCGAGGCCGGCGATCGCGAACACGGTGCCCGAGTAGGCGACCGTGCGTCCGGCCGTTTCCGCGGTGCGCACGATCGCGGCGAGGCGGTGCTCGCGGGTGCGTTCTCCGGCATCCTGGCGGTACTCCTCGCGGAATCGCGACACGATGAGCAGTCCGTAGTCGATCGAGAGGCCGAGCCCGACGGCGGTGACGACGTTCACGACGGTGGTGTTGACGTCGAGCAGATGGGTGAACCCGAAGAGCGCGCCGAGGCCGCCGAGGATCGACACGATCGCACCCAGCAGCGGCATCCCGGCGGCGAGGAAACCGCCGAACACGACGAGCATCACCAGCAGCGCGATCGGCAGCGCGACCGCTTCGCCTCGTTGGAGGTCGCTCTCCGAGGTCGCGATGATCGACTCCACCAGCAGGTCGGAACTGCCGACCTCGGCGATCGCCGCGGGAGAGGCATCCCGGATGTCGTCGGCGGCTTCGCGCAGCTCGTGGATGACGCCGTCGATGTCGCCGCCGGCGGGAACCTCCGCGACGAGCAGCACACCGTCGCCGTCCTCGGCGAAGAGGCCGGCCACGCGCGGGTCGCGGCCGCCGTCGGGGAGCAGGGGAAGCGCCAGGGGGTTGCCGAGCGTCGCGTCGGGGATCTCGGCGATCCGTTCGCCGAGGTCCTCGACGATCGCGCCGAACACGGGATCGGCGACGTCGAGCCCGTGCACGAGCAGCGTCGCGCTCTCGGCATCCGTGCCCGCCAGGAGGTCGTCGGCTTCCGCGCTCTCCCCGTTCGACCAAGAGCCGCCGTCGCTGCCGAGCCGGTCGAACAGGTCCTCGCCGGTGACCCCGACGAGCGCGACGGCGATCGCCGTTCCGAGCACGACGGCCCAGGCGGCGAGGGTGCGGAACGGATGGCGCGCGGAGGCCCCGCTGAGTCGAGCGAGGGCGCCGCGGGGGGCGGGGGAGTCGGTCATCGCCGTCAGACCTTGTCGCGCCAGTTCTCGATCACGCCCGTCGGGGCGGTGATCGCCGCGAACGACCCCGTCGCCGGGCCGACGACGGTCATTTCGTCGCGACGGTGGCGCAGCACGGTGTCGATGTAGGAGGTGAGCGCCTCGGCGAGCGGCACGTTGCGCTTCTCGTCCTGCGAGCGGTACCAGCGGTGCTCGAGCAGTTGGTGGAACACCTCGGCGGGTTCGAGCTTGCCGCGCAGCTCCCGCGGGATGGAGCGCACGACGGGTTCGAACACCCGCGCGAGCCACTCGTGGGCGACCTCCTCCTCGTCGCCGCCCTCCCGGCCGCCCGACGTGCGGTAGGCGTCGAGGTCGTTGAGCAGGCGCCGGGCCTGGTTCTCCCCGGCGTCGAGCCCGGTGAGCCGCAGCAGGCGGCGGGAGTGGTGGCCGGCATCCACGACCTTCGGTTGGATGCGCACCTTCGCGCCGGTCTCGTCGCGGCTGATCGCGAGCTCTTCGATGTCGAAACCGAGCTCGTTGAGGCGTTCGACGCGACGGGCGATGCGCCAGCGCTCGCTCTCCGGGAACGACTCGGATGCCGTGAGCTCGGTCCACAGCTCGCGATACGAGGCGACGATGCGGTCGGCGACGGTGACGGGGTCGACGTCCTCGTCGAGCTTGCCGCCGGCCTGGAGGTCGAGCAGCTCGCCGGCGATGTTGATGCGGCCGATCTCGAGGTCCTGGTCGCGCTGGCCGTCACTCAGCCGGCCGTCGTGGAGCTTCCCGGTCTCGGCGTCGACGAGGTAGGCCGCGAACGCGCCGGCATCCCGTCGGAACAGGGTGTTCGACAGCGACACGTCACCCCAGAAGAAGCCGGCGACGTGGAGGCGGGCGAGCAGCACCGCGAGGGCGTCGACGAGCCGCGTCGCCGTGTCGGGGCGCAGCGACTGCGAGTAGATCGCGCGGTAGGGGAGCGAGAACCGCAGGTGCCGGGTGACCAGCACCGGCGCGAGCGCTTCGCCGTCGGCCGCCGTGCGGTTGGTGATGACGGCGACCGGCTCGACGCACGGCATGTCGAGACGGTTGAGGGTGCGCAGCAGGTCGTACTCGCGCTGCGCCATCTCCTCGGTCGTCTCCTTGACCGCGAGCACATGCTCGCCGAGGCGGACGAAGCGTACGAGGTGCCGCGAGATGCCCTTCGGCAGCGCCGCGATCGTCTCGTCGGGCCACAGCTCGAGCGGCAGATCCCACGGCAGGTCGAGCAGGGCCGGGTCGGGGACGGCCGAGGTGATCGACAGGGCGGCGGAGCTCACCCGATGAGCCTAGGACGCCGGGTCGGCTTTCCGTTTTCAGGAGATTGTGGTGGTGAAGTGGTCGGGCGTGACGGGCGTGGTCCGAATCAGGGGCTCGCCACCGAATCCTCCCGAAAACGGAAAGTCAACGGAGGTGCTCGAGTGCCGAGAAGATGTCGGCGAGGCATCC
>NZ_JBIIAW010000047.1:0-22117 GCF_044239695.1 Pseudolysinimonas sp. | reverse complement strand
GGCGGAGCGTCGCGGCATCGACCGGTTCCCGCAGGACGCGCGCGACGGCCTCGGCCGGCAGCCCGTGCAGGTCGACGAGCGTCACGACCGCGGCGTCGGCGTCGGCGGGCAGCGCCGCGAGGCCGGCGCGGAGGGACGCGGAGAGCCCGTCGGCCCAGTTCCCGGCGACGACGACCTCCGCGTCGACCGGGAGCAGCGTGCGGGCGCGATCGGCGTCGGCCCCGAGGACCACGAGAACCGCCTCGCAGCCGCCCGCGCGCAACGCGTCGTGCGCGCGGTGCAGCCACGGCATCCCCGCGTCGTCGTGGCGGAGCACCTTCGGCCCGCCCGCCCGGGTGCCGGCGCCGGCCGCGAGCACGACTCCCACGACCTTCGCCATGGCTACAGTTGAGCACATGAGCGCACGGGGTATCGAGGTCACCGAGGAGCAGCTGCGCACCGCTCTCGGCGTCGAGCGCTGGATCGCCGACGTCGCCGCCGCCGGTCCGTTCGCCGACCTCGATGCGCTCCTCGAAGCCGCCTCCTCCGCCGCGTCGCCGCTCAGCGTCGCCGAGATCGAGGAGGCGCTCGCCCACCACCCGCGCATCGGCGAGAAGCCGGCCGCGGGCGCCACCGGGGCCGACCACAGCCGACGCGAGCAGGCCTCGCCCGACGCCGACGACCCGCACCTCGCCGCTCGGATGGCGGAGGGCAACGCCGCCTACGAGCAGCGCTTCGGGCGCATCTTCCTGATCCGTGCCGTCGGCCGCTCCCGCGCCGAGATCGTCGCCGAGCTCGACCGCCGGCTCACCCTCGACGATGCCGAGGAGCTCGTCATCGTCGGCGAGCAGCTGCGCGAGATCGCCGTCCTCCGACTCACGGCGATGTTCCTCTGAGCGCCGCCCGATGAGTCAGGTCACGACGCACGTGCTCGACACCGCCGCCGGGCGTCCGGCGGCGGGAATCCCGGTGCGGCTCCTCGCCGGGGGCGAGCTCCTCGCCGACGGCATCACGGATGCCGACGGCCGCGTGACGAAGCTCGGCCCCGAGTCGCTCGAACCGGGCGATTACTGCCTCGAGTTCGACGTCGCCACCCCGTTCCTCCCGCGGGTGATCATCGAGTTCACCATCCATGACGCCTCGCACTACCACGTGCCTGTGCTGCTCTCGCCCTACGGGTACACCACCTACCGCGGAAGCTGAGCTCCCCGCGGGTGTGGTTTCGATACACCCGCTGCGCGGGCACTCAACCCGCGAAGTGGACGAGACCCGGCGAGACGCAACGGCCGCGCTGTGAACCGGATCGGATTCGCGAGCCGATCGGGGTAGGGGTCCCCGCTCCTTCGGCTCGCGTATCCGATCCGGCTCACGGCGCCCCCCGGCCGCGCTCAGTAGTCGGTGCGAGTCTCCGACGCCAACCAGGTATCGAACGGCTCCTCGGCGGAGGGGAGGCGCAGGGTGTGCACGCGCACGTCCCAGGTGGCTCGGTCGCGGCTGAAGAGGTCGTAGAAGTCGCGGTCGTCGAAGCCGCCGCGGGCGGCGTCGTGGCGGTCGGCGGCGTAGAAGACGCGGTCGATTCGGGCCCAGAGCGTGGTGGCCATGCACATCGGGCACGGCTCGCACGAGGTGTAGAGCGTGGCGCCGGGGAGGGCGAAGTCGCCGACCGCCTGGCAGGCGGCGCGGATGGCCTGCACTTCCGCGTGGGCGGACGGGTCGAGGTCGCGGGTGACGCGGTTCTGGCCTTCGCCGATCACGGTGCCCGCGGCATCCACGACGATCGCGCCGAACGGCCCACCCCCCGCCGAGACGTTGTCGGTCGCCAACTGCACGGCGCGTTCGAGGAACTCCCGGTCTGCGTCGGTCGCGAAGCCGCCGGCGGAGGTCACGCCAGACCTGCCGAGAACTTCCAGGCGTCGCCGGCCGGGGGCGCGTCGTCGCGGAGGATGGTCGCTTCGATGAGTCCGTAGGGTCGGTCGGCGGCGTAGAAGACCTCGTTCGGGTTCTCGAGCGAGAACGGTGCGAGGTCGACGACGAAGTGGTGCTTGTTGGGCGCCGTGAGGCGGATCTCGCAGATCTCGGGCACGGCATCCAGCACCGCCGTCCCCATGTGCCACAGCGTCTGCTGGAGGGCGAGGGACTGCAGGGTCGCGAACTGCTCGATGAGGTGGGTGCGGATGACCGCGAAGACCGCATCCCAGTCGACGTCGGTGGTCGAGAAGCGCCACTTCGCGACGATCGCGGTCGCCATGACGCGGTCGTGGGTCTCTTCGAGGGTCGTGTACTCGTCGGTGAGGAATCCGGCGAACTCCGACCCGGTCGACTTCAGCAGCACGAGGTCCTTGACGCCGCCGATGACGTGCTCGCCCGTGGCATCCACCGTGATGGCGGCGGTGCGCACCTCGGGCCCGCGGCGCACCCAGGTGTGGTCGTGCTCGCCGCCTCCCGCGACGGCGCGGTCCCAGGCGTACTCCTCGATCTCGATGCGCGCGCCGTCGATCGGGTCGACGTCGTGCACGAAGTGCCGAGCGAGCTCCAGCCCGAAGGCTTCGGGGGAGTCGATGCCGTGCTTCTTCGCGAACGCGTAGACGGTGTTCTTCTGGGTGTCGGTCGGCAGCACGGCGGTCTGGTCGCCGACCAGGTAGGCGGGCTCGAACGCGGTGCCGCGCAGGGCGGTGGTGACGTTGAGGTCGCGCAGTTCGTGGCGCGCGGTGTCGCGGATGACCCGCACGATGCGGTTCTCCGCCTTGCCGTACTGGTGGTCGCCGAGGATGTACGCCATCACCCGTCCTCTCGTGTCAGAAGGTGTCCCGCGCCGATGTCGCCACCGCGCAGGAAGGTGCGGCGCACGACGCCGCGCAGCTCCGCGCCGTCGTAGGCGCTCACCGGGTTCTTGTGCAGCAGTTCAGCTTGCCGCACGGTGAAGCGTTCGTCGGGGGCGAAGACGACGAGGTCGGCGTCGCGCCCGACCTCGAGGAGCCCTTTCCGGCCGAGCCCGGCGAACGCGGCCGGGGAGGCCGACATCCAGCGCACGACGTCTTCCAGCGGCACTCCGCGGTCGGCGGCCTCCGTCCAGACGGCGGCGAGGCCGAGCTGCACCCCCGCGATGCCGCCCCAGGCGCGGGCGAAGTCCCCGTCGCCCGCGAACTTGAGGTCGGCGGTGGAGGGGGAGTGGTCGCTCACGACGAGATCGATGTCGCCGTCGCGCAAGGCCTGCCAGAGCGCGTCCCGGTTCGACGCCGACCGGATCGGCGGGGCGCACTTGAACTGCGTGCCGCCGTCGGGCACGTCCTCGGCGACCAGAGACAGGTAGTGGGGGCAGGTCTCGACGGTGATCGGCAGCCCCTCGGCGCGGGCGGCACGCAGCTCGGGCAGCGCGGCGGCCGACGACAGATGCAGGATGTGGGCGCGGGTGCCGGTGCGGCGGACCCCCTCGATCACCCGGGAGATCGCGACGACCTCGGCGTCGTCGGGGCGCGATGCGACGTACGCGCCGTAGCCCCGACCCCCGTCGTTCTCGTGGTCGTGGAGCACCCCGGGATCTTCGGCGTGCACGAGCAGCAGACCGCCGAACCCCGCCAGCTCGTCGAGCGCGGCGTCGAGCTGCGCGGCATCGAGATGCCCGAACTCGTCGACGCCGGACGGGGCGAGGAACGCCTTGAATCCGAACACCCCGGCGTCGTGCAGGGCGCGCAGCGACCCGAGATTCTCGGGCACGGCTCCGCCCCAGAATCCGACGTCGATCGCGGCCTGGCCCGTGGCGGCAGCCTGCTTGGTGGCGAGGTTCTCGGGCGTCGTGGTGGGCGGGATGGAGTTGAGCGGCATGTCGATCAGCGTCGTCACGCCGCCGGCCGCCGCGGCACGGGTCGCGGAGGAGAAGCCCTCCCACTCCGTGCGGCCCGGCTCGTTCACGTGCACGTGGGTGTCGACGAGTCCGGGCAGCAGCACCTCGTCGCCGGCGAGCTGGATGCGGTGGGTCGACGTGAGGTGCGCCCCGGGGGGTGCGATGACGGCGATGCGTCCGTCGAGCACCGCGACTTCGGCGTGGGTGAACGTCGGCGCGCGGTCGTCGAGCTGCACGAGCGCGCGGCCGGCGATGACGAGGTCGTAGCTCACGCGGCGTGCCCTAGCTCGGCGGCGATCTCGGCGAGGGCCCGGGCGAACTCGAGTTCGCCGCCGAACTGGGTCCCTCCGGAGAGGTTCACGCCGACGACCCCCTCGAGCGCGAGGAAGCCGCGCCCGAGTTCGACGGCGGCGGCGACACCCTCCGCCCGCGGGTCGGCCGCGGCGAGGATGCGGTCGAGGTATCCGGGCGGCAGCACGAGGGTCGTGAACGATCTGAGCAACTCCGCCGAGTCGTGATCGAGCACGATCGGGATGCACGGGATGAATCCGAGCCGGGAGCCGAGCGCCTGAGCCTCGGCGATGAACGTCGCGACCGGCTCGACGCCGCCGGCGTGGTTGACGAAGCAGATCTCGGCGCCCGCGCGTTCCTTCTCGAGCAGCCGGGCGGGTCGGCGGTCGACGGGCGGGGTGGCCGGTGCTTCGGCGACCGAGACGAGGTGCCCCGCCGCACGAGCCAGTGCGGCCGCCTGGGTCGAGTCGAGGTCGAAGACCGGGGCGGCGTCGGGCCGCGCGCCCGTGCGGGTGTGGTCGCCGGTGACGCAGTGCACGCCCGAGACCCCCGCGTGCGCGAGCGCCGCGAGCTCGGCCTCCATCGCGACCCGGTTGCGGTCGCGGCAGGTGAAGCCGCTCCACACCTCGACGCCTTCGGCGCGGATCAGGGCCGTGCGGTAGGCGGGCGGGAACTGCACGCGCTCCCGTCCCGAGTCCCCGGCGAGCACGGCATCCGTCGTTCCGCGCAGCACCGCGGCGCACTCGGCGAGCGATGCGGCGTCGAGGGCGCGGGCGGGGAAGTCGGTGACGACGATCTGCCGCGTGGCGAGCACCTCGCGCATGCGGGAGGCGCCCGGAGCATCGGGAGCCGGCGACGAGTCACCGCCGTGCCAGCGCACGGTCGGGGTGTCGAGGAAGACGCATCGGAAGTCGGCGACCTCGCAGGCGCCGTCGAACTCCACGCCGCCGCACGGCCCGTATTCCATGTGCTTCGGGCACGCCGGTTGTTCGATCAGCAGCTCAGCCGGCAAGGAGGTTCACCGCCCAGCCCTCGGGCGTGCGGGTGTATTCGGTGCGGCGGCTCGCGGTGTCGGGGTTGCCGACCCAGAAGGTGAGCCGCGACGGGCGCACGAGGTAGCCGGTCCAGGTGAGCGGCTGGCCGAAGCCGTCGGCGTGGTCGTCTTTGAAGGCCGACCAGGCCGCGAGCCGGTCGGCGAGCGGGAGCCCGGCGAACTCGATCGTGTTCTGCCACGCGAGCTGCTGGAGGTAGGGGGAGCGGGCACGGAATGCCCGACGCAGTTCATCCGCCGGAGCCGGCTCGGCGACGCCCTGCACCGTGAGCTGGCGCGCCTTGTCGGGGAAGTGCAGCATCAGCGCGACGCGGCCGTCGGCGGCGAGCTGCCGCACCTTGCGCGAGCGAGTGTCGGTGTGGAAGTAGAAGCCGTGCTCATCGAACTCCGAGAGCAGCAGGGTGCGGGCATCCGGGACGCCGTCCGCCGCTGTCGCGAGCGTCATCAGCGGGCGCGCGGGATCGTCGTTCGACGGCAACCACGCGCCCAGCAGCTGCCACGGGTCGGCGGGAAAGGTGTCGTCGGAGCGGGTCATGCCGGTGGCTGCGGGTCGAAGGTGGCGATCTCGGCGAGGCCGGCGACGCCGTCCGCGAGCAGCCGTGAGGCGATCTCGGCGCCGTCGGCCGCGTTCGCCCCGGTCGGGTCGCCGATCACCCCGCCGGTGCCGAAGTCGTCGCTCGTCCAGCCGAATTGCACGTCGGCCCCCGCGAAGCCGATCTTCTCGAATCGCGCCAGATGCGCGGGGGTGGCATCCACGGCGCCGGCGAGGTCGACGAGGTCGGGGCGCAGGTGCATCGCGAGCGACGTCTCGCCATGACCGCCGTGGATGCCGAAGCCGAGCTCGGTCTCGCCGGCCGGGATCGAGACGTTCATGAAGAAGGTGCGCAGGCCGAACCGCACCCGCAGCTCGCGCAGCGCGATCTGCAGCAGGGCGACGTTGCCGCCGTGGCCGTTGTAGAAGACGATCGTGCGGGCCGGGGTGTTCGCGATGCCCCGGCCGATGCCGACGAGGATCTCGAGCAAGGTGGCCGCGTCGATCCACATCGTGCCGGGAGCCCAGGCGTGCTCGTCGGACTTCGCGTAGGCGATCGGCGGCAGCAGCCAGGCGTCGAGCCCGGCGGCGACGGCGCCGTCGACGATCCGCTCGGCCATCAGTTCCGCCATCAGCAGATCGGTCGCCAGCGGCAGGTGCGGGCCGTGGTGCTCGATCGAGCCGACGGGCAGCACGAGGATGCTGTCGGCCGTGAGGGTCGATGCCAGAGCCGGCCCCGCGAGCTCGACCAGTTTCCGGCTCACGAGGAAGCTCCCCATCTGCGGGTTGAGTGCCCGCCGAAGGCGGGTGTATCGAAACCGCCCCCGAGCGACTCGCGGGTGTGGGTTTCGATACACCCGCTGCGCGGGCACTCCACCCGCGGGCGGCGCTCCGCGACGTCCGCGGTCACGAGCGGTCCGTGATGTCGGCGATCTGACTGCCGGTGTCCACGGCGGCGCCGACCAGTTTGCCC
Source organism: Pseudolysinimonas sp. (assembly GCF_044239695.1). Classification (GTDB taxonomy): domain Bacteria; phylum Actinomycetota; class Actinomycetes; order Actinomycetales; family Microbacteriaceae; genus Pseudolysinimonas_A. The sequence goes on along the minus strand of NZ_JBIIAW010000047.1, from coordinate 15,450 downwards.
GGGTTGAGCAGACCCTGCGGGTCGGTCGTCGCGGCGAGGGCGGCGGTGCGCTCCGGCTCGAAGTCCACGAACCACTGGTGCGGGTTGTGGTAGCCGACGCCGAGCGCCTCGAGCCGCGCGAAGCCCGCGTAGACCTCCTCCGCCGACGAGTAGCGGCCCGCCAGCATCCCGATCGGGCGTTCGCGCTGGGCCTCGATGTGCAGCATCCCGCCGTCGTACACGGCGTGCACCTCGTCGATGCGGTCGACGAGCGCGTCGCCGGACACCTCGACGTGGAAGTAGGTGCCGGGGTACGCCTTCTGGAGCCACTCGATCGGGTGGTTGTAGGAGATCATGCTGAGCTTCATCGAGGCGGCCGCGCCCTCGCGGATGTCCTCGACCCTTCCTCCGGCATCCTCGACCAGCTTCCGGGCGGCGTCCAGCGACGCGACGTCGAGGATCGCCCGCAGGCTCGCCCGACCCGCCGGGATGGCGTCGTCAGCGGGCAGCGCCTCGGCGAGGGTGGCCAGGTCGGCGGAGACCAGACGCGGCGTCGGGTCGAGCACCGCGAACGGCCGGATCACCGACAGCGCCTGCTCGAAGGTGTCGAACGAGGCGAGGAACGCGCGCCAGTCCTGGGCGGGCTCGAGTCCGATCCGCAGGCGCGCGATGATGCCCGCGGTGCCGTAGTTGTGCACGTACTTCGCGGCCTCGTCGCCGGTGACGTGCACCAGTTCGGCGTCGGGCACCGCATGCACGACCCACAGCTCCTCGACCATGCCCCAGTGCAGCAGCCCGTTCTTGATCGACCCCGTGCCTCCGGAGCCCCCGGAGACGAAACCGCCGAGGGTCGAGTTCGCGGTCGACGGGTACATCAGCAACTGCTGGCCCGTCTTGTTGGCGGCCTGTTCGAGCGACAGCATCGTGACGCCGGCATCCGCGATCAGGTAGCCGTCGCCGATCTCGTGCACCGTGCGGGCCTTGGAGGTGTCGAGCACGAGGCCCCCGGCCATCGGGATCGTCTGACCGTAGTTCGCGGTGCCCTTGCCGCGCGGGGTGATCGGCACGCCGTGCCGCACGGCGGCCCCCACGGTCGCGGCGATGAGCTCGGCGGTCGCCGGGTAGGCGACGATCTGCGCGCGCCCGAGCGGCAGCTGCTCCTGGATGACGGGGGAGAGGTGCGAGCCGTCGCGGGAGGCGCGGTCGAGCGTGCCGTCCTCGGTCGAGACCGCGGCCTCGCCGAGCAGTTCGCGCAGCTCCGTCGCCAGCGCCTCGATCGCCGCCGGGTCGACTTCGGCCAGTTCGTTACTCAATGCATCACCATTCCACCGGTCACGTTGATCGCCTGGCCGGTCAGGTAGTCGGCGTCGGCGGAGGCCAGGAAAGCCGCCACGCCTGCGACATCCGCCGCCTGGCCGAGCCGGCCGAGCGGGGAGTAGGTGGACCACGTCGCGACGTCCTCGTCGGTGCGCGTCGCGGCGCCCATGTCGGTGAGGATGTAGCCGGGGCAGAGGGAGTTCGCGGTGATGCCGTGACAGCCCCACTCGAGCGCGGCGGCGCGGGTCAGAGCGACGACGGCGGCCTTCGAGGCGGCGTAGTGGCCCTCGTTGGTGCCGCCCTTCTTGGCGGCCATGCTCGCGAGGTTGATGATCTTGCCGGGGTGTCCGTCGGCCATCATCCGGCGCACGGCGACCTGCATCGTGGTCAGCATCGCGCGGGTGTTGATGGAGAACATCCGGTTCCAGTCCGCGACGGTGACGTCGAGGAGCGGCTTCAGTTGCAGGATGCCCGCCGAGTTGACGAGCACGTCGACGCCGCCGAGGGCGTCGATCGCCGCGGTCGTCGCGGCGGCGGTGGCATCGGGGTCGACCAGGTCGACCTCGTGGAAGGTGCCGCCGAGGGCCCCCGCATGTGCGGTGCCCTCGGCGACGAGACGGTCGAGGATCGCGACGCGCGCCCCCTCGGAGGCGACACGGGCGGCGATCTCGCCGCCGATGCCACGCGCCCCTCCGGTGACGACGACTCGGAGCCCCGCGAGGCGGGCGGGTGTCGTCACCGGAGAGGCGTTCATGGTTCTAGCTGTGTTTCTGTGAGTGCGGGGTTACTGACCGAGGCTGATCGACGCGTCCACGAACTCGTTCGTGTACAGGTCCTCGGGCGTGAGACCCTCGGCGATCTCGATGCCCTGGCCCTCGTAGATCGGCTGCACGAGCGAGAACAGTTCGGCCACGCGGTCGGCGTCGAAGTTGCCGAGCGTCGAGTCCGGCCCGTCCGAGATGATGCCGTCGGCGAGCTGCGTCTCGAAGGAGTAGTCCGCCACACCCGCGCTGTAGACCCAGCCGGTGTCGTAGGCGTCGACGAGCTCGAGGATGAGCTCGTTGGTCGCCTCCTTCAGGGTGCCGTCGTAGTAGTCGACCTCAGCCTGCTGCAGCACCGGCACGAGGGCCGCGAGGCAGTCCGCGTACTCGGTCACCGTCTCCGGCTTGACCGACACCATCGCCGCGTACTTCGGGAAGCCCGCGTCGTTGATCAGCTGGTACGCGACCGGCTTGCCCCACTCCGGGACCTCGTTCTCGTAGATGTACGGCTCGGCCGAGGCGAAGCCCTGCTGGGCGATCTTGCCGGCCTCCGACACGAACACGGCGGGCGAGCCGTCGTAGGTCGAGTCGATCTGGTCGGCGGAGAGGATGCCGGCACCGACGAAGTAGTCGATGTAGACGCCGCCGGGGAACACGCGGATGGTCGCACCGGCGTCACCGAGGTCGGCGATCGACTCGACGTCGGGGTAGGTCTCCGGGTCCCACATGATCATCTGCGGGTCCTTCTCGAGCGGCTGGAACACGCCAACGGTCGGCAGGTCGACCGAGTGCGCGATCGCCTCGTCGGTGCCGACGTACGCCGCGAAGATCGTGTCGTCCGAGTAGAGCTGCGAGTTGGGCTGAGCGAAGCCGACCGCGGGGCCGCCGGCGAGCACCGTGATGTCGACGCCGGTGTACTCGCCGGACGCCATCAGGGGCCCGGTGACGGTCTTGTTGGTGTCGTCGATCGTGTACGTGTCGCCGAGCAACGAGTACAGGTGGCCGTGCTCGGCCTCCGGGTTCCAGTCGGTCTGGATCTTGATGTCCGCGGGGCAGCCGGCCGCCGCGAGGTCGATGGCGCCGATCTCGAGGTCACCGCCGGAGGTCGCCTCGGGAGCGGGGGTGGAACACGCGGTGAGCGCGAGCGCGGAGGCGAGGACGCCGCCGAGCACGAGCCCGCGGGAGCGGGTGATGCGCATGGATTCTCCTTATATGCGGGATGGGGCAGGGTGGTGCAGGGAGGTCGAATCCGGCTCAGCCGAAGTCGTACCACTTGCCGACGGCTCGGCGACCGAGCCAGCCGAAGAACAGGAAGATCACGACGCCGAAGAGCGCCGCGACCAGGACCGAGGCGAACAGCTCGGCCGAGTTGAGCCGGGCGCTGTACTTCGCGATGAGTGCGCCGATGCCGGGCGTGCCGCGCTGGAAGAAGAAGTCGCCGACGATCGCCCCGACGACGCTCAGCCCGGCCGAGGTGCGGATGCCGACGAAGATCGCGGGCAGCGCGGCCGGCAGTTCGAGCTTGGAGAGCACGATCCAGCGGCTCGCGTTCTGCAGCTTGAACAGCTCCCGGTGCGACCGGTCGACCGACTGGAGTCCGAAGAGGGTGTTCGACACCATCGGGAAGAGGGCGATCATCACGCAGACCACGACGCGCGAGGGGAAGTCGTAGCCGAACCAGAAGCCGATGAGCGGGGTGATCGCGAGGATCGGGATCGCCTGCAGCAGCACCGCGTAGGGGTAGAGCGTATTCTCCAGCCAACGGGCGAGGTTCATGGCAATCGCCCAGACGACGCCGATCGCGATCGCGACCAGGAGTCCGACGAGCGCGACGGTCGCGGAGTGGAAGAGGGCTTCCCAGATGTCGGGGGCCGTCTTCGGGTCCCAGAGCTTGCCGAACACGACGTGCGGCTCCGGGAGGAGGAACGCCCGCGTGCCGAGGGCGTAGTGCGCGATGTACACGCCGCCGACGATGAGGCCGAGCAGAACGATCGGCGGCAGCCAGAGGAAGACCTTCGCGGGGCCGAAGTTGCGCCCGGAGCGGCGGATGCGTGCGGCGGGCGCGTCGCCCCGCGGCGCGGCAGCGGTGTCGGCCATCAGTGTGCCTCCCTCAGAGCGTGCGAGACCTGGCCGACGAGTTCGGCGAACTCGGCCGTGAAGCGGATGTCGGGGTCGCGCGGCATCGGGAACGGCACGTCGAAGGTCTGCACGATCGTTCCCGGCCGGCCCGACATGACCACGACCTTGGTCGACAGGTAGACGGCCTCTGACACCGAGTGGGTGATGAACAGCCCGGCGAACTGCTTCTCGACGAAGAGCCGCAGCAGTTCGTCGTTGAGCCGTTCGCGAGTGATCTCGTCGAGCGCGCCGAACGGCTCGTCGAAGAGGAACAGCTCCGGCTCGAGGGTGAACGAGCGGGCGAGGGAGGTGCGCATCCGCATGCCGCCGGAGAGCTGCTTCGGCAGGTGCTTCTCGAAGCCCTTGAGCCCGACCAGCTCGATCGCCTCGAGCGCCTTGGCGCGGCGCTCAGCGATCGTCTGCCACTGGAGCTCGGCGAGCAGCTCGACGTTCGAGAGCACGTCGCGCCAGGGCAGCAGAGTCGCGTCCTGGAACACGTAGCCGATGCGGGACGTGCCGAGGTCGACGGTGCCGTGGCTGGCGGTCTCGAGGCCGCTCGCGATACGCAGGAGGGTCGACTTGCCGCAGCCCGAGGGGCCGACGACGGTGACGAACTCGCCCTTCTTCACGGTGAGGTCGACACTGTGCAGCGCGACCGTGCCGTTCGGGAAGGTCATCTCGACGTCGTGGAAGTCGAGAAGCGTGTCGGTGACGGGGGGTGCGGTGGGACTCATACGGCGACTCCGATCCGGGACTGTTCGCGTCGCGACGGTGCGACGTGGGTGGTGAGGGTGCGGCGGGCCACGAGTGCCCCGCGGTGGATCACGATGCGTTCGGGGCTCGCTTCGGCGATGGTCTCGGCCAGTGACCGCGCCCGCACGGCGAGGAGTTCGGCCACATCTCCGGGGGCCGTGCCGGCGACCGGGAGGCCCATGACGTCGCGGGCTCCGGTGCTGACGGCGGCGTAGGCCTCGTCGAGGGTCAGGTGGGCCGCGGTGACGAGCAACGAGGCGGTCTCGAGGGCGTCGCTGCGCCCGACCGGGTTGAACGGGTCGCGCACGTTGTCGGCGCCGGCCGCGAACCGCGCCCCGGCATCCAGGAGGGCCCGCGCCGCGGTGAGACCGCGCGGAGTCGAGACGCCGTGCTCCCAGCCCTGAAGGTAGAGGTTGGTGATCGGGTTGGCGATGATGCCGATCCGCGACTGCACGACGGCGTCGATGACGGCATCCCGTTCGTCGGTCGCGAGAGTGCCGAGCCGCACGCAGTGCCCGGCCGACACGTTGCGGCTCCAGTCGGCGACGATCGCCGCGTACTCGCCCAGGGTGACGGCGCCGTCGAGGCTCTCGTCGGTGTGCAGATCGACGGGGATGTCGCGGCGCTCGGCGATCGCGAGCAGACGGCGGAGGTCGGCGACCGGGTCCTCGGCGATGTGCGGGGCGCCGCCGAGCGTGTCGGCCCCGGCGTCGAGGGCCGCCTCGATCGCGTCATCCGGGATGTCGGGGCCGGGCAACGCCACGATCTCGATGTCGATCAGGTCGCGAAGCTCCTCGCGCACCTGGACGAGGCCTTGGATGCCGCGCAGTGGAGCGTCACCGAGCAGCACGTCGGCGTGGGTGCGGATCGCGGTGGTGCCGTTGGCGAGCATCGCGAGGGCCTGGCGGCGGGCTCGGGTGGCGACATCCTCGACCGTCATCGTCTCGGCGTAGGCGCGCCACGAGGCGATCGCCAGTCCGAGGTCGCCCATCGGCGGCGCGATCAGATCCCACGACCGCGCCTTGTCCAGGTGAGCGTGCGGTTCGGCCGGCGCCGGGAGCAGCAGATACCCGGTGAGGTCGAGCACGTCGTCGCCCTCCTCGGTGGTCGAGTAGTCCCGCGCAGCGGGACGTGTCGAGACCACGACGCCGCCGCCGAGTTCGACGTCGACGATCGAGCCGTCGGGGAGCGTGGCGTTGCGCAGGACCCTCAGGGGGCGGGGCAACGAGTTCACGGGGACTCCGGCGGTGAAGATCGGGGGTGCAGCTGCACAGCGCCGGGCAGCGTGGGGAATGTTGATGCGCTCAACACTGGTGACGTTACGGACCCCGCGTTTCCGGCGTGTATCGCGATCGTTTCCGCGTGTTAATTCACCGCCCGCTCGCTCGTCCCGCCGGTCGGCGCGGGTGATACTGGCCGACGTGCCCCCCGCCGTCGATGTCGCGCCGGACGTGCAGGCCGAGCGCATCGGATCCCGCATCCGGCGCCTTCGGCATGCCCGCGGCCTGACGCTCGTGCAGGTCGCGGAGAGCGCGGAACTGTCCCACCCCTTCCTCAGCCAGCTCGAGCGCGGGCTCGCCCGACCGAGCATCGGCTCGCTCGAGAAGATCGCCCGCGCCCTCGGCTCGAGCCAGCTCGAGCTGCTGGCCGGCGCCGGCGAGGCGACCGAGGACTGCGACGCCCCCGTCGCGCTGGTGCGGGCGACGGACGGGTCGCGAGGACCGTACGCCGAAGGCGAGGGGCGGATGCTGGTGCACGGCGATCAGCGCCGGTTCCACCCGATGGCCCTGGAGGGGACGAACGCCGAGTTCGGCGACGCCTTCGACCACGCGGAGGACGAGTTCCTGCACGTCGTCGAAGGCCGCATCGAAGTCGACCTCGGAGCGCGCGGGCTCTTCACTCTCGGTCCGGGCGACTCCCTGTACTACGTGGGGGGGACCCCGCATCGCTGGCGCGCGCTGGATGCCGCGGGCTACCGGCTCTTCGTGGTGAAGGAGCATCCGTCCCGACTATGAGCAGACCCTCCGGTCCCGTCTTCCCGCTCACCGTCGCGTCGCGCGTCCCCGTGGGCGATGTCGTCGTGCTCGAACTCGCGCCCGCGGAGGGGCGTCGGCTGCCCGGCTGGCGGCCGGGCGCTCACGTCGACGTGCTGATCCCCGGCGACCTGACCCGCCAGTACTCGCTCGTCGGCGACCCCGCGGCCCCGACTTGGCGCATCGCGGTGTTGCGTGAGACGCAGAGCCGCGGCGGGTCGCTCTGGATGCACGGGCTCGACGTCGGCGACCGCGTCGACGTCACGGCACCCCGGTCGCACTTCGCGTTCGGAGCGGGTGCCGCGCCGGTGATCCTGCTCGCCGGCGGGGTGGGCATCACCCCGATCTCGGCGATGGCGTTCGCGGCGGCGGCCACCGGGCGCGAGTACGAGCTGCACTACGCCGGACGCCCCGGCCACATGGCCCTCGTCGAGGAGCTCGCTGAGCTGCACGGCGACCGCCTGCACCTGCACGAGAGCGGCACCGCCACCCGGCTCGACCTGACGGGCCTGTTCGCCGCGGCGGCGCCCGGCACCGTCGTCTACTGCTGCGGCCCCGCGCGCCTGCTGGACGCCGCCGAGGTCGCCGCGACGGAGGCCGGACTCGACTTCCACGCGGAGCGCTTCGAGGCGTTGCCGCTGACCGAGCCGGTGTGGCCTGGGCCGTTCGAGGTCGAGCTGCAGTTCTCGGGTCTCACCCTCGAGGTGCCGCCGGAGAAGAGCATCCTCGAGGTTGCCGAGGAGAGCGGGGTGCTCGTGCCCTGGAGCTGCAAAGAGGGCACCTGCGGCACCTGCGAGACCCCCGTGGTCGAGGGCGAGGTCGACCACCGCGACTCGATCCTCACGGCGCAGGAACGCGCGCGGATGGACACGATGTTCATCTGCGTGTCGCGGGCGGCATGCCCACGATTGGTCCTCGAGTTATAGCTCGCGGACGGGGGCACCGCCTCGAGCTCTAGAGCGAACGCAGCAGTTCCCGTTCGTCGTCGTCGCTGAGGCCCGCCATGAGCTCGATTTCGGGATGCCGCTCCCGCCACTGGAGCGTGTCGGCGAGCGTCTCCGCGAGCGGCCTGCGCACGAGCCCGAGCGACTCGACGAGGGACATGTCGCTGGAGTTGAGACCGGCGGCGTCGGCGGGGAGCCAGAGCGGCAGCGACCGCTGGCCCATCCACGGCTCGACATCGTGGGTGAGCAGCCACTCCTCGGTCGCCGGCACGAGCTCACCCCCGAACCCGGCCACTGCGGCGGCGGTGGCGAGATGCTCGGCAAGCGGCAGGGTGGCGCCGCCGACGTTGGCGGTCGCGGCAATCCGACGGTGCGCGGCATCCACCGTCCACGCCGCGAGGTCGCGGGCGTCGATCAGCTGCACGAGGCCGGACGGCACCTCCGGCACGAGCACCCGGCCCTCGGGGTTCGACGGGTGCGCGAACCGCCACGGCCAGTACACGCCGCGGCCCGACCAGTCGCCGGGACCGCCGATGAGGCTGACGCGCGCGATGTGCACGCGCTCCGCACCGACCGCGTCGAGCAGGATGCGCTCGCACGCGGCCTTCGCCGGCCCGTACTCCGACATGTCGTGCATGACGTCGCCCGCGAGCGGCTCGTGCACCGCCATCGACTCGTCCCCGCCGACGATCGAGCCGTCGCGGTAGGCGGAGCCGCTGGAGACGAACACCCAGTGCGCGGCCCGATCGGCGAGCGCGGCGACGGCGGCCCGCATCTGCCCGGGCTGACGGGTGACGTCGATGACGGCATCCCAGTCGCCGCCCAGCGCCTCGAAGGCACCGGATGCCGTGCGGTCGGCGCGCACGAACGTCGCGCCGGCGGGGAGGTCACCCGACGCGCCGCGGGCGAGGGCGGTGACGTCGTGACCGCGGGCGACCGCGTCGGCGACGATGAGGGATCCGAGCCAGGCGGTTCCGCCGAGGACGAGGAGGCGCATCCCGTCAGTCCAGCACGTCGGAGGACCCGGGCTCCCGCGGCTCCGCCGAGGGCGGAACGATCAGCGTCCGACGCGTTCGCGGAGTCGCGCCGCGAGTTCGCGCTCGTCGACGTCCACGAGCGCGTAGTCGCGCACGACCACCCGCCCGCCGACGACGACGTGTTTCGGCCGACGGCCGGGGGAGGCCCAGAGGAGTCCCGCGATCGGGTCGGCGACGCCGGCATCCGCCACCCCCGTCACGTCCCACACGCAGAGGTCGCCCGCGGAGCCCGTCCCGAGGTGCCCGAGGTCGTCGCGGCCGAGACCCTGCGCCGACCCCCGCGTCGCCATCGCCAGCACGTCGCGGGCGGGGAGCTGCGCGCCCACGAGCGCCGACACCTGCATCGCCAGCCGGGCGTCGGCGAGGAGGTGGCCCGCGTCGTTCGAACCGCCGCCGCTCGTGCCGAGGCCGACCGGGACGCCCGCGTCGCGAAGCGCGGCGACGGGGGCGACCCCCCAGCCCATCGGCACGTCGCAGCCCGGCGCGTGAGTCGCCGTCACGCCCGCGCGGGCGAGCCGGGCGATCTCGTCGGGCGTCACGTCGCACAGGTGGGCGAGCGTCACGTCGGGATCGAGCCAGCCCCACTCCGCGAGCAGGTCGAGCGGGCGCTTGCCGTATCTCTCGAGGGCGATCGCGACGTCGACCTGCTCGTTCGACTGGGTGCGGCGGCGCAGGCCATGGCGGGCGGCGACCTCGCCGAGCAGTTCGAAGGTCTCGCGGGAGTCGGAGTGCACGCCGGCCGGCCCGACGGCGAGCTGCAGCATCCCGTCGTGCGTGCGGGGGAGCAGCGCGGCGACGATCGCCTCGGCGCTCGCCGCCGCCTCCTGAGGGTCGTCGCGGGCGGCCCCGCGCACGAACACCAGGCGTCCGCCGAGGGCGAGCGCGGCATCCGCGACCGCGGTGGCGATGCCGACCGAGTCCGCGCCGGCCGGCCAGGTGAGGTGGTGGTCGGCGACCGTCGTGACGCCGCAGAGCAGTCCTTCGGCGACGCCGACGGAGGCGGCGAGGCCGGCGAGCTCCGGGTCGACGCCCGCCTCGGCGTACGCGGCCGCCATCGTCGGCAGCCAGTGCGACATCGGCACCCCGCGGGTCCCCGGCAGCGTGCGGAACGCCGACTGCAGCAGGTGGTGGTGCGCGTTGACGAGCCCCGGGGTGACGACGCATCCCGAGGCGTCGAGAGTTCCGTCGCCGGGGACCTCGAGATCGCCGGATGCCTCGACGCCGGGTTCCATGAGCACGGCGACGGCATCTCGGATGATCATGAAACGAGATTGACACGTCCGTGTGTCACGCTCGTTTCGTGCTCGAGATCGCGCAGCGACTGACGGACCGGCTGGAGGCCGGCATCCCGCTCGTCGTCGCGACCGCGATCGCCGTCGACGGCCGCATGCCGCGCACCCTCGGCACCTCGATGTCGTGGGACGGCACTGCCGCGATCGGCTCCATCGCCGGTGGCTGCATCGAAGGTGCGATCGTGGAGGTCGCCGACCGCGTGCTCGACGACTCCCGCACCCGGGTGATCTCGTTCGGGGTGTCCGACGCCGACGCCCTCTCGGTCGGCCTCGCCTGCGGCGGCAACGTCACCCTCCACCTCGCGCTCGTGCGTCCGGGTGATCCCGTGGTGGCGACGTTGCGGGATGCCGCCGCCGGCTCCGCCGCGCAGGTCGCGCTCACCCGCGACGGCTTCGACGCGGGATCGGCGACGGCGGAGGTGCTGTACCTCGATGCGATCGAGCCCCCGGCGCGGATGATCGTCGTCGGCGCGATGGAGTTCTCGGTCGCGCTGTCGGCCGCCGCGCAGGCGATGGGCTTCGCGGTGACGATCGTCGACCCGCGCGAACTCTTCACCACCGCCGAGCGCTTTCCGGGGGCGGAGCTCGTCGTCGAGTGGCCGCCGGAGTACCTCGCCCGCACGCCGATCGACGCCCGCACCGTGATCTGCCACCTCGGCCACGACGACCGCTACGACGACGACCTGCTCGCGGTCGCGCTCGCCACTCCGGCGGGCTACGTCGGCGCGATGGGCTCCCGCACGACGACCGCGAAGCGCCGAGTGGCGCTCGACGAGCGCGGCGTCGACCACGCCCGGCTGCACGCCCCGATCGGCCTCGACCTCGGCGCCACCACCCCCGAGGAGACCGCCGTGGCGATCCTCGCCGAGATCCTCGCCGTCCGTTCGGGTCGCGTCGCCGACCCCCTTCGTGTCACCGACGGGTCGATCCGCCCCGAGTGATGGGCTATGTGTCCGAAATGGCCCCTTCGCCCGGCCGGAAGAGGCTATTTCGGGCAAATAGCGAGGGTCAGGGGTTCGCGAGACGCCAGAGACGGTCGCGGGACATGGGCAGGGAGTAGGGGCGGATGCCGAGGGCGTCGCGGATGGCGTTCGCGAGTGCCGGGGCGACGGGGTTGTACGGCGCCTCCGACATCGACTTCGCGCCGAGCGGGCCGAGGGGGTCGTGGGTGGCCGCGAAGAGCACCTCGGTAGGCGGGATGTCGCTGATCTTCGGGATGCGGTAGTTGCGGAAGGTGGCTGTCTCGACGACGCCGTCGCGCACGACGACCTCCTCGTAGAGCGCCGAGCCGATCGCCTGCGCGGTGCCGCCCTCGATCTGCCCGCGCAATTGCTCGGGGTTGAGCACGGTGCCGGCATCCGCCGCCTGCACCGACCGCAGGATCTTCACCTCGCCGGAAGCGGGATGTACGGCGACACGGAAGCCGTGGGCGTTGAATGCGACCGACCGCGGGGTGCCGTCGCTGTGGCCGCGGGCCTCCGTCAGGGTCGGGTCGGCGGCTAGCGCGAGAGCCGCCTGGTACACGGCCTTCCCGGCGACGACGACCCCGGTCGAGCCGTAGGCGCCGGTGTCGTGTCCGGCGACGTCGGTGTCGGACTGCCGGATGCGGATGCGGTCGGGCGTCGTCCCGAGCGCCGAGGCCGCGAGTTGGCCGTGCACCGTCGTCGACCCGTTGCCGAACTCGGCGGTGCCGACCTCCACCTCGAAGTCCCCGTCCGGGAGCCGTCGCACCACGGCATCCGCATGGTGCCCGCGCGGGGGGATCGTCGCGATCATCGCGAGCGCCGTGCCCTCGCCGAGCAGCCACCCCTCGTCGGCGGAATCGGTCGTGGCCGCCAGTGACGCGGCGACGAGGTCGAGCACCTGCCCCGCCCCGTGGTCGCCCTCGTAGGCGATGTCGTCGGGGTGGTGGTCTTCGAGGGTGCGGATCGGGTCGCCCGGACGCACGACGTTGCGGCGCCGGAACTCGACCGGGTCGATCCCCAGCTCCCGGGCGAGCTCGTCGATCGCCGACTCGATCGCGAAGATGACCTGCCCGAGCCCGTAGCCGCGGAACGCCCCCGACGGCGGGTTGTTCGTGTAGACCGACTGCGCGTCGATGCGCACGTTGGCGCAGCGGTAGACGGCGACCGACTCGTGCACGCCGTGGAACATGACGCCGCGGCCGTGGTTGCCGTACGCCCCGGTGTCCATCAGATGGTCGATCGCGAGCGCGGTCAGCGTGCCGTCGGCGGTGCCGGCGGCGGTCACCGACACCCGCATCGGATGCCGCAGCGGCGCGCGCAGGAACTCCTCGGTGCGCGTGAACTCGTACTGCACCGGCCGGCCGGTGGTGAGGACCGCGAGGGCGACGAGGTCTTCGGTGAGCAGCTCCTGCTTGCCGCCGAACCCGCCGCCGACGCGCTTGGTGAAGACCCGCACGGCGTCCCGCTCCCGCGAGAAGATCCGGGCGATCTCGTCCCGCACGAGATACGGCACCTGACTGGATGTGCGCAGCACGAGCCGCCCGTCGGCGTCGAGCCAGCCGCGCGTCGCGTGCGTCTCGAGGGCCGCGTGCGTCACCCGGCCGGTGCTCCAGGTGCCGGTGACCACGGCATCCGCGGCCTCGACCGCCGCCGCGATCGACCCGCGCTCGCCGTGGAGCTCGGCGACGGTGTTCCGCGACGGGTCGTCGATGCGGTGCGCGGGGGTCTTGTCGCCGTGCACGAGCGGCGCTCCGGGCCGCCGCGCCTCCTCCGGGTCGAACACGGCCGGCCGCACCTCGTACTCGACGACGATGCTCTCCAGCGCGCGCTCGGCGGCCCCGATGCTCTCGGCGATGACCGCGGCGACCCGCTGCCCCGGATACCGCAGCACCGGGTCGAGCACGAGGGTGTCGTCGGGGTCGTCCTCCCGGTTCTGGTGGCGGCCGGTCGAGAACAGGGTGCTCGGCGCATCCCGATGCGTGAGCACCGCCACGACGCCGGGCAGCGCGAGCGCGGCACTGGTGTCGATCGAGAGGATGCGCGCCGACGCGTGCGGGCTACCGAGCACGGCGAGGTGCAGCAGTCCGGTGGTGACGGTGTCGAGGGTGTACTCCTCCGTCCCGGTGACGACCCGAAGTGCCGCCGGGGGAGCGGCCGAGGTGCCGAGCGCGGCGCCGTCGACGTTGACGGCCCCGTCGATCGCATCCCGGATCGACCGGTACCCCGTGCATCGACAGAGGTTGCCCTTGAGCGCGTGGTCGAGATCGCCGGCGGGGGACCGGTCGAGCGCCGACGCGGTCACGACGAACCCGGCGGTGCAGAACCCGCACTGGAACGCGCCGGCGTCGGCGAACGCGCGCTGCACCGGATGGGGCTGCTCGGGGGTGCCGAGTCCGGCGGCGGTCGTCACCTCGCGTCCCTCGGCGCGGTGTGCGGGCACGAGGCAGGAGTGCACCGGGGTGCCGTCGAGCAGCACCGAGCAGGCGCCGCAGTCCCCGGCGTCGCAGCCCTTCTTCACCGCATGGATGCCGTGCTCCCGCAGGAGCGTGCGCAGCACCTGCCCGGGGCGGGGGTCGGCCTCGAACTCGGCGCCGTCGACCTCGAACCTCATGAGACCTCCGCCCGCAGCTCCTCGGCGAACCGCAACGTCGTCGCGCGCCGCCAGTCGGGGGCGCCGTGGGCATCCTCGTACCACGCGCAGGATTCCACCTCGGCGGCGAGCTCCGCGGCGGTGGGCAGTGCGTCGAACGCGAAGACGCACGGTGCCGGGGTCGACGCCGTCACGGTCAGGGTGAAGCCACCCGCGTCGCGGCGGGCGACGACGAGCGCCGCCGACCGGCCGAGCGGGGACAGCGACGCGCGCCGATGCGCGGCCCAGGCGGGCGACGGAGGGAACTCCACCGACCGCAGCACCTCGCCCGGGGCGAGCGCCGTCGACCGCAGGCCGGTGACGAACGAGCTCACCGGCATCCGCCGTTCGCCGCCGTCAGGCGTCCAGATCACCGCCGTCGCGCCCAGTCCGCTCGCGAGCGCCGTCATCGGTCCGGCGGGCAGTGCGGTGCAGATGTTCCCGCCGACAGTCGCCACGCGGTGGATCTTCCACGAGCCGAGGAGGGCGTCGACGAGCGGCGCGATCAGGGCCGCGGCAGCCCCGAAGCGGGACGCGGCATCCCGCAGCTGCGCGAGCGTGCAGGTCGCGGCGATCGAGACCCCGCCGTCCGGGAGATCGATCACCGGCTCCCAGCCGAGGCCCGTGAGATCGACGAGTCCGCGAAGCCCCTGCTGGGGTTCGGAGAACAGCCAGGTGCCGCCGGCGAGCACCGCCTCGCCGGGCGCGAGCGCGAGGTCGGCGCGCGACGTCGCGAGGCGCATCCGCTCGACCTCGATCAGATCCATGTCGTGAGTCAACTCCACCCATGTGTCGGGCGGGTAACGTGGCCGGGTGGCCCGCGCAGGTGATGTCGATGAGTTCGACGACGACGAGGCCCTGAGCTGGGCCGGCGACGAGGAGCAGGGCCGAGCCGCCCCGCGGCTGCGCGACCTCGACGCCCCCGCGGAGGTCTCGGTCGCCGAGGCCGCGGAGGAGGCCCCGGGATCCACGGGCCGCCGCGTCACGACGGTCGCCTTCGTCGTGCCCTACCTCGCGATCACGATCGGGTGGGTCTTCGCCGTGCAGCTCGATCCCGGCCCGACGGAGCTCGGCCCGAGCATCCTCTGGCAGTTCGGGGAGTTCCTGGCGATGCTGTCGGCACCGCTGTGGTTCGGCGCGATCCTGGCGCTGACGCGCGACCGTCGGCCGCTCGTGCGCGTCGGCTGGCTCGCGCTGGGGCTCGGCGTGCTCGTGCCTTGGCCGCTCATCCTCCAGTTCCTCGCGGCCCTCCAGTTCGCCGGGAGCCTCGCGTGATCCTCATCCCGATCGTCTTCGCTGTGCTCTTCGCCCTCGGCCTGTTCGGACCGATCTCCAACCTCGCCGCGCTGCCCGGGGTCTACGAGGCCTACGGAATCGGCGACGCCGTGCCGTGGCCGCTGCTCGGGCTCGCGGTGGCGTTGCCGCCGGTGCTCTACGTCGTCGCGCTGCTGCTCGGCCGCGGTCGCCCGGCGTTCGAGCGAGCCCTCATCCTGACGGTCTCGCTCGCGACATCGTTCGCGCTCTACTTCGGGATCGTCGCCTTCGTCGCCGCGATCCAGCCGCCCCTCGCCGTCTAGAGCGGCACCGTCTCGAGCGGCACCGTCTCGAGCGGCCAGGCCGCC
>NZ_JBIIAW010000144.1:0-5698 GCF_044239695.1 Pseudolysinimonas sp. | reverse complement strand
GCGGTCGTCATAAGGGAAAGGTCCTTCCTCGTCGGCGACTCTCAGGACGTCCCACAGGATCGCGGCTCCGTCATCGACGACGCGGCACAGAGCGACGATCCTGCCGTCCTTCATCGTGAACCGCACCAGCGGTTCGGTCCCGACCCCGAACTCCTTCTCTGCCTCGGAGGGAGTGTGCATTTCGGGGTCGTACTTCTTCGCGGCTCGCTTCAGCTGCGTCAGCAAGTCCTCATCGGTGTACGCCATGGGCCGAGGATAGTGCCGAGGCTCATCGAAGCGGGCTGTAGACGCCCAGCTTCTCGTCGCTGTTGAGCTGCCGCGGGCGCACGGCAGGACGCCAGACCCACGCACGGTGCGTATCCCCGGTCGGCGTGCGCCACACGACCTCCACGGCGCGCGAAGTCCAGGTCGACGTGAACCCCTCGACCTGCACCGGAGAGGCCCCGTAGCGCACCCAAGCTCGCACCGGCAGCGGCGACGGCGCTCGAGTCACGGCAACATCTCCTCGCTCGATCTCGGCGTCGGAGAGGGACTGGGGTGGCTCGCCCCGACGCATGAGTTCGTCCCGGCGTCTGGCGTCGCGAGCAGCGTCGTAGGACGGTTGGTAACGCGATCTACCGCCCACGATGCTCCCGAGAAGAAGCCACCAGCGTAACCGCTTTCGAAAGTATGTTCGAGTGCGTTCGCATCGGAGATCTAATTGCAGAAGGTTCTGCGGGACGGACCGCGTCACTCGGTACCGTCGGGGGCCGGCGGCGCGGCCAGCCTCCGAAAGGCGGCGATACGACTGAGCGCTCGATGCTTCATCACCCAAGTCGAGGGGTCCGACCGGTCTATCAAGCCCGTGAGGTTCGCCCGGAGGAAGCCGCCGTCGCGGGTGATGCAGTGGCGCTCGTACCACGCGTCGTCATACCCCGCGTCCCGCGCCGTCGCGTAGACGCACCCATCCTCGTGGCTGAGTGGAGGCGTTCCGAACGCAATGGGCACCTCGCCGATGCTCGAGCCGTAGCTTCGATAGACCACCTCGCCCACGAGATCGTCGACCAACGCTTGTGCGTTGGCTGCCGACCAACCCAAGCCGCGGTCACGTTCGTCAGCAGCGTCGACTGGCATCGCGGCCTTGCTCGCGACCAGGTAGTCGATATGGTCGCTGGTCCAGACCTCGACCGAGATGCCGTCGGGCATTCGACCCGACACGAGGCAGGCAAGCGCCCGGAGGCTGTCAATCTTCGCGTCGACCCGGTGGGGAAGGTCGGCGCTCGCATGGTCCCGGGCGAGCTCTTCGAAGCGCTCCCAAGAGAACGGCTCCCCGACCAGCTGCGCGACGTCGAGATAGATGTTCACGTCGAGTACGACGAGACGACGATCTTCGACCGGCTTGCCGTCAGCCACTCGTCCTTAGCCGACTAGGACGAAACGTCGAAACCGCCGCGTCCCTAGCGCCCTGATCCCTGAACCCTGCCTGCCCAATGCCAACCACCGGCGTGTTGACCGGGGATCGATAAGCCGTGAGCTGCTGGGCGTACGTTACGTAGTCGGGCCAGGCGCGTCCGAGATCCGCTTTGGGGATCTCGGTGCCTTCGCCCTTCTCGTAGTAGTGCTGATACGGGCCAATCTCGTGCGTCAGCTTCCACAGCCCGCCCGCGGGGATGTGCCCAGCAATGTCCCAAACCTCGCCAACCGCAAGGTCAAGCTGGTGCGGGAACGAAGACTCCTCTGGCGCGTCAAGACCAGTGATCGGAGTCTCACCGAACCGCTTGCACGCGATGTAGAGCTCTTTGACTGCGGGTCCGTGACGCCAGGCGCGCACACTCTCGGGGAGCGCTGGACGTTGCCAAATGTGTTCGGTCAGGCTTTCAGTCAACGCAACGAGCTTCTGGAGCTTCATGTTGGTGATGTCGGTGCCCGAAGCGGCCCCGCGCTGCAGGAACCTGGCAGCGATGGCGGCCGTCCTGCCGCTCAACTCCGGATCCATCGCCTCGCCTCGATCCCGCTCATACCGATGTTTCAGTGGTGCGCGCGAGTCGGAAACCCCGACTTGCGAGAAGCGTATCGATATGACCGCAAGAAACCCTGAACGACGCACTATAGCCCTTGTCTCTGACATTCACTGCCTGGAGTGCTGATGTCGGGGGCAAAGCGCCCGTCCCTCTCTGCAATGTCCGATTCATCGCCAGGCGCATTGGCGTTCGAGTTGTCCTGAGCGCTGGGTCGACTGACCGGGCCTAGTCCTCGAGCTCGCCTCCGTTCACGCTCCACGGTGGGGGAGGCGTGAGGCCGATGCGCTCGCGCGCTGTCCGGGCGAACGCGTCGAACTCGGAGCGCGCTCTCTTCGAGTCCCACTCTCCGCTTCGCCATTTGCGTACCATCTCGGGGAGGTGCGTGAGTCTGGCTCTACTCACATAAGGCTTCATTCCACTGAGCGCATAAAACGCTTCCGCAAGCGCCTGCATCGTCATCTGATCGTCTTTGCGCGCGACCATTCGAGCGGCTTCGAGGCGGGTGGCTATCTCGTACGGCCCTGGTTCGATTGGAGGTTCGACGTCGGGATCACCGCCCGCGTCGATCCACTCGTTGTATCGGTCCCAACGGTCTCCGTATTTCTCGAGCTCCTCGAGCCTGGCTGGGAACGCGCCGACGACCTGCGCCAGCGCCTCGGTAAGCCGTGCCTCGTAGCCAGCCAGAGCCTGACGCTTCTCCGATCGGCTTACGCCAGCGACGCCGACGACCGCGCCGGCGATGGTCGCGACGAATGTTCCGCCGATCATGCCCCAGTCGAGCGTGGCTAGGTACGAGAGAAAGTCCACGACGCGAACCTACAGCCGTGCCCTCCGCGTGCCCTTCAGTTGAGCGCAGCTGAGTACAGTGATGGCGGGCCAGAGGCTCGCTAAAACTAGAACTTGCAGTGTTCGGCAGGGCATGCCGAGGCGTCCCGGGGGGCTCCAATGAGTCTCGAAAACATGTGAGGTTCATAGCCTCCGTGGGTTCAAATCCCACCGGTACCGCCAAGAAAACCCCTGCTCAGGCAGGGGTTTTCTGCGTCCGAGGGTTGCTTTTGCCTACGTTCGGCCGCCGAGTTTTCGCCGCGGCGACGATCAACCGAAGCGTCACGAGCGGGGTGGCGGGCGGGGGATTCAACGGGACGAGCGAGACCCGTTTCGCGCTCGACGGCGGCCGGACCTCGCGGATCATGATCACGCATTAGTCTCGCGGACTTTTCGTCAGCTAGCTCGGCGTGGTACCAATAGCCCCATGCCCGAACCGCTGCTCACCCGCGAGTATCAGCGGATCACTCCCGACGGGATCGAACCGGTGGGTGACGTCTCGAAGACTTACCTGGTCGTGGCGCTCGAGATCGTGGTCCGTCACCATGCCGGAGTTGGTTTGCTGCTGCGCTTCCACTCGTATCCGAGAGACCCCGAGCGGGTCGGATATTGGGCGTCGCCCTCGTTGCAGATGGACCTTGATTTCGGCGTGGAGCCGGAGGTTGCCCAGGCCGCGTTCTACAACCAGGTCGAGCGGCGGATCGCGAGAGTTCCCCAGGACATCGAGACCGAAGCCAAGCATTTCGCTGAATCGTTCGGGCTTCGTGACCCCGAACTCCGCCGCGTAGGAGATATGCTCCTCGAGCGCAAGGCGCCGATCAGCGGGCTGGAGCGGCATAGCGCGTACGCCACCATCCGATTCCGGGTGGATGACATCGATCCGCGAAGCCATCAGAACCTACTGGACCCGGAAGGGCGTCACGGGTTCGTGGTCCTCCCCTTGGACGACCTCGACCGGAACCTCCAGGACCGCAAGGATCCCGACGGCTCGGATGAGGACCGATTCTATTTCCTGGGCAAGCCTCTGATCAGCGGTCTCGACCACCTCATCCGAACTCCGCGCGAACTCGTCCAGCTGCGCGAGGAACCGATCGATGTGCGCGACGTGCCCGCGCGAGCCCCGCAGCACGGGCTGATCGCATGCGCAGACATCGCCGGCTACGGCGCGGCCCTCAGCCTTCGGCTTAGCAGCTTGAACCAGAAGCACGTAGACGAA
The DNA here is from genome assembly GCF_044239695.1 of Pseudolysinimonas sp. Lineage (GTDB taxonomy): Bacteria > Actinomycetota > Actinomycetes > Actinomycetales > Microbacteriaceae > Pseudolysinimonas_A. The sequence goes on along the minus strand of NZ_JBIIAW010000144.1, from coordinate 1,657 downwards.
CGTCGCGGATACCGACGCCGAATCCTCGGAATGCTGGAGACGGCCCTTGCCCAAACCGGCACCACTCAGATCCAGAGTGCAGGGGACGGGTTCGTCGCTGGCTACCCCTGCAGCGCGGATGCGGACCACCGAGAGAGGTCCCTGCTACGTGTCATCGAAGGCTGGACGAGCACCTTGCAACGGATAGAGGAGCATTTGAATCCATTCTTGAAGCAGAACCGTGGATATACGCGACTGGGGTCTCGGATGGCTATCTCCGCAGGCGACTACTCCTGGGGGCGGATCAACGGATTGACGTCGTTTTATCCCGCGTTCGATGGAGATGCGATCATCCAGGCCGCGCGCATGGAGCAGTCGCTTCGAAACGGGATGTACTCCGCGTCGCTTCCTCTCGTGCGGCGACCACCCCTCGTCATGCAGACAGGTCGCCACTATCTGGCGCTCGGATCCGAGTTGGCATCGGCAGGGCGGGCCATCGAGCGCGACTTGCTCGATCTGGACTGGACGATCCACGGCTCCGCGCACCTGTGGGCCAAGCAGAAGGTATTCCGCAACGCGCTGATCCTAGAGTGGAACCCGGGAGCCCCAGATGGCGACTGACGACAGCCTCCTCAGCACGATGCTCGCCGAAGCGCGCGAAGATCTCAGCCGAGCGGATCAGAAGGCATCCCTCCTCCTGGCCGCAGTCGGCGTGGGCTTCGGCGCTGTGCTGGGTGGGCAGTTCGCCGGTGACTGGAGCCCGTCGGCCCTCAGCGATTGGGGGCAGATCGCCTGGTGGGTGGGAGTGCTCGCCGCTATCGTCTCCGTCGCATGTTCCGCCCTCGCCGTGTGGCCACGCTTCCCTCGCGACGGCGCGCCGCTGTACGGCATCACGTACTGGGGGCACATGGCGCAGTTCGACGACGCCGACGCCCTGCGTACGGCGCTCGCCGATCAGACGACCGACACCATCACCCGTGTCTCCCATCAGCTTTTCAACCTGTCGAAGGTCGTGCTCTGGAAATACCGGTTCGTGCGCTACGCGCTTGTGGCCGCGGCGGCAGCAGGAGGACTGCTCGGGGTCGCCGCGATCGTCCTCCGCTGACCGTGGCTACCGCGGGCTCTCTTCTCCCGAGACGACGGCCAAGAGCCCTCCCACCTGCACCATCGTGATGCCCGCAATCCGGGCAGTGCGTGCGGCGTCGGCGGGCCGACAGACCATCGGTTCGTCGTGGAGGTTGTAGGACGTGTTGATGACCACCCGGTCGCCGTTCAGCCGCTCGAGCTCCGAGAGCAGGACGCCGAGCCTCCCGCCGTCGACGAGCTGGGGCCGCGCAGTCCCATCCCGATGTGTGATGGCCGGGTAGTGCGTGCGGGTGTGCGGGGTGCAGGGGACAGCGACGGTCATATAGCCCAGCGGGCCGGTCAGTGCGTCGTCCGCATCGAACAGGAGGGCGGCATCCGTCCGCCGTGCGAGGGGCGCGAAGGGCATCACGGTCGAACGTCGCAGCATCCCGTTGAGGATCTCAGGCATCCGGGGGTCGCGGGCGGGCGCGAGGATGCTGCGGTGGCCGAGTGCGCGCGGCCCGTACTCGGCGCGGCCGACGAAGCGCGCGGCGACGGCGCCCGCGGCGAGATGCGCGGCGAGCGCGTGCTCGGCGGGAGCGTCCGGCACGAC
>NZ_JBIIAW010000137.1:0-6002 GCF_044239695.1 Pseudolysinimonas sp. | reverse complement strand
CATCGCGAACCCCGACTCGGAGATCCCCGCCCCGAGCGTCGCCAGCAGCCGATCTTCGCCCGCGGTCACGTCCTCGAGTACGACGACCGGATCCTCCGACCCGAACTGCACGCTCGACGGCGTGCGCCACAGCAGCGGGAGGTCCGAGACGAGTCGCAACACCATGCCCGTCAGGATGCCCCCGCCGAGCCGACGGCAACCGGCGTCATCCACAGGAGGGGTGGGAAGTGATCTCCGAGTGAATCGGGGTAGGGGTCCCCGCTCTTCACTCGGAGATCGCTTCCCGCCGCTCCGGAGCGAGTAGCTCAGAGGGGGTTTCGATACACCGCGCTGCGCGCGGCACTCAACCCGCAGATGGCTCCGAGGGACGGTCACCAGTCTCGTCACCCAGCAACTCTTCCAAGGCCCGATCGATGTCGTCGGGCTCCGGGGTGCCGCCGGAGAGGCGGGCGACGAGCGCGGCGGGGTCGTCGACGTCGGCGTCGGAGGGCAGCACGTCGGGGTGCGACCAGAGGTCGTCGCGCCCGTCGGCACCGACGGCGTCGTGCACGGCCTGCCACATCGCCGCGGCCTCCCGCAGGCGCCGGGGGCGCAGTTCGAGGCCGACGAGGGTCGAGAACGCCGACTCGGCGGGGCCGCCGGCGGCGCGGCGACGTCGCACGGTCTCGGCGATGGCGACGGCGTGCGGCAACCGCGTGGTGGCCGCGGCGGTGACGACATCCACCCAGCCTTCGATGAGGGCGAGCATCGTCTCGAGCCGGGCGAGGGCGGCGAGCTGGTCGTCGGTCTTCGGCGGGATGAGGGCGCCGGAGGTCATCGCGGCGCGCAGCTCTTCGGGGTTCTGCGGGTCGAAGTCGGCGGCGAGTTCTTCGAGGCGGGTGGTGTCGATGTGGATGCCGCGGGCGAAGTCGGTGATCTGGGTGAGCAGGTGCAGACGCAGCCACTTGGCGTGCCGGAACAGTCGCGCGTGGGCGAGTTCGCGCACGGCGAGGTAGAGGCGCACCTCGTCGGCGGGGATGTCGAGCCCGCGGCCGAAGTCGTCGACGTTCTGCGGCACGAGCGCGGCCTGCTTCACGTCGCCGTCGAGCAGGGGGATGCCGACATCCCCGCCGGAGACGGCTTCGGCGGCGAGCTGCCCGACCACCTGGCCGAGCTGCATGGCGAACAGGGTGCCGCCGATGTTGCGCATCAGTTTGCCGGCACCGCCGAGCATCCCCTCGAGTTCCCCGGTGGCGTGCTCGTCGAGCACGTTCGTGAGGGCGTCGGCGATCGAGTTGGCGACCGGTTCGGCGAGCTGGGTCCACACCGGCATCGTGGCTTCCGCCCAGCCGGCGCGGGTGAGCAGCACGGGTTCGGTGGTGAGGGTGCTGATCGAGGTGGCCTCATCGAGCCAGAGTGCGGCGACGTGCAGCGCCTGCTCCATCGAGCTGCGTTCGGCGGGGGTCGAGGGTACGGCGGACCGTCCGGCGAGGGCGCGGGCCTGCTCGGTCGCGAGTCCCCAGTTGATGCCGTCGCCGCTGTTCTGCAACGCCTGCTGCAGTTGGCCGATGAGGCGCTTCACCATCTCGGGGTCGTCGGGAAGCCCCGCGGCGCTCGCCAGTTTGGCGGGGTCGAGGTCGGTGTCGCCGGCGAGGAAGTCGCGCAGCATGTCGCGGAACTCGTCGCTTCCGTCGCCGACGCCTTCCGGGTCGGTGGAGTCGTCGCGCGGCGGGTTCTCGGCCATGGCAACTACGCTAGCCCGAGCATCTCGGCGTGGGCCGGGAGAGGCTCTGCGCCCCTGGCGAACACGGGCCGTCAGCGAAGGACGAGGATCGGCGTGTCGGTGCCGCAGGACCCCATGCCGCAGGACGTCGTGCCGCACGAGCCCGCCTACCGTCCGCCGTGGACCACCGTCCTCGGTTTCGGGTTGCTCGTGGCCGCCGTGGTCGGTGCCGCCGCGTTCGCGACCGCACCGTCGCCGTACGTCGTGGAGCGGCCCGGTCCGGTCTACGACACCCTCGGTCAGGTCGAGAACGCCGCCGGCGACCAGGTGACCCTCATCGAGATCCCCGACGAGACGACGTACCCGACATCGGGGCGGCTCGACCTGCTGACGGTGTACCTCAACGGCACGCGGGAGAACCCGCTGTCGTGGCTGGACGTCGCGCAGGCCTGGTTCGATCCGAGCCGCGCGGTGCTGCCCCTCGATGCCGTCTACCCGGAAGGTCAGACCGAGGACGAGGCCGACGAGGAGAGCGCGCTGCAGATGAACACCTCGCAGCAGGATGCCGTCGCCGCCGCGCTCACCGAGCTCGACGTCGAGTTCGACAGCATCCTCACGATCGCGGGGGTCATCGAGGGCGCGCCCGCGGAGGGCGTCCTCGAGGAGGGCGACGAGATCCTGACCGCCGCCGGGCGCGCGATCACGGATGTCGACGGGCTCAAAGCCGAACTCGTGGGCGCGGGGGTCGGCGCCCCTGTGCAGCTCGGAATCCGGCGGGACGGCGAGGACCGGACCGTCACCGTGACCCCGGTCGCCTCCGAGTCCGACGGCTCGCCGGTCATCGGCGTCTTCGCCGCCTCGACTTACGACTTCCCGATCGATGTGCGCATCCAGTTGGACAACGTCGGTGGTCCGAGCGCCGGGATGATGTTCGCCCTCGGCATCTACGACAAACTCACGCCCGGGGAGCTCACCGGCGGCGAGCACATCGCGGGCACCGGCACGATCGGCGGCAGCGGCGAGGTCGGCGCGATCGGCGGCATCGTGCAGAAGATGTACGGCGCGCAGGCGGCCGGGGCCGAGTGGTTCCTCGCGCCGGCCGCGAACTGCGCGGAGGTGGTCGGGCGCATCCCCTCGGGGCTCGAGGTCTTCTCGGTCGAGACCCTCGACGAGGCGATCGAGACCGTCGAGTCGATCGCGTCCGGAAGCACCGGCGACCTCGCGCGCTGCGGCTGAGCGGGTTGAGCCCTGGGCGAACGCCCGACTTCCCCGGGCATCTCGCAGCGATCGCCCCGTAAGCTTCTCGCGATCCGAAGGAGCCGACGTTGTCGACGACCCGCCCTGCGCCCGCCGCCCCGCCCGCCCGTAACCGCACCCGAGCCGCGCTCGCCATCACGGCGGCTGTGGTCGCTGTCCTGGTGATCGCGTTCTTCGTGTTCTCGGGCTTCTACAGCGATGTGCTGTGGTTCGACCAGCTCGGCTTCCTCGAGGTGCTCACCACCCGTTGGGCGGCCTTCGCCGCGATGTTCGCCATCGGGTTCGTCAGCATGGCGCTCGTCGTCTGGCTCAGCATCGCCCTCGCCTTCCGGGCCCGCCCGGTGTACGCCAAACTCAACTCGCAGCTCGACCGCTACCAGCAGGTCATCGAGCCGCTGCGCCGGGTCGCGATGATCGGCATCCCGCTCGTGCTCGGCCTCTTCATGGGCGTCTCGACGGCGACCCGCTGGGAGACCGTGCTGCAGTACCTCAACCGCACGCCCTTCGGGCAGGTCGACCCGCAGTTCGGGCTCGACATCGCGTTCTACGTCTACGAACTGCCGCTCTACCGCGGCATCCTGGCGTACGCCTCCGCGGTCGTCCTGATCGCCGGCCTCGCCGCGCTCGCCACGTCGTACATCTACGGCGGCATCCAGGTCTCCGGCCGCGAGGTGCGGGTCACCCGCCGCGCCCGCATCCAGATCGCCATCACCGCGGCGGTCTACATCGCGCTGCAGGGCGTGAGCATCTGGTTCGACCAGTACGCGACCCTCACCGACCAGAAGGAGATCTTCACCGGCGCCGGCTACGCCGACGTCAACGCGCGGATCCCCGGGCTCGCGATCCTCGCCGGCATCGCCGGTCTCGTCGCCGTGCTCTGCCTCGTGACGGCCGTCATCGGCCGCTGGCGCCTGCCGCTCATCGGCACGGCACTGCTCGTCGTCTCCGGACTCGTCATCGGGTCGATCTACCCGGCGATCGTCGACCGGCTGCAGGTGCAGCCGAGCGCCGGTCAGCTCGAAGCCGAGTACATCCAGAAGAACATCGACGCGACGCGCGAGGCCTACGGCGTCGACGACGTCGAAGAGGTGCCGTACACGGCGCAGGCGGATGCCGAGCCGGGCGCCCTGCGCGACGACGCCGAGACGACCGCGAACATCCGCATCATCGACCCGACCGAGGTGTCGCCGACGTTCCAGCAGCTCGAGCGCGTGCGCCAGTACTACACCTTCGCCGACAACCTCGACGTCGACCGGTACCAGATCGACGGAAGCACCCAGGACACCGTCATCGCCGTGCGCGAGGTCAACCAGGACCCGACGGACAGCTGGTACAACAACGCCCTCGTCTACACCCACGGCTACGGCGTCGTCGCCGCCTACGGCAACCAGCGCGATGCGCGCGGCGAGCCGGTGTTCCTCGAGTCGGGCATCCCGTCGACCGGAGGCCTCGGCGAGTACGAGCCCGCGGTCTACTTCGGCGAGAACTCCCCCGCCTACTCGATCGTCGGCGGCCCGGAGGGCACCGACGCCGACATCGAGATCGACTACCCGTCGGGGTCGAGCGACGGCAACGCCTACACGACGTTCGCCGGCGACGGCGGCCCGCAGCTCGACGGGCTCTTCACGCGCCTGGTGTACGCGCTGAAGTTCCAGTCCGAGGAGATCCTGCTCTCCGGTCAGGTGAACGACGACTCGCAGATCCTCTACGACCGCGACCCGATCGAGCGCGTCAAGAACGTCGCGCCCTACCTGACGGTCGACAGCGACACCTACCCGGCGATCGTCGACGGCAAGATCCTCTGGATCGTCGACGGCTACACGACGACCGCGAGCTACCCGTACTCGCGCATCCAGTCGCTCTCCGACACGATCGTCGACTCGAACACGCCGGCCCAGCCGTACGCGATCGACGACATCAACTACATCCGCAACTCGGTCAAGGCCACGGTCGACGCCTACAGCGGCGAGGTCACCCTCTACGCGTGGGACGAGGAGGACCCGGTGCTGAAGACCTGGCAGGCGGTCTACCCGGGCACGATCACGTCGAAGGACGAGATGAGCGACGACCTGCTCGCTCACGTGCGCTATCCGGCCGACCTGTTCAAGGTGCAGCGGTCGGTGCTCGCGACCTACCACGTCACGAACCCGATCTCGTTCTACTCGCGCACCGACGCCTGGACGACGCCCGACGACCCGACCGAGGCCGAGGAGATCGCGCAGCCGCCGTACTACCTGACGATGAAGGTGCCCGGCACCGACGAGCCGGCGTTCACGCTGTACTCGACCTTCATCCCGCGCACGTCGGGCGACAGCCAGAACATCCTCACCGGGTTCCTCTCGGTGAACTCCGACGTCGGCGACGACTACGGCAAGCTCACGCTGCTGACGCTGCCGAAGGACAACACCGTGCCGGCGCCTGGTCAGGTGCAGAACGCGTTCAACTCCGACCCGGTGGTCGCGGTCGACCTGAACCTGCTCGAGGAGGGCGGGTCGAACGTGATCCGCGGCAACCTGCTGACCCTGCCGGTCGGCGGCGGCCTGCTCTACGTGCAGCCGGTCTACGTGCGCTCGACGGGTACGACGAGCCTCCCGCTGCTGCAGAAGGTGCTCGTCGCGTTCGGCGACGAGATCGCCTACGAGGACACGCTGGATGCCGCGCTCGACCAGTTGTTCGGCGGCGACTCGGGGGCGGATGCCGGGGACGGCGACGTTCCGGTGACGCCGACCGACCCGGCGGACCCCACCGAGCCGACGGACCCGACGACGCCCACCGATCCGGACGCGGGCAACACCGAGCTGCAGCAGGCGTTGCAGGACTACCGCGCGGCCCTCGCCGAGCGTGAAGCCGCCTACGCCCGCAACGACCTCGTCGCCGCAGCCCAGGCCGACCAGGACATGCAGGACGCGGTCGAGCGCGCCATCGCCGCCTCGGAGGGCTGAGTCAACGAGCACGCCGAGCCTCTGCTAAACTCGATCCTTGTGACGCGGGGTGGAGCAGCTCGGTAGCTCGCTGGGCTCATAACCCAGAGGTCGCAGGTTCA
>NZ_JBIIAW010000045.1:0-22843 GCF_044239695.1 Pseudolysinimonas sp. | reverse complement strand
GAGCTCACGGGCCGGCAAATCCCCCGAGGACAGGATGTCGTCGAGCGAGGTCAGGATCATGGCATCCATGTCCTTCATGTCGACAGCTCCCCGGCCCCACAGCATGCCGTCCTTGACCACGCCCGCGAACGGGTCGACGCTCCAGTTCGCGGGGTCGGCCGGCACGACGTCGAGGTGACCGTGCAGCACCATCGCCGGACGCGCCGGGTCGCGGCCCGGCACGCGGGCGACGACGCTCGTGCGGCCGGGTGCGGCGTCGACGAGCTGCGGGGTCAGTCCGAGGGATTCCAGCTTCGCGGCCACGTACTCCGCGGCCTCGGTCTCGCCGTTGCTGCGCCCGCCGCCGAAGTTGACGGTCTCGAAGCGGATGAGGTCCCGCGCGATCGCGGCGGTCTGCTCGAGCTCGTCATCCGCCATCGGTCCAGAGTAGCTGCCCGCGGCGACGGGCCCGGTCGGAGAGGCTGGGAGCTGCGTGCTAGTGTCTATCCTCGGTCGCCCAGTGATTTCTCACGACGGCGGCGCACTCGCGCGGGTGGCGGAAATGGCAGACGCGCTAGCTTGAGGTGCTAGTGCCCGAAAGGGCGTGGGGGTTCAAGTCCCCCCTCGCGCACGCGAGTGAGGCCCGGGAAACCGGGCCTCTTTGCGTTTGTGGCGCGACATGGTTCAAGATCGCCGCCGCGCTCGGGTCTCGCTCGCGGACCTGCTGGCTCCTCCTTACGAGTCTAAGTAGCTCGCTTCCGGGGCTGAGGCGAATGCTGCTCTCGGCGAGGCACCCTGGAGAGTCGTCGCGCCTGGCTATCGTGAGACGCATGTCAGGGACGCCGAATTTGCGACTCGTTCCGAGCCGCTCGGCGCCGCACCCGGAGCTGCACGCGGCTCTCGCACCGCTTCGCGGATGGTGGGCAGCGCGCGCTCTCAGGGCTGGTCTGTCGCACTCATGGCTCGACCTCGACGTTGCCTTGGATTACCAGCCTCCGGCCCCGATTCCTCAACCTGAAGACATCGGCGAGCACTACGACGCGTGGGATCTTGGCGCTCGCTACGTGGGGTCGCTCGACTCCGCGGAACGCGCCATGTATGGCAAGCACTACACGCCGCGAGACTTGTCAGAACGTCTCTGGGCGATGACCCGCAAGGCGCTCGGCTTCGGCATTGATCCGCGAGCCCTGCCCGGACTTCTCCGCGATCCTGCGGTCGGCGCAGGCGCACTCATCCTGCCCGCGCTCCGAGAGCATCTTCAGGCAAGCCGATCGGCTGACCCGACGATCACCCTCGCAGCCCTGCCGAACGTCATCGAGGGCATCGACTCCGATCCTTGGGCGGTCTACTTCGCTAACGTCACGTTCGCCGCTGAGATGCTGCCGACGTTGGCGCGGGTGCCTGAGTCACTGAGACGACCGCTGCCTGCCCTTGCCAGAGTCGGCGACGGACTGGACCCAAATCTGCCCCCGGCGCACACGTGGATCATGAATCCGCCCTACGGTCGCCAGCGACTTTCGCCCGCTCGACGCGAGCAGTTCTCGGACTCGCTGTACGGCCACGCGAATCTCTATGCGATGTTCGTCGCGAATGCACTCGGCAAGACCGCGGAGGATGGGGCGATCTCAGCTCTTGTCCCGACGAGCTTCGCGTCGGGGCTCTACTTCCACCGACTCCGCGAAAGGCTTGGCGAGAGTGCCCCGCTCCGCTCTCTCACCTTTGTCCATAAGCGGAGTGGCACATTCACCGGCGTCCTCCAAGAAACGTGCCTCGCGGTATTCACCCCGCGGCGAGCACGATCCGCAGAGATCTCGCGAATCAACGGGACGCTCGCACCTGTCGCACGGGTACCTTCGCCACGCGGCAGCGATCCGTGGCTCCTGCCCCGAGAGTCGTCTGACGCGACTCTCGCCGCCGCTGCGACGAAACTGCCGCTCACCCTTCAGGCCGCGGGATGGCGCGCCTCGACTGGGCCGCTTGTCTGGAACCGGCGTAGAAAGGATCTGCACCCTCGCCCCGCGACCGACCGACGTTACGTGCTCTGGGCGGCCGACATCGACGGTGGCTCGATCGAACGGGATGCTAAGCGCAACGCCATGCGTTACGTGACTCTCCGCGGGGTCGCCGATCGCGAGGTTATGGAGCTGGCCGGCCCCGCGGTTCTTGTGCAGCGCACCACCGCTCCGGAACAACCGAGGCGTCTCGTCGTGACCGAGCTGACCCAGGCCGACCTCGACGGGCTCGGCGGCAGCGTCGTGGTCGAGAATCATCTGAACGTGCTTCGGCCCACAGTCGATGAACCTCTCATCTCGCGCTCGACGCTCGCTCGAATGTTGGCATCTCAGACCTTCGATCGCCTTATGCGCTGTATTTCCGGATCTGTCGCTGTCAGCTCCTATGAACTCGCCGCGCTGCCTCTGCCCGATAGGCAGACGCTCGCCTCATGGGAGGGGCTTAGTGCCGGAGAACTCGAGACCGCGCTCTCGATCGTTTACCGAGGAGTAGGTGGCTCATGACGATTCACCTCCCGGTCGTCAACGTCGCCCTTTGCGCCGAGCGGCTTGCGTTGATCTTTCCGCCAGCCGCCTTCGATTCCGTGCTCAGCAACCCTCTTGCTGCCGCAGGCCTGTCGGCGTTGATCTATGTCGGGGCCGTTCACGACGAATCGGAAGGGGCCGAGCAGCGCTACCTTCGTCCAACGATGGGCCTCTGGCTCAACGATCCGGCCCTCGGTCACGACTCTCCCGCAGATCGCGACGCCTGGCATAGAGCGGCTGCGCAGAGCAAGCGCAAGGTAGCGGAGCTCGAAGCGAGCTGGGGAATCACATTCGCGGCGCGCTATGCCGACAACACCAGGGAAACGCTTCGAGACGAGACGCTCCCGCAGTGGCGCGACTATGGGGCCGTGGTCAGTCGGGGCGATCTTCAGACCTCCAGCCCGACACCGCGCTGGCAGCTTGCCGATCACTTCGCCGCGCTCTTCGACCCGCAACTTGAGGGCGAGGAGTTGATCGCCGCAGTCCTCGAGTGGACTGAAGATCACATGTCGACATCTGGCCGAGTGAAAGCTTTGAGCGCCCACCAGCTCGCGCAAGAGGCGCATGTGATCGATGTCACCCTCCCTGGCGGGCAGCACCGGCTCCTCGAACCCGGTGAAGCCTCACTCATTCTCAAGGGCGTCATCGAGGAGTGGGCACCGAGAAAACTCTCGACGCCGCGAGTACTCACGATCTCCGAACCGGGCGACAAGATCTACGTGGCTGACGCGCAGCTGCTTGGCCACGTTGGAATCGAGATCGACGTCTCCACTCTCCTTCCCGACGCTCTGATTGTCGACGCGGGACAGACTCCCATCACCTTCTGGATCATCGAGGCTGTGGCAACCGGCGGTGAAATCAGTGAGTCGCGCAAGGCACGCCTGCTGGCGTGGGCAGAGGCGCAGGGCATCCCGACTGCATCGTGCCGGTTTCTCTCCGCGTTTACCTCGCGTAACTCCGCACCGGCAAAGCGTCATCTGAAAGACCTCGCCAGTGGTACCTACGCATGGTTCGTGACAGAGCCCGACAACGAGCTGGTCTGGGATGTGCTGGACGGCGACGCGACTCCGACGCTCGCGGTCGTGACGCAGCTTCGTCCATAGACGGCCCGCCTCACGCGGCGAAGCATGGTGCGCTTAGCGCCCGATGAGTACGCTCTCCACAAGCCCCGCCGGGCATTCCCTGATCGGCGACCGCGGGGCTATCCCGTTGCCTTGGAGTCCCGTTTGCAGGTGAACGGCACGGTCCCGTCGTCGTAGACAAGCTCTTCGCCGGGGAGATCCTCGAACTCCGCCACGATTCGGCCTGGCTCTCCTGCTGACCTCACGTGCGCGCCGTCGTCGCGGACATGAATCAGATATGCGATGCCGCAATCGCAGGAAACGTGGAACCAGAGGAATCGCCCCTGCATACCATCTTGAGCGAATGCGGCGGGGTAAAAGATGAAGTGACCCTTGCCACATGGCGTGGGCATTCTCAGAGCAGTGCCGACCAACTCGCTGTCGGGCGAGTTGATCGCCGAGCTCAGCGGACGGAGACTTAGCCCCTCGTCGCCGAGAAGGAGCCGACGTCCCTGAGCCACAGGCAAGAACTCCTCGTTGGAAACGCTGGCTTCTGTGGGCATCGCAGCGTCGTCGGAACCAGGCCATATCTGAACAAGAGGCGGCGAAGCGGCCACACCGTGACCGAACGGAAGTTCAGTGAAACGAACGCCATGAAACACGACCGCGCCGAGGGCAATCGTCATCGAGTATCCGTGGGCAAACTCTGGTTCGGGGTACCCATCTACATTCACTGCGATCGGGGTCACCCACACGCCGCCCTGACGAAGCGCACCCGAGTAGCTGCCAACCCAGAACTTGCTGTTGGCAGTTGGCTCCATGCGGTCTCGGTTTCGGTAGAGCAACGCGTACTCCTGGGGAGGGAGCCCGTGACCGTTTGCCCTGTCTTCGGCGGAGGATACGTACATCGCCATGAGGGCCGTCTTCTGAATCCACGCCGCGATAGCGCCCTGATCCGGCCTCTCTATTTGGCCGGAACCGCCGAGAACCAGGGGCGTCAGCACCCGCTTGGCGGTCTCCTCAAGCCGACCCATCCATCCGTTATTGCAGGTCGCACAGACGTTCTTGACCTTGGTCTGGAACGGACGTGTCGGGCCCAACTTCTTGCCAAGCTGATTGAGCGAGCCAGCGACCAGCTCCGCCGGCTCGTCACCTAGCCCGATCTTGCTGAGCCAGTCCCCAAATACGTGTTCTCGCGTCAAGGTCGCGGTGCTTCCGCAGAACGCGCAGACTCTGCCGCCCGAGGATGCTGTCTCCACAAGTTCCGCCACGGCCCCGAGTGTGACAGGAAAAAAATCGGACCGACGTTCGCGCGAAGGGCGCTCATGCCCTCGACTCCCGATCGGTCGGGCGTCGACCCCGCCCGACGCGTACGCTCCCCTCAAGGCAATCAGGGACTTCCTTTACCTCGACCGCGAGTTGACGCGCACCTTTCTTGCTCAGCTTGAAGGCGGGCAAATCGACGAAGAGCGTTCTCGCGAAACCCGCTCAGTGAAGGGCGATGCAGGGGTGTCCCTCGGAGGCGCGGGCTCGGCGCGAATGCTGGCGTCGGCGGGACCAACGAACGCGAGACGGAAATGGTGATCCGACAGGTCGCGGCATCCGAGTTCGAGCGTCTCTACAACTTGCTCGACGGGCGAGATGAAATCCGCGTCATCGATCGGGCGGATGCTGCGGCGGACGCCGCCCCCGCCAGTCGCAAGTCGTTTGTTGAGTTCGATGGACGAGTCGTTGCGGCAGGTCTCGGGCCTCTTGTCGATGTTCTTGCCCGCTTCCTTCCGATGCTCGGCTTTGTCGAGAAGCTCCCCAATGCATCGGTTGACATCGACGCGGGAACGCGGGAGAGCATGGCTGCCTTCACGGCACTCGCTGGAAACCAACAGCAGACCTCCGTCACGATCACGGTCCCCGGCACCCTCGGTTTCAAGGTCGTTGCTGAGCTCAAGCGCGAGTACGTCATCAGCGCCGAGTGGGATCTTGACGCGACCGCGTTCGTGCGGGTCCAACGTGTGTTGCGCGACGATGAGGTAGTTGTGGTCGGAGACGCGACGGGCGGAATGCTCGCAATGGTTCCCGCCGAGAAGCGCGAGGAGCTCGCCCAATCACTTCGCTCGCCGCAGGCGAAGCAGCTTGGGCTGGACGCGGAGCTAGAAGTTAGTGGCCCAGCCGTCGTGGTGACACCGATTGCAATCTTCCGGTAGCGCTAGGTGCTGAACCCACGAACCCCTAATGCGCGCGGTGGGCGCGCGTAGCGCCCTTAGCGGCACGAGGCGCTAAAAAATCCGATGTTTCCTCTCTCGGGTCGATCCCCCACGCCAGCCCCCACAACGACCCGGCATCGAACAGGTGTCGTGGTGAGCGTGGCGCACGCTAGAGCATCGTCGTTTAGGGCTACTCGATAGGCTCCCCCGTCTCCTCTGGGGTCCGCTCAGAGTTCAAGTCCCCCCTCGCGCACGAGTGTGAAGGCCCCTGATCTCACGATCCGGGGCCTTCCTCCTTTTTCGGCAGGGCTCAGCGCACGAGCCGCCGGATCTCGCGGCGGGCGCTCGCGACGGAGCCGGCGTCGTCCCCGACGATGCGCGCCAGACCCATCCCGCCGTCGACCGAGATGCGGACGTCGTACGCGCGCTCGAGGTCCCGGATCGTCTGGCCGCCCCGTCCGATGATCCGTCCTGCCCGGGCGCCGGGGATCCGAAGCGTCTCCGAATACTGCCAGGCGACCGACTTGACGGCGACGATCCCGTTCGCACGCCAGTCGGCCGGCACCCAGACCTTGAGCAGACGCCGGCGGAAGCCCCGCTCGAGGCGCACGCTGTCGCGCTCGCCGCCGTCGGGCGACTCGTATGTCGTCGCCACGGCCCGATCGGGATGCGCGAGCACCTCCCGCACCTGCGCCTCACTGACCCGGCGCTGCGCCATCCGCTCGACGGCGTGCGGGGTGAACCGCACCGCGACCGGTTCCGGATGCCGACGCCACGGACGCCACAGCAGGAGCCCGACGACGACGGCGAGCACCGCGGCGCCGGGAACGAGCGTCTCCACCGGCACCCCGAACAGCACGGTCGAGTCTCTCAGGCGGTCTGGATGTCGGCGAGCCGGGGCGCGACCTTCTCGCCGAACGCGCGGATGTAGCCGGCCGGGTCGGGCACGCGGTTGCGCAGCTGCACGTGCTCGATGCCGAGGGCGGCGACCTCCTCCGGCTCGGTGACGTTGAGGTTGCAGATGTCGGCGTACTGCGCCACCATCCGCAGCGTCTTGCGCTCGCCGCTTCCCCCGATCTGGAGGGCGATCTGGATCGTCTCCTCGAGCCGCTCGAAGCGCTCCGCCATCGCCGGGTACGGAACTCCGAGGGCGTGGTGCTCGCGGTCGTACCAGGCGGCTCCCACGCCGAGCATCGCGCGGCCTTCCGAGAGCACGTCGAGCGTCGTGACGATCTTCGACAGCACCCCGGGATGCCGGTAGGTGATGCCGGTCACCAGGGTGCCGAGCTTGACGCGGCTCGTGTGCGCCGCAGCGAAGCCGAGGACGGTGTAGCCCTCGAGCATCGGGTCGTGCGCCGTGCGGTACACCTCCATCTGGAAGTAGTGGTCCATCGCGGTGAACCAGGATCCACCCGCCTCCTCGGTCGCCCGCGCGCTGGCGGCGATCGCCCGGGCGAGACTCGCCGGTTCGCCGGGGAGGTTGAAGTCCATGAAGTGGAAGCCGAAGCGCATGATCTCGACGTTACGCCTGTCGATGCGGTTGTCGGCCGAGCGTGACAGGATCGAACACATGTTCGAGTCGGGTTCGGCAGCGGCGGTCGTCGCCGAGCCTGTCGACGCGCGCGCCGACACGGTGCGCGCGCTGCAGGCCCGCATCCGCGGCATGCAGCGCAACCGGCTCGACACCCGCGCCATCCCCACCCACCCCGCGCTGGGTGACCTGCTGCCCGGCGGGGCGCTCGCCGCGGGCGGGCGGTACCAGGTGACGGCGTCGACGACCCTCGCCCTCGCGCTGCTCCAGGGTCCGTCGGCGGCGGGAGCCTGGTGCGCGATCGTCGGTCTTCCCGACATCGGTGTCGAGGCGGCGGCCGGCCTCGGGATCGACCTCGAGCGGCTCGTGCTCGTGCCGCATCCCGGCCAGCAATGGATGTCGGTCGTCTCGGCGCTCGTCGACGTCGTCTCGGTCGTGCTCGTGAAACCGCCGGTGCGGGAGGGGCGGGCCCGGGTTCCCGAGGCCGCCGCCGGCAAACTCGCCGCGCGGCTGCGGCAGCGCGAGGCGGTGCTGGTGTCGCTCGGCGAGTGGCCGCAGACGGATGCCGCCCTCACGGTCTCCGAAAGCGCCTGGGTGGGGCTCGGCTCGGGATTCGGCCACCTCACCGCGCGTCAGGTCACCGCCTCGTCGGTCTCCGCGTCGTGGCAGGGCCGGGCGAAGTCGCGGCGACTGTGGCTGCCGGGCGTCGACCAGCAGGTGGCTCCCGTCGAACCTCGGGTGCGCGACATCGTGCCCCTGCGCAGCGTCGCTCCTTAGAGTCGGCGTCGCTCCCTAGAGTCGGAGCGTGATCTACCTGTTCGACGCGCCGGTGTGGGCCTGGGATGCCCGCGCGACCGACACCTGGACGTTCGTGAGCCTGCCCGCCGAGGAGTCGGCGGAGATCCGCGAGTTCGCCGCAGGCGTCCCGCGCGGCTTCGGCTCGGTCAGGGTCACCGCGACGATCGGCGCGACGACCTGGCGCACCTCGATCTTCCCGTCGAAGGAGGGCGTCTACGTGCTGCCGCTCAAGAAGGCCGTGCGGAAGGCCGAAGGTCTCGGGATCGACGACGTCGTGACGGTGAAGGTCGAGCTGGGTTCCTAACTCTCGGAAATCCGACCCCTCGGTCCCTCTACGTTGACTGCCCCACGGAATCCCGAGAGTCAGGAACGGGGCGCCGCGAGACGGCGTTCGCGCAGAGCGAGGAAGAGCGGTACGGCGAACGCGGCGGCGGTCACGGCGGCGAGCGGCAGGAACAGCCACGCCCGGCGCATCCCGATCCGGCGCCCCTCGACGACGAGGAACGCGCCGACGGCGACGGCGAGCACGAGCAGATCGAGCTGCAGCGACTGGGTCGCGAAGCCGTTCGAGAACCACTCCCCGACGAAGTCCGACCCCGACGTGATGGCGAGGATGTTGAAGGTCCAGGTGCCGACGAGGCCCACGATCGCGAGCACGAGGTAGACGAGTGCGAGCGGCGTCCAGCGCGGAGTTTCCATGATCGAAGTATGCGACTAGGTTCGCCCCTGTGAGTAGGGAGGCGCCGTGAGCATCGAGTTCTGGATCACGACCCTCGTCGTCGTCGCGACCCCGGGCACGGGCGCGCTGTACACGATCGCGGCCGGACTCGCCCGCGGCGCCCGCGCGAGCATCCTCGCGGCCTTCGCCTGCACCGTCGGGATCATCCCGCACCTGATCGCCGCGATCACCGGTCTCGCCGCCCTGCTGCACACGAGCGCCGTCGCCTTCAACGTCGTGAAGTACCTCGGTGTCGCGTACCTGATCTACCTCGCGGTGCTGACCTGGCGCGACCGCAGCTCGCTCGTCGCCGACGCCGACGCGACCCCGCGGTCGCCGTGGCGGGTGATCGGCACGGGGGTGCTCATCAACCTGCTCAACCCGAAGCTGACGATCTTCTTCTTCGCGTTCCTGCCGCAGTTCGTGAACCCCGGGCGGCCGGACACCCTGCCGATGATGCTGCTGCTCAGCGGGATCTTCATGGCGGCGACCTTCGTGGTGTTCGCCCTCTACGGGCTGTTCGCGTCCGGCTTCCGCGCGCAGGTCATCCGGCGCCCGCGCGTGGTGACCTGGATGCGGCGCTCGTTCGCCGCCGCCTACGTGCTGCTCGCGGCGCGGCTCGCCGTGCCGGAGCGGGTCTAGCCGCCCGCTCTCTGGCGAGCTGTTCCCATCGTCGGACGGGCATGACACACTCGAACACATGTTCGAACAGGCACCCCCTCGATTGCTCGTGCTGTGGTGCCCCGACTGGCCGGTGCACGCGCACGCCCAGGCCGAACGGCTGCCGGGCGACGCCCCGGTCGCGCTGATCGAGAAGAACGTCGTGCTCGCCTGCACCCCCGCGGCCCGGGCCGAGGGGGTGCGCCGCGGGATGCGCCAGCGCGAGGCGCAGGCGCGGTGTCCGGCGATCCATCTGCTGCGCTACGACCCCGCGCTCGACGCCCGCATGTTCGAACCGGTGCTCGCGGCTCTCGAGGGCGCCCTGCCCGGCGTGCATCCGCTGCGGCCCGGGATGGTCGCGGTGCGCTCCCGGGGCCCTGCCCGCTACTACGGCGGCGAGACGGCGGCCGCGCTCGCCCTGCTCGGCACGCTCGACGAACTCGGGGTGCCGCAGGCGCGCGCCGGGATCGCCGACGGGCTGTTCGCCGCCGAGCGCGCCGCCCGTTGGATCCCGGCGGACGGGTCCCCCGTCACGATCGTGCCGGCCGGGGCCGCGGCGGCGTTCCTCGCCCCGCTCCCGGTCGGGCTGCTCGACGACCCGGAGCTGGTCGGGCTGCTCCCCCGGCTCGGCATCCGCACCCTCGGCGCCTTCGCGGCTCTCGCCGAGACGGATGTCATCGCCCGCTTCGGTCCGCTGGGCGCGCGGCTGCACGCCCTCGCCGCTGGACGCGATCCCCGGCCGGCGGCCCCGCGCATCCCGCCGCGCGACGTCGACGCGGTCGTCGAGTTCGAGCCTCCGCTCGATCGTGCCGACCAGATCGCCTTCGGCGTGCGCACGGCCTCGGAGCGGTTCCTCGACGACCTGCTCGAACAGCGGCTCGTCTGCACGGCTCTGCGGGTCGAGCTGCTCGGCGCCGACGGCGAGATTAGCGACCGGGTGTGGCTGCATCCGCGCTCGTTCACGGCGAGCGAGGTCGTCGACCGGGTGCGCTGGCAACTCGACGCGATCGCAGGAGAACTGCGCTCCCCCGTCGCCCGGGTGCGGCTCACCCCCGAGACCGTCGACCCGGTCGGCGCGCACGAACGCGGCATCTGGGGAACCGGCCCCGATGAGGGGGTGCACTCCGGGCTGAGCCGGGTGCAGGGCATGCTCGGCCACGAAGGCGTCGGCACCGCCGTCCCGGCGGGCGGGCGGATGCCGGCCGACCGCCAGCAGCGGGTGGCCTGGGGGGATCGTCCGGTGCTCGCGCGCGACCCGCGACGTCCGTGGCCGGGAGCGGTGCCCCCGCCGCATCCGGCGACGGTGTACGAGATCCCCCGGCAGATCGGGGTCGAAGACGTGCGCGGGGCCCCGGTGTCGGTCACCGAGCGCGGGGTGCTCAGCGCGTCCCCGGCGGTCATCGTGTCGCCCACGGGGACCCGTCGCGATCTCACCGCCTGGGCGGGGCCGTGGCCGCTCGAGGAACGCTGGTGGGATCCGGCGACCTCCCGGGCGGCCCAGCGGTTCCAGGTGGTGGATGCCTCCGGGGAGGCGTGGCTGCTCGTGCTCGACTCCCGAGGCTGGTGGGCCCATGGACGCTACGACTGAGCGCTCCCGCGGGTTGAGTAGCGCGCCGCGCAACGGCACGCGTATCGACCCCCCGACCTCACAGCTCCCGACGCATGAGCCAGCGCGGCCGACCGCCCGACCTCCCCGTCGTCTCCGAAGCTCGCGAGAAGCCGTGCGCCTCGAACAACGCCGTCGTACCGACGTAGCCCGAGATCACGTCGACCCGGTCGGCGCCGACCTCCGCCGGGTACCCTTCGACGACCGTCGACCCGTGCTTCTTCGCATGGGCGACGGCGCCGTCGAGGAGGTCGTGCATGATCCCCCGCTTGCGGTACCCGGCCCGCACGACGAAGCACACGATCGACCAGGGGTCGCGATCATCGAGCGTCGGAATGGTGTGCGAGTTCATCAACCGGCGGTAGGTCGAGCGCGGGGCGACCGAGCACCAACCGGCGACCTCGCCGTCGACGTAGGCGAGCACCCCCGGCCCCGGGTCCGTCGCGCACTGGTTCTCCATATAGGCGGCGCGCTCGTCGATCGGCACCCGCGAGTCGCGGTAGGCCATGCACCAGCAGCCTTGTCCGCCGGGCTTCTTCACCCCGACGACCTCGAAGAACCCGTCGTATCGGCCGACCGCCGACAGCACTTCCGTCGCCATGCCCGCAGCCTAGGACGCGAGTACTGACATGGGCGGCTGGCACAACCCGCCCTACGACTGGAGCGAACTCGAGCGACGGATGTCGGGGCAGGCGCCGAAACCCGACGGCGCGACCGCGCACAACCACCGCCCGAAATACGTCGCGCCGACGCTGGAGAGCCCCGATGAACCGGTCGTGCCGTACGCCGAACTGCACGTGCACTCCGCCTACTCGTTCCTCGACGGCGCCAGCATGCCCGAGCACCTCGTCGAGGAGGCGAAGCGGCTCAACCTCGAGGCGATCGCCCTTACCGATCACGACGGCTTCTACGGGGCCGTGCGATTCGCCGAAGCCGCCCTCGCCCACCGGATGCCGAGTGTCTACGGCGCGGAGCTGTCGCTCGGCCTGCGCAGCCCGCAGAACGGCATCCCGGATCCGGAGGGCGCGCACCTGCTCGTGCTCGCGCGCGGCGTCGAGGGCTACCACCGGCTGTCGCTGGCGCTGACGAAGGCGCACCTCGGCGGCGGGGAGAAGGGTCGCCCGGTGTACGACCTCGACCAGCTCGCCGAGATCGCCGGCGGGCCCGACGACGGGCACTGGGCAGTGCTGAGCGGATGCCGCAAGGGCACCGTGCGTCAGGCCCTCGCGACCCACGGACGCCAGGCGGCGGCCCGGGAGCTGACCGCGCTCGTGGAACGCTTCGGCCGCGACAACGTGATCGTCGAGCTCACCGACCGCGGCGACCCGCTCGACTCCGACCGCAACGACGCCCTCGCCGAACTCGCACACGACCTCGGCCTGCCCATCGTCGCGACCGGCAACGTGCACTACGCCCGTCCCGAGAGCGCTCCGCTCGCCACGGCCCTCGCCGCCGTGCGGGCGCGCGCGAGCCTCGACCAGCACGAGCCCTGGCTGCCCGCGGCGGGGGGCGGCTACCTGCGGTCGGGCTTCGAGATGGCCCGGCGGTTCGCCCGATATCCCGGTGCCGTCGAGTACTCGGCGACCCTGGCCCGCGAGACCGCGTTCGAGTTGCGCAGCGCCACCCCGCGCCTGCCGCAACTGGATGTGCCCGACGGCCTCACCCTGATGGGCTGGCTCGCCGCCGAGACCTGGAAGGGGGCCACCGAGAAGTACGGACCGAACCTCCCCGAGGGCCACCGCCGCCGGCTGCAGAGCGAGCTGGATGTCATCGCCGCGAAGGATTTCCCCGGCTACTTCATGCTCGTGAAAGACATCGTCGACTTCGCGAAGGGTGCCGGCATCCTCTGTCAGGGTCGTGGCTCGGCCGCGAGCTCCGCCGTCTGCTACGTGCTCGGCATCACCGCGATCGACGCGATCTACTACGACCTGCCGTTCGAACGGTTCCTGTCGAGCATCCGCGACGAGGAGCCCGACATCGACGTCGACTTCGACTCCGACCGGCGGGAGGAGGTCATCCAGTACGTCTACGAGCGCTACGGCCGCGAGAACGCCGCGCAGGTCGCGAACGTCGTCACCTACACGCCGCGCAACGCCGTGCGCGACATGGCGAAGGCGCTCGGCCACGGTCCCGGGCAGCAGGACGCCTGGTCGAAGCGGCTCGAACGCTGGGGCGATCCGGTGGTCGAGGACCTCCGCGACATCCCCCGCCCGGTGCTCGACCTCTCGGGTGAGCTGCTCGGCTTCCCACGGCACCTCGGCATCCACTCGGGCGGGATGGTGATGACCGAGCGTCCGATCGGCGAGGTGGTGCCGATCGAGCACGCGCGCATGGCGAACCGCACCGTACTGCAGTGGGAGAAGGACGACTGCGCCTGGATGGGCCTGGTCAAGTTCGACCTGCTGGGGCTCGGGATGCTGTCCGCCCTCCAGCATTCGTTCGACCAGGTGCGGTCGGTCTTCGGGCGCGAACTCACGCTGTCGACGATCCCGAAGGAGGAAGCGGCGACCTACGACGCGCTCTGCCGGGCCGACGCGATCGGCGTCTTCCAGGTGGAGTCCCGGGCGCAGATGGGCTTGCTCCCCCGGCTGCAGCCGCGACGGTTCTACGACCTCGTCATCCAGATCGCGCTCATCCGGCCGGGTCCGATCCAGGGCGGAGCCGTCCATCCGTTCGTGCGGCGCAAGCTGGGCGAGCCGTTCGAGTACCTGCATCCCGACCTCGAGCCGATCCTCGACAAGACCTTCGGCGTTCCGGTGTTCCAGGAGCAGGTGCTGAAGATCGCCCGCGACCTCGGCGGGCTCGATGCCGAGGAGGCCGACCTGCTGCGCCGCTCGCTCGGGTCCAAGCGCGGCAAGGTCAGGATCGAGTCGCTCCGCGAGAAGCTCGCCGTCGGGCTCCGCGCGAAAGGAGTGGATGACGCGGGCATCGACATCGTCTACGGGCAGATCCAGGCGTTCGCCAACTTCGGCTTCGCCGAGAGCCACGCCCTGTCGTTCGCGCTGCTCGTCTACGCGTCGTCGTGGCTGAAGCTGCACTACCCGGCGGCGTTCCTCGCCGGGCTGCTGCGGGCGCAGCCGATGGGCTTCTACTCCCCCGCGACCCTCGTCGCCGACACCCGACGCCACGGGGTGGAGGTGCGGCGTCCCGACATCCACCGCTCCGGGGTGTTCGCGACCGTCGAACCTCGTGACGAGCAGAGCCCTCGTGACGAGCAGAGCCCTCTCGAGGGGACCGGGGTGGTCGACGAGACGGGGCTGGATGCCTGCTTCGCCGAGCAGCCGCCGGTGCCCGCCTTCGATCGCTCCGCCCCCGACGCCACGGCCGCCCACCGCAGAGACGGCGGCGCCGCCGTGCGGCTCGGGCTCGCGGGGGTGCGCGGCATCGGGGAGGCGGTCGCGGAGCGGATCGTCGCGGCGCGGAACCGCGGGCCGTTCGCCTCGATGGAGGATCTCGTGCGTCGGGTCGGTCTGACGACGGCGCAGCTGGAGGCCCTGGCGAGTGCCGACGCGTTCGAGGGTTTCGACCTCGGGCGGCGCGAGGCGCTCTGGCGTGCGGGGGCGGCGGCGGGCGATCGCGCCGAGTTCCTGCCGTCGAGCATCGTCACGGTGCAGCCTCCGCTGTTCGCCGACCCGACGTCGTTCGAGGTGCTACGCGACGACCTCTGGGCGACCGGCATCTCGGTCGACGACCACCCGGTCGCGCACCTGCGGGCCGCGCTCGATGAGCGGGGCGTGCTGCCGTCGGCGGCCCTGCGCACGCACGAATCCGGGCGCCGGGTCGAAGTCGCCGGCCTCGTCACCCACCGCCAGCGGCCGGGTACCGCGAGCGGGATGACGTTCATGAACCTCGAGGACGAGCACGGCTGGGTCAACGTCATCTGCTCGGTCGGGGTCTGGAAGCGCTACCGCCGCGTCGCCCGGGAGTCTCCCGCGCTGCTGGTGCGCGGCATCCTCGAGCGGAGCGAGGAAGGCGTCACCAACCTGCTCGCCGATGCCTTCGAGCCGCTCAGCGCCGGAGTGCTGCACCGTTCCCGCGACTTCCGCTGAGCGTCGCGATCCTGATCTCGGGCATTCGGAGCACCCCACTCATCGGATTGTGACGCGAAGGGGGACACGCGGCGGACAGACGGGACCGTCTAGCCTGGCAGGAGATCAAAAGACCCACCCGAAGGGGACGTGATCGTGTCGACGATGTTGCGCGCCGCCCTACGCGCCTGGTACGCCCTGCGCCTGCTCGAGCTCCGCAAGCACCGGCGCCCGCAGGACTCTGCCGTGACCCGCACGGGCGACCCCCGAGCCGACCGCGTGCTGCTGCTCGGCAACGGCTTCACCGCCGGCTGGGGCGTCGACTCGCACCGGGATGCGCTCACCGGTCGCCTCGCCGAAGCCCTCGGCGACCGCACCGGTCGAGGGTGCGACCTGGATGTCGTCGGAGCCGAATCGATGAACATGCGATCGGCCTTGGCGTGGGTCGGTGTTCGCAAACTCGACCCGATCGACGCCTTCGTCGTCGCGATCGGGCTCAACGACGCCCTACGCCGCACATCTCTCGAGGACTGGGAGCGCGGCCTCCGCGACCTGCTGTCCGCCGTCGTCGCCCGCCTGCGGCCGGACGTGCCGACGGTCGTCGTCGGGATCCCGCCGGTCGACGCCCTCCCGGCCTTCGACGGTCCCGCCGCGCGCTTCGCCCACAAGCACCGCGAGCGGCTGAATGCGGTGACGCGCCGGGTCGTCGCCGAGTACGGCGTCGCCTACCTCGAGGCCGCCGACTTCACGCCGGATCGACGTGGACGCCTCACGCCGGGCGCGATCTACGCGCAGCTCGGCACGTCGATCGCGACCGAAGTCGCGCCTCACCTGCTCGACGCCCGCCCCCGGGCCGAGGCACGGGAGCCCCAGGCCGACCCGATCTGGCAGTGGAGCGGCACCGAGGAGGTCGTCGCTCTCGCCGCCCAGGGAGGCTCGCCGGTGCTCCGCCGTCTCGCCGAGACCGCCCAGAAGGTCTTCAAGGTCGAGCTCGCAGTCGTCAGTCTCGTCAACGGCGATCGGCTCTACTACGGCAACAACACGGATGTGATGCCCGAGTCGGTGCCACTCGATCTCTCCTTCTGCCAGTACACGGTCGCCGAGGGCGCGCCGGTCATCATCCCCGACGTCCGGGCCGACCCGCGTTTCACCGACAACCCGCTCACCGAACTCTCATACATCAACTTCTACGCCGGGTACCCGCTCCACGCCTCCGACGGCACCGTCATCGGGTCGTTCTGTCTCCAGGGCTCGCGGTCGCGCCCGGGCGACGCGGTGTTGATCGAGGCGTTGCGCGGCATGGCGCTTCAGGCCGAGGCCGAACTGCGCCGCTTCGAGAAGACGTCGCAACCGCCGGCGCCGGCCGGGCCGGCCTACTCGCTCTGAGCCGCGGCCTCGAGCCGGCGGAGGCGCATCCGGGCGAAATCCTGCGCCCGGGGGCCCGAGCCGAGCGCCCGCTGGGCGAGGCGCAGCACGATCCCGGTGACCGCTCGCACCGGGAAGATCGAGCGGCGAAGGCCCAGCATCCGCCGGTAGGGCGCCGGGATGGTCGCCACCGCGGCCGCGAAGAGCAGGCGGTAGGCGATGCCGAGGGACCCGCGGAACGGCGGGCGACGAAGGAACCGCACGACGTCGGCGGAGCGGTCGTCGCCGCGGAGTTCGCCGCGCGCGAGGTAGCCGTCGCGGCGCGCTCGGAGTTCCGCGGCGGTCAGCGGCGGAGCCGCCACTCCCATCAGCCGACCGGCGGTCGCCCAGTCGTTCACGTACGCGTCGGGTCCGCCCGGGATGCCGTCGCCCCAGGTCTCCTGGCAGGTGAGGAAGGCGTCGGCGAAGGTGACATGCACCCAGTCGACCAGGTCGCCATCCGTCGCCGAGTACCGGCGCGCCTCGCCGTCGCCCGCCGTGTACTCCCCCGCGACTCGCGCGTGGAACCGGCCGACGCGCGCGGTCTCCCGGTCGGCCTGGGCTGTCGAGCCGAAGGTCAGCACGACGATCCAGCGCACCGTGCCGGACAAGCGCCCGAGGGGGTCCTCCCGGTACCGCGACCAGTCGTGCACGCCCGCCATCGCGCCGGGGTGCAGCGCCTGCATCAGGAGGGCGCGGATGCCGGCGACGAAGGTGCCCATCCCGGCGTGGACGACCCACGGGGCGGATCCCTCGGCGAAGTAGCCGGCGTCGTCGCCCTCGGCGAGCTCGAGCACATACGGCGCCCGCCCGTCGGGGTCACCGGCCACCGCGGTGAGCAGCCGGGCGCGCAGAGACTGCCGAGCCATCAGCGACCGTTCACACGCTTGCGCAGGATGTCGATGCGGGCCTGGAGCTGCGCGACCGTGGCGCGGGAGACCTCCGGCCCCCCGCCCATCCTCCGCACCTCGGCGTGGACCTGCGCGTGGGTCTCCCCCGTGGTGCGCGCCCAGATCGAGACCAGGCTGTTGAGCAGCTTCCGCTGCTCGGTGAGCGTCCGGTGCAGGGCGACGGGGGCTTCGCGCGCCGGCTCCTCGCGGGACCGTTCGACCCCTCGGCGTTGCTGACGCGCCTGCCGCAGCTTCAGCAGGCGGCTGACGTCCTCGGGTTCGAGGATGCCGGGGATGCCGATGAACTCCCACTCCTCGGCGCTCCCGGGCTCGGCGAGGGTGCCGAAGTCCTGACCGTCGTAGAGCACCTTCTCGAAGGTCGCGACCGACCCGAGCGCCTGCCACTCGAACTCATCGAGGAGATCCGCCGAAGCGGCTTCGCGTTCCTGAGCCTGCTCGAGGCTCTCGTCGTCGAGCAGTTCGTCGTCGTCGCGGATGCGGTCGAGCGCGTGGTCGCGTTCGCGCTCCAGCTCGGCGGCGAGTGCGAGCAGCACCGGCACGCTCGGCACGAAGATCGACGCCAATTCGCCGCGACGACGGGTGCGGACGAAGCGTCCGATCGCCTGAGCGAAGAACAGCGGCGTGGACGAGCTCGTCGCGTACACCCCGACCATCAGCCGCGGCACGTCGACGCCCTCCGAGACCATGCGCACCGCCACCATCCATCGCTGCGTGCCGTCGGCGAACTGCTGGATCTTCTCGCTGCCCCCCGCCTCGTCGCTCAACACGACGGTCGGTTCGTGCCCGGTGATCCCGGCGAGGATCGTGGCGTAGGCGCGCGCCGTCACATGATCGGTCGCGATGACGAGTCCGCCGGCATCCGGAACGTCGCGCCGCACTTCCGAGAGCCGTCGGTCGGCCGCGGCGAGCACCGCCGGGATCCAGTCGCCGCCCGGATCGAGGGCCGCGCGCCAGGCCTGCGCGGTGACGTCGTTCGTGTCGCCCTGGCCGAGCGATGCTTCCATCTCGTCGCCCTGCCGCGTACGCCAGCGCATCGATCCGGCGTACGACAGGAACACGACGGGTCGCACGATGCCGTCGGCGAGGGCGCGGCCGTAACCGTAGCCGTAGTCGGTCTGCGACAGACGCACCCCGCGCTCATCGCGCAGGTAGGAGACGAAGGGGATCGGCGCGGTGTCCGACCGGAACGGCGTGCCGGTGAGCGACAGCCGACGCGTCGCGCCCTCGAACGCCTCGCGGATGGCGTCGCCCCAGGACAGCGCGTCGCCGCCGTGGTGCACCTCGTCGAGGATGACGAGGGAGCGCTTGGACTCGGTGAGGGCCTTGTGCAGCGAGGGGCGCACCGCGACCTGCGCGTAGGTGACGGCCACGCCGTGGAACGGCCGGGACTCGCGCGAGTGCTTGTTGCTGAACCGGGGATCGAGACGGATGCCGGCGCGGTGCGCGGCATCGGCCCACTGGTTCTTCAGGTGCTCGGTAGGCGCGACCACGGTGACGCGGTCGATCACGCGGGCCTGCAGCAGCTCCGAGGCGAGCCGCAGGGCGAACGCCGTCTTGCCGGCCCCCGGTGTCGCGGACACGAGGAAGTCGCGCGTCGTCCGCGCGTGGTAGGCGGCGAGGGCCTCCTCCTGCCAGGCCCGCAGCTTCGCGACGGTGCCGCGCGCGGCGCGCTCGGGGAAGCTCGGCGGGAGGTGCTCGGCCGCGGCGGTGGCCCGGAAGACCGGCCCCCCGTTCTGCGTAGAAGCCGACGTCTCGCTCACTTGAGAAGACGATACGCGACCTCGCCGACACGCCCCCTAATCGGTGCCCCGCATCGGCATCCGCCGGTCGGGATCGTCGCCGATCAGGGTGGCTGGCCGCACCAGGGTCTTGCCGAACTTCGCCGTGATCGCGTCGAGCGTGTGCTCCGCCTCGCGCCAGTCGCCGTCGTCGTCCCAGAGTCCGGGCTCGCTCACGCGCCCCGTGAGTTGCTCGCCGCGCACCCCGAGCAGCCGGATGGGTTCGCCGGTGCGCCCCGACTCGGCGTAGAGCGACCGCGCCTCCTCGTAGATCCGACGCCCGAGATCGGTCGGATCGGCGAGTGTGCGCGAGCGGGTGATCGTCGAGAAGTCGCCGAAGCGGAGCTTGAGCGAGACCGTGCGCGCCTGCATCCCGCTGCGGCGCAAGCGCACTCCGACGGCGTTCGACAGCCGCAGCATCTCCTTCTCGAGTTCGGCGAGGCCGACGAGGTTCGTCTCGAACGTGCGCTCGTGGCCGATGCTCTTCTCGGTGTGCTCGGTCACCACCGCCCGCGGATCGCGCGCCCACGCGAGAGCGTTCAGATGCGCGGCGGAGGCCGGACCCACGGCGCGGATGAGCGCGTCGATCGGGATGTCGGCGACGTCCCCGACCGTGCGGAGCCCGAGGCGCTCCAGCTTCTCGGCGGTTTTCACCCCGACGCCCCAGAGCGCCGAGATCGGCTGCGGGTGGAGGAAGGCGAGCGTGTCGGCGGCCGGGATGACGAGGAGCCCGTCGGGCTTGGAGCGGCTCGAGGCGAGCTTCGCGACGTACTTGGTCGACGCCGCGCCGACCGAGCAGCGCAAGCCGGTCTCGGCGAAGACCCGCTCCCGGACGAGGGTGCCGATCTGCCAGGGCGTACCCATCAGACGCCGCGCGCTTGCGACGTCGAGGAACGCCTCGTCGATGCCGAGCACCTCCACGTGCGGCGTGATGTCGCGGAACAGATCCATGACGATGCCCGAGTACTTCTGATAGCGGTCGTAGTGCGGCTCGAGCACGATCGCCTGCGGGCAGCGGCGCATCGCGACCGCCATCGGCATCGCGGAGTTCACCCCGAACTTGCGCGCCTCGTAGGTCGCCGCCGTGACGACGGATCGCAGCGACGGATGCCCGACGATGACGGGCTTTCCCACCAGTTCCGGATGCTCGAGCAGCTCGACCGAGGCGAAGAACGCGTCCATGTCGACGTGCAGGATGTGCGCGGTGAGATCGTCGACCGCCGAGGCCGCGGTGGTCTGCCGCCCGCTGCCGTCCTGCTTGCTCACTCCTGCATCCTGTCACCGGCCCCCGTCATCCCCTCGGCTCCGCAGGGATCGCCCGGAGACAAGGAACGGCCGGAGCCGGTCCGGATTCCTCCGTTCCGACTCCGGCCGTTCGCCGGTCGTGCGTCAGGCGCGCGTGCGGCTGCCGCGCGTGACGAGGCCGTAGATCAGGAGCACGATGATCGCGCCGACGATCGCGACGATCCACGTCTGGAGCGACCAGAACTCTTCCAGACCGATGCCGAAGACGGCGCTTCCGATGAAGCCGCCGAGCAGTGCGCCGACGACGCCGAGGATCAGCGTTGCGATCCACCCGCCGCCCTGACGGCCCGGCAGAATCGCCTTAGCGATCGCGCCAGCAATGAGGCCGAGGACGATCCATCCCAGAATTCCCACGGTGAACCTACTTTCTTGTGCGAGGCGGGTCTCGCCTACGAGAAGACAGCAAATCATTACCGCGGCGAAGGCGAAGGGGTCTTGACGCGGGCCGGATCTCCTGAAAGTGACGCATCCTCGTGCCAATCTAGAGGTATGGCTTCTCGTCATCCGTGGTCGCGCTACGTCGCGATCGGCGACTCGTTCACCGAAGGCATCGGCGACCCCGAACCCGCATCGCCCGGCGGTCATCGCGGCTGGGCGGATCGCGTCGCGGAGGTACTCGCGGCGCAGGCCGAGGACTTCGCCTACGCCAACCTCGCGATTCGCGGCCGACTGCTTCAGCAGATCCTCGACGATCAGGTGGATCCCGCCCTCGAACTCCGCCCCGACCTCATCTCGATCTCGGCGGGCGGCAACGACATCATCCGCCCCGGCACCGACCCCGACGAGGTCGCGTCGCGTCTCGACACCGGGATCGCCCGACTGCGACGCGACGGGGCGACGGTCGTGATGTTCAACGGCCCCGACATCGGCG
This sequence comes from Pseudolysinimonas sp., assembly GCF_044239695.1. Taxonomy (GTDB): domain Bacteria; phylum Actinomycetota; class Actinomycetes; order Actinomycetales; family Microbacteriaceae; genus Pseudolysinimonas_A. The sequence goes on along the minus strand of NZ_JBIIAW010000045.1, from coordinate 1,455 downwards.
GCACGCCGGTGCTGGGACGCATCCGCGGCAAGGTGGCCATCTACAACGAGAACCTGCATGCGATCGCGAAGCGCCACGACGCGATCGTCGCCGACATGTGGGCGTTGCGCGAACTGACCGACCCGAGGATGTGGGCCCCCGACCGCCTGCACTTCTCCCCGGTCGGTCATCAGACGATCGCGCGAATGGTGCTCGACGCGCTCAACGTGCCGCACGACCTGGAGCCCTTCGAGGCGGATCCGCTGCCGAAGCGTCCCTGGCGTCACGCGCGCATCGACGACATCGGCTGGGCGCGGGAGTACTTCGGCCCGTGGATCCTGCGGCGACTCCGTCAGCAGTCGTCGGGCGACCACGTGCAGCCGAAGCGCCCGGGGTTCTGAGGCGTCAGAACAGCAGCGCGGGGTTGGTGAGCCGCCACCACGGTCCGGGGTCGTCGAGATCGGCGGCGAGTTCCAGATCGACGGTGACCGACATCGGTCCCGACGTGAAGCGGATGTCGCCGACATCCTCTCCGACGGTCCCGGTGCGCACCTCGTCGGTGACGACCTCGACGTCGACGGGGGCGCCCGCCCAGGTGAGGAGGGTGACGCGGTCGGCGGCGACGGCGACCACCGACTCCCCCCAGATCGCGTCGTACCGTGCGAACGCCTCGGCGTCGGCGGCGACCTCCACCTCGGTGAAGTTCGCGAGCGTCGTGCCCAGCAGGGTCACGATGTCGGCGTCGATCTGGTCGTGGTTCGGTCCGGCGAGCACCACCCCGACGACGGTGACCGTCGACTCGCCGACGGCGTAGTCGGCCGAGAACAGCAGATTCGCGCCGAAGTCGTCGAGGGTGCCGGTCTTGATGCCGTCGACGCCGCTGATGCCGAGCAGCTTGTTGGTATTGGGCAGAACCCCGAGCTGAGGCACGGAGGTCTCCCGGGTGCTGACGATCTCGGCGACGACGGGATGCTCGAGCGCGATCTTGCCGAGCTCGATCAGCTGATCCACCGGGGCGACATTGGACGGGTCGATCCCGGTCGGTTCGTTGACGACGATCTGATCGAGCCCGTGCGCCGTCAGCCACGACCGCGCCGCCGCGACGTAGCCCTCGAGTGAGCCGAAGGCCCACAGCGCCGTGCTCATCGTGTAGTTGTTCGCCGACTTGATGAGGGTGAGCTCCAGCAGCTCCCGCTCGGTGAAGGTCATGCCCGCCCGCACGTTCGAGACCGTGCCGTTCTGAGCGAGGTAGGTGCCGTAGAGCGCCGCATCGGCCGCCGTCATCGTCACGGTGGGGCCGGCTTCGCCGACCGCGAGAGGGTGCGACTCCAGCACCACGAGTGCCGTGATCACTTTCGTGATGCTCGCCATCGACAGGGGCGAGGTCGCGCCGCTCTGGGCGAGCACCCCGGGATATCCGACCGCTCCGATCGCGCTCGCGCCGTAGCCCGGGAAGGCGAGCGCGGGCACCGTCGG